>PWQX01000246.1 GCA_003556605.1 Spirochaetaceae bacterium
CCGGGGCCCGCGGCTTGTGCCGCGCTTCGGCGGAGGCGCGTACTGCGCAAGCCGCGCGAGAAACCCGTTGGGCCTGGTGCTGTAGACATATCTGCCTGCGGAATACTTGCCGTTCAAGAAGCCGGCAGACCTCACGGAGGGCAGCATATCAAAAAAAGCCCGCCTGAAACCAGGCGGGCAAGGTCAAGGCTCGCTGCGGTCGGCGCCGTTTCGCCGGTCGCAGCGACGGGATGGCGCCGCTGTGAATAATCTCACGCGGCTCCGAAGTACCCCTTAGAGTACCATACTTCTGCGATTAAAACGACAGATAGTTTCGAATCTGCAACGAAAAACTGTGCGTTGTAGACGCGTTGCGTCCGGCTATCGGCGCGTTGTATTTCAGGACGAATTCCGTGGGAAGCGTCCACCCGCGCGCAAACAGGCGCAGCGTTGGCCCCACCGAAAGGGTGGAGAAAGGACCTGTCGTAGATTCGTCGTCTTCAAACGGTGCTTCCCCATTTAACGCGTCGGACTCCCACTTGCTGAGCTTGTCGCCGTCGAGCTTGATTTCCGGCGCGTAATCGAGCTTGACCGGCAAACTGGCGCCCAGTTGGAGCCCCGGGCCAAGCATTGTCTCAAAATGCGGCTCAATCTCGAGCTCTATGTCCCATCCCCTGTCGAACTCGTCCTCCACGCCTTCGAGCTCAGCAATTGCGTGTGCAGCAACGCTCGGCGCGCGGCCATTCAGCAAGTAGAAAGCGCCCTCACCGAAGAAGTTGACCCACCAGTTCTCGGTGAAAATGTAGTCGTAATACAAACGCAGACCAAGGCCGAGCTGGTTGGTATCCGGCGAGCTCGCGACGAACGGATCTTCGACGGTTGACTCTGTGTTTAGCTCTCCTGACCCTGCTAGCGAGGCCCCAACGGCTTCGTTGGCCGTAATATCACCTCCGGCTAACGCACCTTGAACAAAAGGGTTGTTAATATTATCTTCAAAATCGTCACTATCATACTGTCCGTCCCAGTCGGGGTAACCCAACGGGAACTTCAGTCCGGGAGCGAACGCAAAGCGCATGTCACCGCGCCGTACCGGGGCGTTCTCGCCTATAATCTGAACTTTGGCACCGGCGAACATGTCGAAAAAGCGGTGCAGCTCGGCGTCTTCGTCGAAGGCTAAGTCAACGTCGGACCATATGGTCCAGCCCGGCGCCCATTGGACCGCTGCGGTGATCCAGTCGTTCACACCGTACTCGAGCGCGATGCCGGTGTTGAAGAACGCGACGTCGTCTGCGCTGCTCGTATCAAAGCCGAAATCACTCTTGAAGTTGTCTACGGCGAACACATAAGCCGGCACCACCGTGGTTCGCAGTATGCCCGCCGGTAGCACTTTTGCCCCGTTCACGTCGGCGAAGGCCGGCACGGCGAGGCTAAGCATCAACACAGCCACAAGAAATTTGCGCATGAGATACCCCTTTCGTTTAGTTATGTAACGCCCGGACTGCGGACGTAGCACCCAGTATATCCTAGATTCTCACGATGACAATCTAGAATTAATCGAAATTTCGGAATTGCGAGCGAGTATGTTGATTTCGCAGTTTCCGGACTAAATGGCAGGCCTTCGCTCCGCGTTAGGGATGCGGGTGCGGATACACCAGCACGCACGTGCGAGCGCGGAGCCGGTACGGGTGTTTAGGGCCGGCTCAGCGGCTTCTGATCAAAACGCCGAGCGAGAGCCCGCCCGACCACGACCGCTCCAGGTCGGGGTTGTCGTACCGGCGCAGCGGCGCGCTCAAGCGAAACGCGAGGCGGCGGCGGTGGTCGGCGGCGAACTCCAGGTAGGGCTCCAGCCCGATAAAAGGCTGAAAGAACAGCAGCCGCGTGTAGCGGTACTGCGAGAAGCGGCCCCCCGCCTCCAGCGCAACGCCGCCGGCGGTCTCACCGGCCTCGCCGGAATGGTACAGTAGGCGGTGGGCGGCCGCGCGCAGCCCGAGCTCGGCGCCCCAGAATGCCCGGTAGAGATAGCCGCCGCGGGTGTCGGACTCGCGCACATAGTGCGCCCCGGCAGTAAAACCAAGCTTCACGCGCCGTTCGAACAGGCGCATACCCAAGCCTAAGCTCAGCTCATCGCTCGGCTGCGCCTTGAGGTCAAAGTTTTCGGCTCGCGAAAGGTACAGCCCGCTGGTGTATCGCGTAGTGAACACAACCTGCCGCCCGGCGGGCGCGGGGTCGTCGCCGCCGGGGAGCGGCTCTTGGGCCCGGAGCGCCGCGGGGAGGGCTACGCTGAGCCCAACTGCAAGCAGCACTGCCGCTGTGATGCGAAAAAGGCGCGCACGAGCGGGGCTGCTGCGCGGCTCTGCCGCCGCGCGATCAATGCCGCGCCTCGCGGCCGGGGTTCGGGCGGAGCCGGTGCTCATGTGCGGTAGGCCATGGAGCGGGTCTTCTCGTATCCAAACTTCTCGTCGCGCTTGAGCTCGCCGGGCTCGAAGCTCACGCCGAAGATCTCGCAAGCGTGCTTTTCGACCGCCCGGCGGAACTCGTCGATAGCAGGCCTGCTGCCGGTGATAGTCCGGACCGAAGTCATGGGTTCCACGACCTTGTCTTTGATCTCGGGAGATACCCAGATCACCTTGAAGAATTCGTCGAGGTTGTAGTCGTCGAGGAAGACCACCGCGTTGATGATCGCGAGGTTCTCTATCTCCGACACCACGATGGTGGCGAGTTTCTTGCCTTCGTGGCGCAGGCTCCCACGGTGCTTGTACCAGGCCTCGCTAACCCCGAACTCGCCGACCACACGCAGCAGCAAATCGCCCATGCGCTCAAAGGCCTGCTCAAGTTCGTCGAAGGCAGTCTTCTCTACTACCAGCTGCACGTTAGCGGTGCCTTCGGGCTCAAAGAACACCAAAGTGCGCTCGCCGGTGTAGATAACGTGCTCAAGCGCGGGACAGTCGGTTCGGATCTCGTTGATCAGCGCCGCGTTGCTGCTCAAACTGATCAGTGCCCGCGCGCCGGAGTCGTTGAGAATATGGGTGATCTCGCGGCCCTTGTACATAGTGTTGAACGGCACTGCGACCGCGCCGAGCTTCTGAATCCCGAAAAAGCTGAATACGAACTCCGGGATGTTCGGAAGCATGATTGCAACACGGTCGCCGCGCCTGATGCCGAGCCACTCCAGGCCCCCTGCAACCTTGTTGGCGTTCTCGTTGAGCTCGGCGTACGTGAACTCGCGGCCCTCAAATAGGATCGCCTTCTTTTTCTTGAACTTCTTGGTGACCTCTTCCAACAGGGTCACCAAGCTGTCGCTTGTCATTGCATTGTTGTTCATGACCCGTTAGCTCCCTTTTTCGATCAAGCGCTCGTCCTTATAGCCTTCCACGAGCTCCTTCTTCAAGACCTTGCCGGTTGCGCTCTTGGGGACGCTTGCGCACAACTCAACGATCTTTGGAACTTTGTAAGACGACAGGTTTTGCCCGCAGAACTCCAGCACTTCGCGCTCGGTGAGCTCCGCATCGTCCTCGGGCACCACAAACGCTTTCACGGCCTCACGCTCACGCTTGTCGGCAACGGCCAGAACCGCGGCGTCTTTGATTTTAGGATGCGTGTACAACAGTTCCTCGATCTCACGGGGCGAGATGTTGAATCCGCCGCGAACAATGAGGTCTTTCTTTCGGTCGGTGATGAAGAAGTAGCCGTCCTCGTCTTGGTAGCCGAGGTCGCCGGTGTGGAGCCAGCCGCCTTGCAGCAACTCCTCGGTTTCATCGGGCAGATTCCAGTATCCCGGGGTCACCACACCGGCGCGGATCACGATCTCACCGATTTCGCCGCGCGGCAGCTCGTTGCCGTCGTCGTCGAACACTTTCATCTCAACCTGGCTTGCGGGGCGTCCAATGGACCCCGGCTTGTAGCCTTCACCCGACAAATTTACGCAGACCGAAGAGGTGGTTTCGGTGAGACCGTAGCCCTCACTGATCTGCGTGTCGAAGGTTTCTTCGAACTCCTTCATGGTGTTGTGCGGCAGCGGTGCGCCGCCGGAGACCGAGTAGCGCAGTGTTTTGGGGATCAACGACTTGCGCATGCGCACCAGCTGTACCACGTGCATGTACATTGTGGGGATCGCTATCAAGATCGTGGCCTTGACCTTGCTGATGTTCTCCAGCAAAGCTTGTGGACTGTACTGCGGGATGAGCGAGAACGCGCAACCGAAGTATATCGACGAGATCAGTCCGTTCGCGAGCCCGTATACATGGAACAACGGCAGCACGCCGATGAGCGTGTCCTTGTCGGTGAGAGCAAGCAGCTCGCGCACGTTGTCGCGACACTGTACGATGAAGTTGCGGTGCGTGATGATCACGCCCTTGGGCTTTCCGGTAGTACCTGAGGTATACAGCAGGACCGCGGGCTCGTCGGGGTCTTGGTCCACCGCCTTGTACTTGCGCGAGCCTTTCGCCATGAGCTGCGACAGGGTCATTGAGCCGTAGGGCTGCGGAGAGCCGCGACCCCCGCGCGCGGCGACCGCCACGTCGATATTGTTTTTGTGCGCCGCCTGTTTGTCTATCTTGACGTCGGCGCCGGCGAGTATACCGCGGCGCTTGACCGCCTGCACCACCATTGAGTTCGGCAATTGCTCGCCCGAAAGCAAGTACTTCCCGGAGATGCGCCCCTCGACCAGGGCCGAGGGGTAAGCCAGAATGTCGGCGATATCGCCTTGAGGGTTGTAGATTATTCTCCACATATCAGCCATTTAACTCTCCGAACGCAGAAACTCATCGACTTCGTCAAAGAACTGGGTCTGAATCTCTTCACTGGGTCTTGGAGTCAAGAAGCTCACCACAATGTATACCACCACGTTGACGGCCAAGGTCGGCACAACCGGGTGCAGATCAAACAGCAATACGCGGCTGCCGCCTGGGGTGATGAGCAGACCCAACGCTAAGTAAACCACACCAACCGAGGTCGCGACTATCGCAGCCTCGCGGGTGCCGCGCTTCCACAGCAGGCCGCCAACCAACGCCGGTGCCCACTGGGCGAAGCCGGGTATCGACACATCGGTGAGATACAGCGCCATCAGCCCGGTGTCGAGGATGGACACCGTGAGACTAAGCACCACCACCGCGATCACCGCCCAGCGTGCCCAGGCGGTGATTTGCCGATCGGAAGCGTCGGGCTTGAAGATGCCCTGCACTACGTCGCGCGCTACGATGATACTTGAGGTCATCAGTTGCACCGCTGCGGTAGAAACCGCCGCCGCGATAACACCCATCAGCACGAACACCCCGAACCACCCCGGAAGGGTGCGCGTGATAATAGTCTGCACCACGCGGTCGGCCTCGATCTCCAGCGTGCTGCCGGCGGCCGCGGCCTGCTGAGCCAATTCAGCGGGCGGAAGGACCGCCGGCGCCACCAGCGAGCCCCATACGAAGGGAATAACGTAGAAAAACAGGCCGCCGAACACGAACACCAGCAGCGGGAACCACTTGAACAAGTGCTTGTCGCGCGCGGTCATCGCGCCGATTACGACATGCGGCCAGCTGAAGGCTAGAAGGCCCACCACGAAAGTCCCGGCAACCAAGACCGGGGCGAACTCACCGTAAGGCCCGGGGGCGCTGAGAAGCGCCGGCTCACTCTCCATCAGGCGCTGCGCCGCTTCCGATAGGCCGCCGGGCAGCGTGGCTTGCACAATCCAGATGAGCGAACCTAACAGTGCGGTGACATACACCACGCCCAAGAAGATGTTCACCCAGGCGACGATCCGCATTCCGCCGAGCAGTACCAGCACAACCAGCAACACCACCGTGTAGCCGGCTCCCCACATAGTGGGCAGGCCGGTAAGCGCCTGGAAGCCGGCGCCGACACCCAAGGGCTGAATACCCACATACGGAACGATGAAGGCCAGAATGCTGATTGCGAGCACCATGCGCAGGCCTTTAGACTCGTAGCGCTCGGCAAGCGCTTCAACCGGTGAAAGAAAGCGGTTGATCTTGGCGAGCGCCCACAGGCGGGGGCCCAGAAACATATACAGCCCCGCGAAACCTGCGACCGAGCCCCAGATAAAAAAGACGTAGCCGGGGCCGTGCAGGTACAGCATCCCGGGGAAGCCGTAGAACGTCCAGCTTGAGGAGATCGCGAATAAGACAAAGAAAAACATCACGACCACGCCGATGGTGCGGCCGGCGAGCATGTAATCCTCGGCGGTTTTGGCCGAGACCTTGTACCCGTACGCGGCAAGGGCAATAATGATTAAGCCGAAGGCGGTAAGCGCAGTAATCTCAAAAACCATTGGATCCTCCGTTTAGTGCCGTCAGCGGTACGGCCAGAAGAAGAAGAAATACGCAAGATAGGCGATCAGCCACACCACCACGAACAGTGCGCCAACCACTAACGACATCGTCATCCAACCGAACAGCAGAAACGGTTCTTCTCCCGCTGCGGTCTCAAGCCCACCGGTGACAATAAATGCCATCAGCGCAATAACCGAGAGGAAGAGCACTGCCAAATAGACCCTTCCGGCTGCGTGTCCCATGATTTCCCGCATGGATGTTCACTCCTCTATTAGACATTTTGGCAGAAAGCATGATGCTACAGGCTAGACGTGAATGTAGCATTCCAAAGCATTGTTCGCGACAAGTTTCAGTTATACCACCCGGCCTCTAGGGCGTCAAGAACTGTGTGTGCGTGAGTGTTTGGGGGAGGCACAAGCCGCCAGCGCAGGCTGTGTGCCGCCGGCGGGCTGATCGTGCGCAGACCGGCGGGGCGCCGGCGAGTGCTCACGGCGGTGTTCTCGGTGCGTGCTTTAGCCCCGGGCCGTTGCGGACCAGCTCTATCAGTTCCGGCTGTGGCGTATGGTAGCGAATGCCGGCAGTGTGCGCGAGCCCACCGAAGACACTCGTCCACACCACCTGGGCCGAGACCGTAATCGTGTTATCGCTTTGCACCTCGCGGATCTCGAGCGTCACGTGCCGGCCGATGGGCAGGGGCCGATCAAGTGCGAGCATCGCCCCATACAGCGACACGTTGTGCATCGCGCCCTGGATGACATCTTCAGTGATGGTGGCGGTGACAAGACAAGACGCGCGGTAGCGTGGCGAGCGTCGCTGGTCTTCGGCGCGGGCAATTGCCTGGTCTTTGCCGGCGAGCTTGGCCGCATACAGATGTTTATCGGCCTGCTCAATTACCGCTGCTGCGGATGTGCCGTCAATCGGGTATTCGGCGATGCCGACCGAGGCGGTGATTGATACGCCGCCGGGATACGCCTCGTTACGGCAGGCGCTCAAGATACGCTCGGCGACGTGTAGCGCTCCCTCACTGGTGGTGGCCGGCAGTACCGCTACAAACTCCTCGCCGCCATAGCGAGCCGCGACGTCCTCCTCGCGCAGGTGCATCTGTAGAGTGCTCGCAAAGGACATCAGTACCTCATCCCCGAGTTGATGCCCGTGCTTGTCGTTTACGAGCTTGAAATCGTCGATATCAAGGAACAGTATGGAGTACGAGTGACCGTAGCGCCGCGCCCGGCTGGTTTCGCGGTGGAGGATTTCGTGCAGGAAACGACGGTTATAAACGCCGGTCAGCGGGTCAATAGTGCTGCGTAGGGCGTATTCCCGGAAACGGTCGAGCTCAATTACGCGTGGATTCTGGAGACGCTGGTCGTGCACCATGAAATAATCGAGCGCGGCCACTCGAAAATCCACTTCACGATCGAGCTTCTGCCCCAGGCGGCGCCTGTGCTCTTGGATTTCGCGAATCTTCTGTTGCGCAAGGTCGGCAGGCAACGGAACGTCGCACAGCTGCTCTAACAGCTCTACAGCGATCTGCTGCGCCGCCGGGTCATCGCCAATGGCGCGATTTACTGTTGCGCCAAGATCCTCCGTGAACGCCTGAGAGTCCTCCAGCACGCCATCACGGTGATCACTCGCTTCCACCGGCTATCTCCAAACTTTTTGAGATCGGCGGATTCGGCAAAAGACCCTAAACTTTTACCGAATCGTACTATAATGGTATAAGCATTCCTACACCTGCGTCAAGAGCAGCTGTCTATCTTTACGCCTTTCCTACCGCAGCCGGTTACATACACGGAAAACTCCGCTATCATGGGAGGAAAAGGACAGGAAGGAGTAATATGTCGTTACGGAGCGGTGATTCGACCAAAGCACTCATTATTGTGGATCTGCAGAACGACTTCTGTCCCGGAGGAAGTTTGGCAGTGGAGGAAGGCGACCGGATTGCGCAGGTGATCAACCCCGTGGCGCCGGATTTCGCGGTAGTGGTTGCGACAAAGGACTGGCATCCGGCCGGTCATATCTCGTTCGCCTCCAGCCACCCGGGCAAAAAGCCGTTTGAGACCGTCGCGGTCTCCTACGGCGAGCAGTTGCTGTGGCCCGTCCATTGCGTGCAGGGAAGCGCGGGTGCGGAGCTGCATCCCAGTCTAGATGCGAACCCCATACACCTCATACTGCACAAGGGCACACGGATTGACCTGGACTCGTACTCGGCCTTTTTCGAGAACGACCAGTCTACACCTACCGGGCTCGACGGGTATCTGCGAGGTCTGGGAGTTTCGCGACTGTACGTCTGCGGGATTGCTACCGACGTATGCGTCTACTCCACGGTGACCGATTCGCTGCGCCTTGGATACGAGGTCACGGTAATCGAGGATGCGGTGCGCGGCGTCGACCAGCCCGCCGGAAGCGTGCTAAAGGCGCTGGACACGATGCGGACGCACGGTGCGGCGATGACTCCGTCGTCGGAGCTGTAAAATGGCCGTATCGCCTCGAGGGCGCGCCCGCGAGCGGCGCTCAGCGTTGTTTACCGACTTGTACGAGCTCACGATGGCGCAGGGATACTTCCTGCACGGCATAGATCAGCAGGCAGTGTTCGACATGTTTTTTCGCCGCGAGCCGTTTCGAGGCAGTCTCGCGGTGTTCGCCGGGCTCGGTGATCTGATAGACCAGCTTGAAGGCTTACGCTTTGAGCCCGAAGACATCGCGTACCTTGAGAGTCTCGGGTATTTCCAGCCGCCGTTCCTGGAGTACCTCCGTGAGTTCACCTTCAGCGGCGAGCTGTACGCGATGGACGAGGGCAGCGTGGTGTTCCCGCAAGAACCGCTGCTGCGGGTACATACCAACATGATCGAGGCACAGATTATCGAAGGAATGGTGCTTAACACCATCAATTTTCAGACCCTGATCGCGACCAAGGCGGCGCGAGTGAAGACGGCAGCCGGCGACGGTACGGTAGTGGAGTTTGGGCTTCGGCGGGCGCAAGGGTGGGACGGAGCGCTGGCGGCGAGCCGGGCCGCCTACATCGGCGGTGCTGCCGCCACTTCAAACACCCTCGCAGGCCGCATGTTCGGCATCCCGGTGAGCGGCACAATGGCTCACTCCTGGGTAATGGCGTTTGACAGCGAGCTCGAGGCGTTTGAGAAGTATGCCGATCTGTATCCGGAGCGCAGCGTGCTGTTGATCGACACCTATGATACGTTGGACAGCGGGTTGCCGAACGCGATTACCGTCGGCAAGCGCCTGCAGGCGGCCGGACATAGCTTCGGCATCCGCCTTGATAGCGGAGATATCGAGTACCTCAGCTGCAGAGTACGCGAGGGTTTGGATGCCGCGGGGCTGCACGAGGCGAAGATCGCGGTATCTAACGAGCTGACCGAGGAAATCATCGAACAACTCGTATCGCGCCGGGTTCCGGTCGATCTATGGGGGGTGGGAACCAACTTGGTTACGGGGGGAGAAGACGCCTCGCTCACCGGGGTGTACAAACTCGCCGCCAAGCAATACAACAGCGAGCTTCAGCCTACCATGAAGCTGTCGGACAACCCGGCGAAGACTAGCAATCCCGGTGTGAAGCAAGTCTACCGGTTCTTCGACAGACAAGGTGAACCGATCGCCGACCTGATTGCGTTTGACCACGAACAGATTCCCGAAAGCGGGTACATGGTGTTCTACCACCCACAAATAGATTCGCGCTGGTTCACGCTGAAATTGCCCCAGTCGTACCGCGCGCAGCTGAGCTGCAAAATGCAAGCGGGACGCCGTGTGGCGCCTGAGCCGAGCTTACCGGAGATACAGCGGTATGCGGCCGAAGAGCTCGGGCGATTCGACGACACCTACAAGCGCATCATTAATCCGCATCTATACAAGGTGTCGCTGTCGCAGCGCATGAGAGACACCAAACAGCAGATGATCAGCGGGTTTCTTGAGCGCTATGAGCGGCGCTATACGGAATCGTGACCGAACGGCCGAAGGCAAGACGCACGGTAGTGCCGACCGCCGGCGTGCTGGTGATGTCTATCTTTCCGTCGTACTTCGCGATAGTCTCGATCACGTAGACCATTCCGTATCCGTTACCGCCGCACTTGCTCGTGCGGCCGATTCGGAACGCGTCGATTGAGGTGTTCTCCATTCCGACGCCGTTGTCGCTGATGGTCGCGAGGACCGCACCGTCTTGAATCTCGGTCCTAACCGAGATACGCCCCAGTTGGCCGCGATGCGTCAAGACGTGTTCGTGCGCTTTGATTGCTTCGTAGGCGTTCTTCACCAGGTTCTCAAACATCTGACTGAGGTCCGACGGCATTGCACGAATGTATACGTTTCCGTTGAACTGGTAGTTCACTTTGACCGTTCGTCGGAAGTCACGATCTGCCTGGAACCCTTCAATCACCGAGCCCAGCAGATGATCAAGGTCGACGTGCTGAAGCTCTCGAATCTCGCTGCACTTACCAGCGTACATAATGCGGTCTACACGGCCGGAGAGACGCTCAAGCTTCGACTCGATCTCATCGAGGTGGCTGGTATCCTCGGCAGTGAGGCGGGCGACCTGCAGACTGGCATAAACGAGACCCAGATCATTTCGCAGGTTGTGCACCAGCCCACCGGTGTTCTGCGCGATCTTCATCGCTTGTTCAGATCTCTGCAGCTCTTCCATCAGCTGGGCGTTGGAGCTATTCAGGCGGCGCAGTTGTTCGTCGAAGCCGATGCCGATCACGCCTACGAAAATCAGAAGAAACCCTACCGAGTTCATGGCGCCGAGCACGGTCGCCGGGGTGAGTGCTCCGGAGGTCACCACCGCGGCGACGAATGCAACGACGGCCAACCCGGCAAGCTTCATTCGCAGGTAGCGCTCTAGAAAGCCGTACTTGTATGCGAGGATCACCGCAAGCAGCAGGATACCGACGCCGAAGAACGCGTGCCCGCCGAACGCCAGGTCGCTGCTGATACCCAGCAAAACCAAGATAGCAACCTGTACCGCGCGGGTCACCGGGCCGCATACGAGCCCGGTGACAAAGAAACCGGCCGTAGTGCCGAGCAACCGCAGTATACGGGGATGGCTGATGATCGTAACAAACGTGTCGTCTTCAGCGACACCGGCGACCAGCGCGCCGTTCACGACAACAAATACGATTCCCGAGGCAGCGATAAGGAGTCCAATGCGTCGTTGTACACTATCTGTGTTCACGTCATCCTCAGCCTGGATTCCCGGTCAAACAGCCAACTGTCTCTTATTGTGAGACTACTATAAGCCTTATTCCGCTCGGACGCAAGCGAAACGGCGGAATCCCCTCCGTTCGGCGAGAGTGTGGAACCTTAGGTGCAGGATGGTGCACCTACAGCGGTGCGGTCTGTTCGGCGAGCCAGGTGCGCGCACCGGCTTCAAGGTGCGGTTCGAGCTGATCGAACACCAAGCGATGATATCGATTCACCCACTCGCGCTCGTGCTCTGTCAGCATTTCCCGGTCTATGAGGCGCCGCTCGAGCGGGCAGAGGGTGAGTGTTTCCAAGCACAGGAAACGCCCGAACGCGTTTTCGCGATCGGCGCGTACGCACACCAGATTCTCGATACGGATTCCGTGTGAGCCCTCGAGGTAGAGCCCCGGTTCATTTGAGACCACCATACCGGGTTCCAGGGGCACGGCGTTCCACTTGGGTGAAAGCCGTTGCGGGCCCTCGTGTACGTTCAGGAAGAAGCCGACGCCGTGGCCGGTGCCGTGACCAAAGTTCCGGTGCCGGCGCCACAGCACTGCGCGCGTGATCGCATCAAGCTGGGTGCCCGTGGTGCCGTAGGGGAAGGTGATGGTAGCGAGCGCGATGTGCGCCTGCAGAACCGCGGTGTACTCGGTGCGTACGCGGTCACTCGGTTCGCCGGTCGCAACGGTGCGGGTGATGTCGGTGGTACCGTCGAGATACTGGCCTCCGGAGTCAATGAGGTAAAGCTCCTCACCCTCAAGCAGGCGGTCAGACGCGTCGGTTGCGCAGTAGTGCACAATGGCCGCATGGTCGCCGGCGGCGGAAATCGGCGGGAAGCTTTCGTCCACGAACTCAGGCTGCGCGGCGCGCAGCTCGCGCAGGTACAGCGCCGCCGAGCGCTCGGTGATGCGGGTATGCTCGCGGCTGCCGGCAAGCCAATACAGAAACGTCACCATCACCGCCCCGTCTTTGTGCATGCAGGCGCGCAGTTGCGTGAGCTCTCGGGCGTTCTTAACCGCCTTCATACGTGCCACCGGCGATGAGTGTTCCACGGTGGAAACCGCGCTCGGCAGGACGTTGAGGAGCTGCATGCTGATACCGGCAGGGTCACACATCAGCGCCGTGCCGGCCGGAAGCTCCCCGAGCACCGCCTCGACCGCGCTGTACTCGCTGCAGATCACGCCGTCGGCGGCCAGATGTGCGGCGAACTCGGAACTCAGCTTGCGCGAGTCGAGAAACAGCCGTGCGCGCTCCTGCTCAACGAGCAGATAGCCGAGAGTGACAGGGTTGTATGGGATGTCCGAGCCGCGCAGGTTGAGCGTCCAGGCAAGCTCGTCAAGCGCGGTAATCAGGAGCGCGTCCGCGCGGTGCCGGCACAGCTCGGCGCGCACACGCGCGAGCTTCTCGCTGCGTTCGGCGCCGGCGCGTTCGGCCGAAAGCTCGTATACCGCTGTGCTTGGAAGCGGCGGGCGATCGGTGCGAATCGCCGCCGCCAGATCGCTCCCAGGCTCGACTATTATGCCGCGCGGGGTGAGCTCACCGTTCAAGGCGCGGAACTCGTTCAGCGACAAGGTTGCGGCGGCGGCTCCCACGCGTGCACCGCTCGGTAGGTTTTCAGCTAAGTACTCGGCGACCCCAAGGCTGTCGGGTTCATCAGCACGGTGCAGGCGGAACGGCGTGCCGGCGAGCGCCTGTTCGGCTTCAAGGTAATAGCGCGAATCGGTCCACAGGCCGGCCTCATCCAGCGTTACCACGGCCGTTCCGGCCGAACCGTGGAAGCCGGTGATCCAGTGGCGGTGGCGCCAGTGCTCGGGGACGTACTCGCTTTGATGGGGGTCGGTACCGTACACAATATAGGCATCAAGCGCTTCTCGGCGCATGCGATCGCGTAATCGCGCAACCCGCTCTTCTGTCCTCATCGCCGCCACTATAGCACGCGGATCACCGTGCGTCAGCCGCAAAACCGCGCGGGCTCGATCTGTGTCAAAAAGATTCATTCCGGAATGCACGGAAAGCAGGTGAGGCTTTTTGACTCATTTCAGCTTGTATGACTGTTGAGTGCATCACCGAGCAGGTGTTATAAATCCATGTCATTCAAGCAATTAATCGTGTTAGTCCCGTTTGGCACTAATATTGCTATTTTTATGGTGTAGAGACAACATGAACCAGTAGCAGGTAAGGAGGAGAATATCATGAGGCTAATGAGAATGCCGAACGGTGTGCCGAGCAGCACAGGATCTTACTTCGACCGGTTGGAAGATGAAATCAATCGGTTGTTCGATCCGGAAGCAACTGAGTTGGGTCCGGGTCTGCTTGATCGTCCGGCCGCGCCCCGTGTGGACATCCTTGAGTTCGACGATCGGTTTGAGCTGCTGTGCGATCTGCCCGGTGTGACTGACAAGGATATAGAGCTGACGATTGCAGCGAACGTGCTGACATTGAAGGGCGAGAAGAAAGCTCCGTTTGCCGGAGATGAGCAGAAGGGCGACCGCAAGCTGTATCGTGATGAGATCTGGTACGGAAGCTTCCAGCGGACGATTTCGTTGCCGCAGGGGGTGGACAGTGACCGGGTATCGGCCGGTAGTAAAGACGGTGTGCTGACGGTCAGGGTACCGAAGCGCGATGAAGCGAAGCAGCGCACGATTCAAATTGAGAGCCGCTAGGAGGATGAGGTTATGGCAGCGAAGGAACTGGAAAAGGCCGCTACCGTTCGTCCGGTAGGCACAATCTGGGAAGAGAACGGCGTCGTGCATCTGCGCCTCGAGATGCCCGGTGTCGAGAAAAAGGACCTCGACGTTCGCGTGGAGGATGATCAGTTAGTGATCCACGGCCGGCGCACGGAACTGCCCGAGGGAGCGCGGCACGTGGTCCGCGAGCGCCGTCGCGGTGACTACTACCAAGTGTATACGGTAGACGACAGTGTTGATCGTGACAAGATTGCGGCGAACTTAGACAACGGCGTGCTGTACGTTACGCTGCATCTGAAAGAGGCGGTCAAACCGCGCCGTATTGAAATCAAGACCGGCTGATGAGGCGACTGCCGGCCGGACTGAGGCTGATAACATAGATAGGATAGAGAACTCACGCGTCCCGGGGGCATTCGCAGCCCCCGGGGTTGCGGAGGAGGGAGATCATGGCTAAAGGAACGAAAACAATAGGAATTGATCTGGGGACAACCAACTCCTGCGTTGCAGTCATGGAGCACGGTGACCCGGTAGTGATTCAAAATGCGGAAGGCAGCCGCACGACCCCGTCTGTGGTGGCCTTCACGAATAAGGGCGAGCGTTTGCTCGGACAGCCGGCACGGAACCAGATGGTTACCAACCCGGAGAACACCATTACCTCGATTAAGCGTTTCATGGGCCGCCGCTACAACGAGGCAGAGAGCGAAATCTCGATGGTGCCGTATCATGTGGGCAAGAGTGACAACGGCGAGGTGCGCATTAAGGTCGGTGATAAGCAGTACTCGCCGCCGGAGATCTCGGCTGCAGTTCTGCAGAAGATGAAACAGACGGCCGAGGACTATCTGGGTGAAGAGGTTCATGAGGCGGTCATAACGGTTCCGGCTTACTTCAACGACTCGCAGCGCCAAGCGACGAAGGACGCCGGGAGGATTGCGGGTCTTGAAGTGAAGCGCATCGTGAATGAGCCCACCGCTGCTGCTTTGGCGTACGGTTTCGACAAGAAAGCCGGCGAGCAGACCATTGCGGTCTACGACTTGGGTGGCGGTACGTTTGATATCTCGATCCTCGAGCTCGGCGACAATGTCTTCGAGGTCAAGTCAACCAACGGCGATACTCACTTGGGCGGTGACGACTTTGACCAGCGCATTATCGATTGGCTGGTGCAGAGCTTCAAGAACGATTACGGCGTAGATCTCGCGAGCGACCGCATGGCGTTGCAGCGGCTGAAGGAAGCGGCCGAGAACGCCAAGAAGGAACTGTCGAGCGCGCAGAGCACCGAGATCAATTTGCCGTTCATCACCGCCGACGCGCAGGGGCCGAAGCACCTGCAGTATACGCTCACGCGCGCGAAGTTCGAGCAACTGGTGGATGACCTGGTGCAGCGCACCGTGCAACCGTGCAGGAACGCGCTGAGCGACGCGGGGCTCAAGCCCGAGGACATTGACGAGATAGTTCTCGTGGGGGGCTCTACCCGCATACCGGCGGTTCAACGGGTGGTTACAGAGCTGTTCAAGCGTGACGCGCACAAGGGGGTGAACCCCGACGAGGTTGTTGCGATAGGCGCGGCAATACAAGCGGGCGTACTGCAGGGTGATGTGAACGACGTATTGCTGCTGGATGTGACACCGCTTTCGCTGGGTATTGAGACGCTCGGCGGCGTGTTCACGAAATTGATTGAGCGCAACACCACGATCCCGACACGCAAGAGCCAGATTTTCTCGACCGCTGAGGATAATCAGAGTGCGGTTACGGTGCATGTGCTGCAAGGCGAGCGCGAAATGGCATCGCAGAACCGTACCTTAGGGCGATTTGAGTTGTCGGGTATTCCGCCGGCGCCGCGCGGTGTGCCGCAGATCGAGGTCAGTTTCGACATCGACTCAAACGGCATTGTGCATGTATCGGCCAAGGACCTTGGTACCGGCAAAGAACAGCGTATTCGCATTGAGTCCTCGTCGGGCCTGAATGAGGAAGAGATTCAACGCATGGTCCACGAGGCGGAAGATCACGCGGCAGAGGACCAGGAGGCGCGTAAGCGCGCCGAGACCATGAACGAGGCGGACTCGCTGGCGTATAGCACCGAGAGGACGCTGCAGGAGCATGGTGATAAGCTTTCGGCCGCTGACCGTGGCGAGATTGAAGGCGCGGTGTCCGAATTGAAAGCCGCAGTTGAGCGCGGCAATGTTGATGAGGTTGAACGCGCGAGCGAGAAAGTAAAGCGGCACTCGCACAAGCTTGCCGAGCACCTGTACCAGGGCGCGTCCGGCGGCACGGATAGCGGAAGCGCTGCCGGCGCCGGGGCAGACGGAGGCGGTTACGCCGGTCACAGCGCCCACAGCGGCGGCTCCACTGATTCAGCCGACAGTGTGGAAGACGCTGAGTACGAGGTGGTCAACGACGACTAACGCCATTGCCTTCGGCCGGCGTCGCCCGCCGGCCGATGAGCAGTGAGGCTGCCGGGCGCCTCGCGCTCATCGCGAGGCGCTGAACCGGTAGATTGTGTGGTGCCGATAGGCTCGGCTCGGCTCGAGAAACGGCGACGGGAAGTGCGGTTCGTTTACCGCGTTTGGAAAGTGCTGCGTTTCAAGGCACAGCGCGGAGCGGGCCGGCAGCTTGCTGCGGTGCCGGTCTTTCTTTCCTTTCAGCTTATTCCCGGTGTACAACTGCATCCCCGGTTTTGTGGTGAGGACCTCCATGCGGCGACCGCTATCGGGGTCGTAAACGTGCGCGACCGAGGTCAGTTCGCGCAGCGACTCATGCGGCGAAAACACAAAACAGTGATCGTACCCGCCTGGAACCGCGCCGATCTCGGCGCTGATTGCCTTCGAGCGTGTGAAGTCGAAAGGGGTGCCGGCAACCTCTCGCAGCTCACCGGTGGGTATAGATGCTTCGCTGACCGGCAGATAATGCGCGGCGTGTATCTCAACGCGGTGGTTTGAAATGCTGCGCGACTTGGGTCCTGCCAGATTGAAGTACGTGTGATTAGTGAGGTTCACCGGTGTGGTCTTGGTTGCTTGAGCCGAGTACAGTAAGCTCAACGCGCCGTCAGCGCTGAACGTGACTTCAACTTCAACCCAGAGCTTGCCCGGGTAGCGCTCTTCCTTATCGGGGCTGACACGCGAGAAGCGCACCCCGGCGCAGTCGGTATGACCGATAACCTCCGCAGACCACAAATGAGCGTCGAAGCCTTGGTGCCCGCCGTGGAGATGATTCTCACCCTCGTTACAGTGCAGCCGCACCGTCTTGCGGCCGATGCGAAACGTCCCGCCGGCTACGCGGTTCGCAACCCGTCCTACCGTCGCGCCGTAATACGGGTTGGGCTGCAGGTACGGCGCGAGCTCGTTGAACCCCAGCGTAATCTCTTCGCTCTTGCCGTGGCGGTCAGGCGTCTGCAGCGAGACCACTCGCGCACCGTAGTTGGTCAGCGCAAGCCGGTAGCCGGTCTCGGTGTCTATGCGAAAAAGCTCTACCGCGGAACCGTCCGCGGTAGAGCCGTATTCATGTTTCTCGATTGTCACGATGGTGTTACACCAGCTTCGGCCGTTTGATGTACTCGTCGCTGCGCAGCAGCATGCGGACATACTGGGCGCGGCGGTAGGTCCAACGGTCGGGGGTGTTCTCAACGCTGAGCTTGCCGCGGAAGTCATCGAGCGATGAGTAGCCTTTACGCTCCATCCACTCTTCGATCTCGCGGAGGATGGTATGCATATGGTCAAGCGAGTTCTGATAGAGGCTGCTTACGGTCTGGAACACGTCGGCCCCGGCCAACAGTACGTCAACCGCGTCCTTGCCGGAGTGAATCCCGTTGGACGCGCACAGCGCCGCCTTTACGTTGTCGGCGAGCAGCCCCACGAAGCGCAGCGCCAAACGGTGGTCGCTGGAGTGCGAGAGATTGAACGGGAAGTTCGCGGTCTCTTTGTCGATATCGAAGCTGGGGTGGAACATGCGGTTGAACAGCACCAAACCGTTTATACCGGTAGCGTCGAGCTTCTTGATGAACGCTAAGGGGCTGGTGTAAAACGGGCTCAGCTTGACTGCAACGGGAATATCTACTTTTTCCCGCACGGCACGCAGCGCCTCTACCTGAGCGTCTTCTATCTCTTGCGCGGTTTGATCAAAGTGTACCGGCAGCGCGTAGAAGTTCAACTCTAGTGCGTCGGCGCCGGTTTGAACGAGTTTCTCAGCCCATTCCACCCAGGTTTGGTGATTGACTGCGTTCAGGCTGGCGATCACCGGGATTGCGACCGATTCCTTCGCCTTGCGAACCCACATCAGATGCTCTTCCGGCCCGGAATGCTCTTTCTCGGGGAAAATGTTGGTCATTTCAGCGTGCCAGTCGTCGTACATCACCATATCTTCGTCGTGGCGATAGCGCTCGAGCTGAATCTGCTCTTCGAACAACGACTGAATCACCAGCGCGCCGGCGCCGTGTTCCTCGATCTTCTTTATGGCATCCATATGAGCGGTAAGGCTGCATGCCCCCACCACTAACGGGTTAGACAGAGGGATTCCCATGTAGTTGGTCTGTAGGTTCGGCATCTAGGTCTCTCCTTTCCAAACGATCCTTAATTAGTAAGAAACGTCGTAATGTATTGCCTTGCGCGGGATCAGGCCAAATCAGTTACTTTTTTATCATAGAATTGCTCAGCGTTTACGTCAATCTGAAATACCTGCCAATATTCGGAATCTACCGCGCATCTGGGCTTGTATTGCAATTTCAGGCGGTTTGGCATAGGGTCTTTGTGCGAGATTTGGGGATAGGCGAGCGCAGACCCCTGGTGCTGCGGGGCGGAGTATCTCACGCGTGGTGAAGGAATGAAACGATGAGTGAAAGCTTTGCGCAGATTCTAAAACGGCTGCCGGAATACACCAAGACCATCCGCCGGCTGGAGGACATCCTCCTTACGAATCTCGTAATGGTGGCCGAGATTCCCTCGCCGACCTTTGGCGAGCAGCGGCGGGTGCAGTGGGCGCTGGACCGATTTACCGAATACCGCCTGGAACACTGCTCTATCGATGAGGCGGGCAACGCGCTCGCTATCCTTCCGGGCCGTTGCGCTGATCGCAATCTCTTAGTGGTCGCCCACCTCGATACTCCGGTGGATGAGAACCTCGACCACACCGTGACGGTGCAGCCCGGGCTGGTCTCCGGGGTAGGGCTTGCCGACAACAGTCTCGGCGTGGCGGCGTTGGTAACGCTTCCATTGGTGCTCAGCGGTCTCGGCCTCGAGCTGGAAAGCAATCTTATTCTCATGGGCAGCACGCGAGCGCTGGGTCGCGGTGATCTCGGCGGCACGCGCTTCTTCCTGAATAACACCGAGCTTGCGATAAACGCCGGATTATGCTTGGAGGGCGTTCGGCTCGGACGGCTGAGCTACGCTACTATCGGGATGCTGCGCGGTGTAATCCGTTATCGCTTACCGGATGAGTACGACTGGACGCGTTTCGGCGCCGGCGGTGCGATTGTGAGTATGAACGACATCATCACGCGAATCCTCGAGATTCCGCTTCCGCGCAGACCGCGCAGCGCGGTGGTGATGAGCTCAATCGAGGGCGGCGGTCCCGGAAGCAAGGTGCCGACCCATGCTGAGCTGCAGTTGGAAGTGCGCAGTGACTCAGGAGAGATCGTCGCCGACCTGCATCGCAAGATCGCTAATATCGCCTCGGAGGTTGCTTCGCTCGGGGGTGGTGAGGCGAGTCTCGAGGTTATCGCGCGGCGCCGACCCGGGGGATTGGAGTTCTCGCATCCGTTGCCCGAACGCGCGCGCGACATCCTCAACGCGCTGGGATTGCCGCCGCGCATCTCGCCGAGCACCGCGGAACTGTCGGCGTTTGTTGATCGAGAGATTCCGGCGCTCAGGGTTGGACTTACTAGCGGGGAGGACCTCGATGAGGAGCGCGAGCAGCTTGAGGTTGCGCCCATCGCGAGTGGGATGGCCCAGGTTATCGCGCTGCTGCAGGCAATAGACCAGGGGTACTGTGACCGTGGCTGAGAACTGGCTAAAGACGAACACTTTCCATCATTCTGATTTTCGGGACCTGCAGCGGTTGGTGGACGAAAAGGAACGCTTAGGGCTCACGATCTCGTTGTGTATCCCCACGCTCAATGAGCAAGCAACTATCGCGAAAGAAATCGTCGTTTTTCGAAGCGAGCTGCAGCAGCGCTACCCCCTTCTCGATGAGATCGCGGTTATCGATTCCGGCTCAACCGATCAAACCCTTGAGGTTGCCGCCACCTTCGGCGCCGACACGTACTTGGCGTCCGACATTCTTCCCCAGATGGGGCCGAAGTGCGGCAAAGGCGAGAATCTCTGGAAGGCGATCTACCAGTTGCACGGTGACATCATCGTGTACATTGATGCCGATATCAAGAACATCCACCCGCGCTTCGTCTACGGTTTGGTCGCGCCGCTGGTGTACCAGCCCGCAATTCAATACGTCAAGGCGTTTTACGACCGCCCCTTAGCCTCGAGTGGGGGAGTGCGCCCCACCGGCGGCGGGCGAGTGACCGAGATCCTGATTCGTCCGTTGTTTTCGCTGTTCTTTCCGGAGTTGTCGCTGATCATTCAGCCGCTGTCCGGCGAGTACGCCGTGCGCCGCGAAGTCTTGGAGGCGATTCCATTCCCGATCGGCTACGGAGTTGAGACATCTCATCTGCTCGACGTCTACACTCGCTGGGGCATGGGGGCGTTCGCACAGACCGATCTTGATCAGCGCGTGCACTTCAATCAGCCGACGATGAATCTTGGACGAATGGCGTTCACGATCCTGCAGACCTTTCTTGCGCGTGCTGAGTCTCTCGGCGTCGTTAGCGGGCTCCCGGAGCTGAACCACGTGCTGAGACAGTTTCAAGCGTACGACGAGGAGTATGAGGCGGTTGAGTATGAGTTTGTCGAAGAGGAACGGCCGCCGATGGTCACAGTCCCGGAATATCGCACCATGAGGAGCTCAAGCCATGTCAAACAGCCCGGTTGAGTTCGCTAACGTCGATTTCTTTTACACCGGCAACGATCCCGAGCTCGGTGCTCAGCCGGAAGGCGGTCTTAAGGCGGCCGAAGACGTCACTCAAGTCTTCTCCGAGCTAAGTCTCGAGCTACCGGACGGTGTTATGTCGTTGGTTGGGCAGAACGGCAGCGGCAAATCGACGTTGTTGCTGCTTGCAGGTGCCAGGCTGTTTCCGGCCCGGGGCACGGTCACGCTGCTCGGCTCCGACACGCGTATGTTTGTCGGGGCTGTTGAGGATCCTGAGCTCGAACAGCGTCGTAACGAACTGGTATCGTTCGTGTATCAGAATATGGAGTTCGAGACGCACGACTCAATCGGTGATCTGATGGAGTTTGTATATGAAAACGGATTCCATGGCGACAGAAGCCCGTCGTTTCTAGGCGAGCTGCAGCGGACGCTTGAGTTGGATGGGGTGCTTGAGAAACGCACGCAACAACTGAGCAAAGGGCAACTGCAGCGCGCGATCATCGCGTTCAGTATGCTATACGGCTCGCGCATCATCATGATGGATGAGCCTGTTTTCGCGCTCGAGGAGTATCAGAAGCACCGGGCGTTTGAGCTCTTGACCGATTTCGCCGCGCGTACCGGTACCAGTGTGTACTACTCGGTACACGAGCTCGAGCTGACGCGCAAGTACTCGCAGTATATGGCGCTGTTCTATAGCTCCGACACCGTATGCATAGGGCCGACCGAGGAGTTGTATTCCAGAGAGAATATCGAAGAAGCCTACCAGGTGCCGATGGATATGCTGCATCGGAAGGAAGGTCTGTATCGCGAAGCGCTCCTGAAGCTCAGCAAACAGAAGCCGTAACGCGCGCTGAGCCGGCTGCCGCCTGCGGAGGCGAATCCTTGATGGAGCCATTATAACGTGACGATGAGGCTTTAGCCGCTACCACTTGCGCCGGCGCAGGCGCGAGAACAGACCGCGCCGAGCCGGGGCGCTGCAGTGCAGCCTCACGAGCAGCGCAGCAATCAACAGCTTCAATCGATCGAACCCAATCAGCGTATCGTCCTCGAGGATGGTCGCAACGAGCTGAGCCGCATGAGATCGCGGCTTCTTTTCCTGCGTAGCGGTAAACTCCTCGAACAACGCACGGGCTCGTGAAGCGAACGTTTCGGTGGTTTCGGCAAGGGCTCCCAGCATGGCGTTCAAGGCCGGTGCCTGCCCGCTGCACTTGGAGTACCGCCGTTCCTCTTCAAGAAAGCGCTCGAGCTCATCGATGCCCTCGGAGCGGTCCTCCAAGAAGCGCGAATAGATTGGGTAGAACCAGTCGACGAGTCCTAAAATCCCCATAATCGCGAGCACCAGCTCATCGCGTACATAGGGCGCTCGGGCTTCTTGGTGCACGCGATCGAGTAATACCGGCAGTGAACCGGTGTCGCCGAACAGCTTGAGCGCCATCGCGGCGTGGATGGTCACCATGGGGTGGCTACTGATACGCATGATGGTTTGAATCTCAGAGATAATCCGACGGTCGTTGATCTGGGCCAGCGCCACCATACTGCGAGCAGCCAGCAGGTGGTCGTCGGAGTACATGGTTTTTCGCAGCGCCGGTTTGGCGCGTTCAAGCTTGCGAGTGCCGATAACGCGTGCAGCGAAAAACGCGGTGGTGAACTCCTGGGTGGTCAAATGCGCGATGAGTGCCTCCTCGGCGGCGCGGTCCAGCGGGAGATGCTCGAGAGCCGCGAGCGCCTCGGTCCGTACTTCGTAACTCGGCGAGCTGAGCTTCTGCACAACCTGCTGCAGCGGCATTCCCGAGTGTGATTCGCCCAGCTCGTGAAGCAATCGGCGCTCGTCGGTGATTGAGTGTGGCTGGTCGAGCTGGTGCAGCAGGTTGATCGCGCGCAGGTCGCGGATCGAAAAGATGACACCGAACGCATCTCGAAACGAGCGCGCACCGCGGCGCTCCAGCCGGCTATTCAGTAAGAACGCCGCGGCGAGCAGAACGATCATCAAGCTGAAGAACACACGGAACCCGGCCGCCGGGCCTTCTATCCCAATCACCGGCATGAGGTCAAGCAGAACACCGCCGAACAAGGCGCCCAGACTTCCACCCACACCCAAGGTGAGAAAATACAGAATGCCGAGATTGAGCTGGTCCCGTGGATCAACCAGACCGAAGAAATACACCTGGGCCGAGTTCTCACCGCCGGTGAGTCCCATAGTGGCGAAGAAAAACACGGCCGAGAGAAACAGTACAAGCGTTGTGTCGGTGAGCGCGGGAGCGAATGCGGCGGGAATCAGGCTCGCTGCGTACAGCGCGGTGAACAAGAGGTAGATCGGCTTAGCACCCAGGCGGTCGATCAGCAAGCGCGCGAGGTATCCCATGCAAACCGCCCCAAGACTGCCGACCACGGTGAAAAAGATCGCCACGCTATCCGGCTGGGCGTAGACTTGTTTGGCGTACACGATGAGGAAGCTGCGGCCCATGCCCGCGAGCACGCCGAAAAACGCAAAGCCCGCGATGAAGCGCGCGAAGTTGGGTTGCGCGAGCGAGCGGGAAACGGTCTCGATGAGCGACTGGCCGGCCCCCAAACGCGTTTCGGCCAGCTCAGGCAGCTTGTAAACCAGCGCCGTGGAGAAGAACCCGGCTGCGATTCCGGCTCCTATGAACAACGCGTAGCGCGACAACGGTGCGCGCGCGCCCAACAGGGCGGCGATCGCGAGGCCCGCCGCAATGGAGACTGTGGCAACGATCATATGAAAGCGCGAGACGTAATCGCCGCGATCGCGCCCCGCCGAAAGCGCCGCCAAGGTTGGGCTTTCACCAATCATGCCCACCCCGCGCGCGGCGTGGAAACCCAACGTACACATAAGCAATAGCACGAGTGCCGCCCCCGTGCCGGCGTGTACCGCTACCAGCGGAATACTGAGAGCCGGCAGCATCAGCAGATAGCGTGTCAGCCACGCGTGTCCGAACAGCTTGACGACTCCAAGGCGCGAGACCAAGCGCTTGCCCAGAACCATGAAAAAGAACGCCACATACGGAAACGACGCAAGCACGCCGATCAGCGCAGCACTTGCGCCAAGCCGTAAGGCAAGCAATGTGATCATGTTTCCCGAAAGCAGGAGGAATGAGAATGTATTAACGACCGCGAACGCGTTGAATACCCTTCGCCCGCGCCGTTTTTCCGCGCCGGACAAACCGGCCCCGCGCTGCATCTCTTGTGGTTCCTTGCGCCTTGTTGTGTGCTACCGCCGCACGGAAGTCATTTGCCGTAAGCCCCGCGCCGTACGGCTATAGTATAGCTCACCGTGTCGCTACATTGACACCGATTGCTGCGTTGTGGTAGCGTTTCAAGAGTTACGAACAACGGGCTGTAGCGCAGTGGTTTAGCGTACCGGTCTGGGGGACCGGGGGTCGGCGGTTCAAATCCGCCCAGCCCGATATTAGGGCCCGCATACGCGGGCCCCCATGACAACTGCGTCCTCCGGACCTAACTCGGCGAGATACGCCTCCATCTGACATGAAAGCAGAAACCGAATCTCTCGGCCCTCTCGATCAAGGACCGATACCGTCGAGTACTACTTGTGCCGATCGATACCATGAAATCGTGTAATCATCGTCTCCTCCTCTTTCTCCTGAAAGCAAGAGAGCAGAGTACCGATTCCCCGTGGTCGCAACCCGTGTCAGCGGGGCGCCACAGAAAAGCTACAGGCCATCCACTGTCCTGATCTTTTCGCTTCCGGATTGCTTGTGATCAGGAGCAGTTTAACACCACCGACCGCGTAATGCGCCTAACCGACGCTTTACACGAAAACATAACAACCTATAATTGGCTCGGTGCGCGGCGGGCGGTTTCTCGGCCTGGTGATGGATGACGATAACCAGGCCAATCTCACCGAGAAATGTCTTAGCGCCTGGGTCCGGGATCTCCGCAAACGGTTCGCGTGAGGTTCAGTCGGCCAAGCCGGCCGGGCCCTAGGTCATCCGACGAACTCGTTGCCGACTTTCCGTGCGCGGCGCGGCTGGTCGAGATCTACCGAAAGCCTGAGGCCAAGCTCAACGAGTAAATTCCAGCCGGCGGCAAGCAGCAGGTAGGGCTGCAGCTCTCCGGCGCCGGCGATCCGAAAGGTAGGAAACGTTGTTTCGCGCGTGCTGATCGCTACCACCGGAATCCCGACGCCGTCCTGTAACACGTTTCGAAACTTCTGCTCCTCCGCTTCGAACGGGTCGACGACTACGACCGCTTCGATCGGATCCATAACCTCCTCGATACCGTGAACGGCGTAGGTGCCTTCCAGAAAGTCGGCTTTTTTGCGCGTAATCTCATTGGTCTTCAGCGTCAACTCCTCGGCTACGCCGTCATTACGCCCCGCGAAATAGATGAGCGACGCATCGGCGAGCGGCCTGAGCACTGCCTCGGGTACTGTGGCGGCAAGCGTGTCCTGAAACGCATCGGCGAGGGCGGGGAGATCTATGGGAGCCTTACCGTTGCGTGATCGCAAAAGGATGTCGTAGAACAGCGCTTGTTCCACGACAGTCTTGGTTGCCGCTACCGCCTCCTCCTTTCCGCAGGTCAGGATGTAGACCGAGTCGCATTCCAATGCCACAGGGGAGTCGGGGTTCGTCGTCAGGCCGATCGTCTGCCGTTCGGGCAGGTCTTTGAGCCGGCGGATGAGCCGCACGCACTCGGCGGTACGGCCGGAGTTGGATGCCACGAACAGCGTCTCATCCGAATGGGCGAACTCGAGGCTGTTCGCAGCCGTTTGGGTGAATACGTGGTCTCGGTATCCCAAGCGGTACGAAGCGCTGACCGTATGCTTGCCGGGGAATATGCGCGACGAGCCTTCGCCGGTCAGCAGGAGTTTCGAGTGTTGCACCGGAATATGCTCAATTTGTTCACGGTTCAGCCCGCGAATGAGTCCCCTGGTTTCGGCCATTTCTTGAACCAGTTTGAAGCGGCGGTAATCTTCAGATTGCAGATTCATTCTCATACTCCTATCGATGATATAAGCGGACCCCGCTCGCGATCATCAAAGATCGTGGAGCGACTCGTGCTCCGGTAGCTCGCCGATGAGCGGACGAACATACGCGAGAAACTCCGGTGAGACGTCGCGCCTGTGATCGGCGAGATACTCATTCGGCATCGGCTTTGTCCTGCGGGCCACCTCCTGCAACGGTACGGTGGTGTATTCGACCGCGTAAGCGCCCGGCCGCCGAGCCATCCCGACCATAAGGCCGGACGCTCCGGCAAGCGCGAGCCGCACCGCTTCGCGACCGCACGCCGCCGCCTCTTTGCGATCGAGCTCGCTGACTCGATCGGCGGCACACATCGGCAGGGACTCCGGAATCTGAAATTCGCCGCGAAAACCGGTGTACTCGGCGAGGAGCCGATGCAGGTGCAGCGCCGCGCCGGTGCCGGCCATCGCCCCGTACTCGATGTTGGAGAAGCGGTCGGAAGTCGAGCTGGCTGAGACCGGTGTGCCGTCGTCCCAGATGACGCCTTCTCCGCACACAATTGATACCCAACCATTGCGATCGATGCAATTGGTGGCTTCCTGCAGAAACGTGTCGCGATGCATCGGAGCTTCCGGGACGTAGATCAGATGCGGGGCATCGCCTTCGCGTTTGCGCGCCGCCGCGGCAGCCGCAGGCAGCCAGCCGGCATCGCGGCCCACGGTCTGGAGGATCAGATATTGATCGACGCGCTGCATGTCACAGGCGAGGCGCCCGCCCTGTAGCGCCGATAACGCGACGTATCTGGCGGCCGACGGGTAGCCGGGGGTGTGATCGGTGCCGAACAGGTCGTTATCGACCGTCTTGGGAATCCCGATCCCGTGAATCGGGAAATGCTCCTCGGCACAGTGCTGCTCGACGCGGTGGATCGTCTCCATTGTGTCGTTCCCCCCGATCATAAAGAGGTACGCTACATTCCAACGGCGCAACTGTTCGAGGACTTGCGGGAGCTCGTCGTCGCTCAATTTGTGCCGGGACGACCCGAGAGCCGACGAGGGGGTCCGCGCCAGCCGGGTAAGGCGCTCGGGGGGCAGCTCTGTGAGGTCGACCAGGTGACCCTTCAAAAGCCCTTCAACACCGAAGCGCATGCCGTAGACGCGATCAACCTTCTTTGAGCGCCTCGCTTGCTTGACGACGGCCGCAAGACTAGCGTTGATTACTGCGGTCGGTCCCCCTGACTGTCCGATTAGCACGTTGCGTCGTTGCATTCGTTCTCCTTTCTCGTAAGATCAAAATTGCGCAGTAACAGAAGCGATCTTGTATACGGGGACAGGTTGACACATCCAAGCTGGTATTGAAGATTACATTCACATAATAATTAACGCAATATCTAGTTTGTATATGAGTGGAGGTCTACGGAATGGCACGGTTCGTTGCCGGCAGCGCCCGACGCGATATCAGCCCGAGCGCGCCGTTCTCGTGAACTACGCGTGTCACGCGGTTGTGCTCGGGCCCAACTCAGAAATCTCCGCCGATTACCCGGGGGCAATGCAGCGCTTTGTTGAGCAGGCTCTCGGTTCCGAGGCTACCGTTCTGTTTACCAATGGGGCGGAAGGGGATAGCAATCCAATTATCCATCCCGGATCACGTGATGATGTGGACCTTCTCGGTCAGCGCTTAGGGGCTGAAGTGCTCAAGGCCGTGGATAATCTGGAACTCCGCGATGTCCGAGTGCTGCGGATGAGTCGTGCTCGGGTTTCGCTGCCGCTGCGCCGGCGGCTCCTTCCGGCGTTACCATCGTGCTTGTCGGGCTCGCTAACGGCCACATCGGGTATCTCCCCGCCGCTGAAGCTTATGAGGAGGGCGGGTTCGAAGTAGAGGCCACCGCGCTCGCGCAATTACGCGCGTTGCCTCCTGAACCGGGCCGGGAAGCTCCAGCTGTGAGCTCGTCCCAGGGTTCACGCTCTCGGTTCCGTCGGGTTCGGTGCCTCCGAACCCGACGGAACCCCCGTCCGAAAGCGCCGCTTTGATTCGGTTCCAGGAAACGAGGTCCTCTAGGGTTTCGTTTTCGGAGATGAACATCCGCCCGATGTCTCCGGCGTCCTCCCGCGACCCTCGATAGAGCTCACCGTCGGTGGACAGCGCACCGCCGACGCCCTCTCCCAGAAACATATAAAAGATGTTCTTGTCACGATACCCGGAAACGTAGCGGATCTCGGCGTGGGCGGCGAGAAATACGTCGTGATCTATCGTCACCGGCTGACCAAAATACTCCTTGAGCAACCGGTTCAGCCCTATCTGATGAAGCTCCGGATACGGCGCGTTTTCGATACTGTCGGAAGAATAGCGATACGAGCCTGGTACCGAGACGCCGATGCCGATAATGTCCTCGTCGCTAATCCCAAGATCTTCCACGTGCCGGCGTATCTCACCGAACATCGCCCGCACGTTCGTTTCCAACGATTGGTCGGGTAGGAATCGATGTTTTGCCCCAACACCCTCCTGCAGGTCGATCGGAAAAACCTCGTAGCGCGAGTTTCGCGACGACAGATCGATCGCGATTATGCGCTTGCCGCCGTCTACGAGGCGCACGAGATGTGGTTTGCGTCCGACCGTCGAGCGTTGGTCCAGTGTCTCTTGAACCACACCCTGCGAGGCGAGCTCCTTGAGAATGGTCACGAGTGTGCCGAGACTCAGATTACAGCGCCGTGCGAGTTCCGTGCGCGTGGTCTCACCGGCGTTGAGCAGTTCCCGAAACACGGTCAGGCGGTTCTGTATTTTTACGGTGTTTACGTTAATCGATTTTCGCATCCTCTTGTCAGCGCTGCGCCGAACTGGTGCCGGAATGCCGGAGTCGCTGGTGCGGCCCCGGCGGTAAGGGGGATCGCGGTCGATCCTCGGTGGCTTCGCCATGATTGAAGTGTAAGTTATTCTAACGATTCAAGCAATGTATAATAATACGAGCTGTTGCCTTAGCCGCGGAAATAAAGGCGCCTTGCATGGTCGTCCCCGGCGAGTATACGATGCGGGGGACTATTATGCTCACAGAGCACGTGAACAACCGGCTTAGGGGAGAGTAATGACCGCGAATAGCCATACAGCGCACTCAGGTGTGCGGAACCGTCTCAGGATTTTGGGTATTGGAGCTCACCCGGATGATTGTGAGTTGAGTTGCGGGGGGACAGCCGCGTTATGGAGCCGTCAAGGCCACGAGGTTACCTTTTTGAGTGTCACGAATGGTCAATCGGGGCACCACGGAGCCAGTGGAGCGCAACTGATTGCCAGGCGCGCCGAAGAAGCGCGGCGCGCAGCGAGCGTCATTGGCGCCGAGAGTCAGATTCTGCCGCTCGCCGACGGGTATCTGGTTCCCTCAATCGAGAACAGGCTTATGCTGATCCGGGCAATTCGTGTTGTGGCACCGGACGTCATTGTAACGAATCGGCTGCACGACTATCACCCTGACCACCGTCACGCCGCGCAGTTGGTGCTGGATGCGGCCTATTCACTGATGGTGCCCAACATAGCCCCGGACGTTCCGGCTCTATCGTTTAACCCCATCATTCTCCACTGGTGGGATCCGTTTAAGCTTCCCGTACCGTTTGACCCCGTAACTGTGGTTTCGGTTGATCAGGTCTTCGAAGAGAAGCTCGAAATGTTGCACCAGCATGAGAGCCAGATGTATGAATGGTTGCCCTGGATCGAAGGGTACGCCGGCGAGGTGCCGGCAGCCTCCGACGAACGCAGGGACTGGCTCCGCGGTCGCTACAAGTTGCGCGTTTCGCCTACGCTGGCCGAACGGTATCGCGAACAGTTACGCGCTCGCTATGGGTCAAAAGGGGATGCGGTGATGGAAGCGGAGGCCGTTGAGCTGTGCGAATACGGCGCACAACCTAGCCCCGAGGAGTTGGCGCGTCTCTTTGATTTTTCGGCTTGAGGTTCGCGAAATACAGCCCGGTCATCGGGAGGTGTATTCATACCTGCAATGTCTGCGGGCAAACCTTAGCAGCCAGTTCCTCGAACTCCTGCGCCATGTGCTCAGCATGCCGGATGAACGCATTTGTCTCGAGTGAGCCGATGACCTTTTCCATCTCATTCGGTGAGTCGTAGGTAATGGAACGGAACTCCTCCGTGTAATCCTTGGCTCGGCTTTCGCGAACGCGGTCTAGGAGTTGCCGGTTGATCCGAAGCGCCTCCCGCAGGTGCCGGAGAAGCTCAGTTTCGGTTAACTGATCAGCCGAACTGGAATGCAGTGAACAAAGACAAGCGAACGCGTGAGTCGCTCGATCTTTCGGATATTGCTGGGCGAGCTCCTCGTAGCGGCGGTGGACGGTAGCCCAGGTGGGCAGCCGCCCCGACTTGATATCCTCGAGCGTCTCGCTCAGCCTTGAGTTCGGAATCAGCTGTCCACCGAGGTTCGTCCAGCTTTCACGCCGGGCGTCACGGAACTCCGCAGGCAGGTCCCGCAGGGTTTTGTCGTGCTGCCCCGCCCAGCTTACGAGCGACTTCAGCGCGTACAGGTGTATCATCTCTCGATAGGTTTCGTAGCCGCTCCTCGCTTTCAGGAGCAGGGGCGAGCGCCGGGACTTCTCGAACATCCCGTGCGGTAGTGCAAACGGTTCGTTGCCCTCAGGCGAAGCGAGAAGCTCCTTTCCCACATGCTTCTCAAGAAAGTCTAAAGCCGAAAGCATCTCTTCGGCGGTATCCGGTGCGAGATAATCAGTCTCCAGGAGCAACTTCCTGACCGAGCGTTTGTCGCGGGCCTTGAACTTCCACGAATTGCGTGCAAGCGCGTACATATTGTGAAGGAACCAGTAAGCCGGCATTATCACAAGTCGGTTCTCGGTTTCGTCGCGTGATACGAGCGCAAACGGAAGAGGGATCCGCATTTCAGCCGGGTAATCGGCCTTCGTAAGGAGTGCAAAAGACGCAAATCTGCAGTTGTGTTTTATGCTGACGCACAACGCCGGCCAGAAGCCCCGCCCGGCGACAACCTCGCCATCGTTGCTCCGCGAATTGTGATTGGACCCCAGCGTTGCTCCCGCGGCAAGGTTTGATTGTCCGAGAAGCGCAGCGGCGCACAGGAAGGAGTTGTTGTGATGCTGTTCATGTGACGGGAGAATCAAGGAGTTGAGCACCTCGCAGCATGAAATGGTCGAGTTTTCGCCCAAGTACGAATTGAGTAGCCGCGCGCCGTATTTCAGAGAAGCGTGCGCGGCGAGGTAAAACCGGACCGCCTTCACGCCGTAAAACACCCTGCAGCCCGGTTCAATGATCCCGTTAACCATTTCTACGCCTTCCCCGATCTGGCTCGGCTCTTCAGCGCTGCTGTTTATGGTCAGGTTCTTCAGTTTATTGGCGCCCTTGATATAGGCGCTGTCACCGATCAGCACGTCCTTGATAATCCGGCAGCTTTTGATCACCGCTCCGCTACCGATAACTCCGTAGTATCCTCTGCGCGAGTCAACCAGCTGCTCGGTCATGGCTTTGAAGCGCTCCATCAGGCGCTCGTCCTGGCGATGCTTATACCACAAATAGGCGTCCGCGGAGGTCATGCCGTCGAAAGGCAGTACCTTGCGGCCGCCGTTCTCATTCCCGAGCTCGATCCAGATCCTAACGTCCTCCGGCTCCCCTTCCTTCACAATACCGTTGCCGAACTTGCTGTGGTTGGTGCAGGCGATCTCGTCAACTTGGGAGATGATCGTCTGATCGCGGACAATGTAATGTGACAGATAGCCTACCTTCATGATTGAAGTATTGGTACCGATGTCTGAGGAGATGATCGTGCTGTCGTAGATGCCTACCGGAACCCTAAGGTCGTGATAGGTCAGGTAATACGGCTCCAGTCGACGAATGCGAACAAGACCGTAGAATCGGCTCCCTTGCACGAGATCGGGGTCAAAACCGTCCTCAACTTGCACATCATGCCAGTTGACTGCGCGGTTGCCGTTGGCCTCGAGCCGTGCTATCTCCTCATCAGTGAGCCTCCGGTAGGGACCGCCGCGCGACTGCTCATTCCTCAGATAGTACTCGTCCTCTCCGTGCGGAACATGTGTGCCCGAAATGAACCCGTATCCGAGTTGGTCGAGTGGTTCTTTTGTCGTCATATCGCTCCGTATAGCTGGTGCGTCAAAACAGTATAGGATGATAATGTCACGCCGGCCGTCAAAACACAACCGCTTGCCCAAAACTACCCCTAAGCTTTAGGACGGGCATTTGAAGGGGAAAGACAGGGTTGACCTCGGGACACAATCGAGGCAGAAGCGCGGGCGGCCCTGCGGGGACGCCCACAAAGCCGGTTCGGGGGTACGTACGTGCTAAGGAGAGCCGATACCGGCAATTGGGGCACGTCGGTTTTTGTTCAGATTATCAACCCGAGATCATTCGGCAGGTCCGATCGGCTGATACGTGAAATGCGCTGGTTGACCAACACGTGCAGAAAGTGTAAGCCGAGACCAGGTCAAAAGGAGGTCAGAGTTCCTGGAGATCGTGCTCTTGCGTTGAAGGCAGAGCAACTTCGCGGTGGGGTCTTGGTCTCTGACGAAATAATGAAGCCAATTCAAGATTACTGCCGGGCTGCAGATATCGTGTTCCCGGCTGGGACATAAGCACGATGCCCTCATGGCAGAAAAGACAACTGAAGCGTGCCTGAGCTGGCTTGAGGCCTGGGAAGTGGTTAAAACACACATCGATCATAGCATTCGTTCGATTGGTGACCTGCGAGGAATACAAGCATTTCCCCGACGATGGTGTGCGTCACGAGATCATCCACGGAGTGCACTACGCGTCACCGTCCCCCAGTACGAGCCACCAAAATACCTCGCGTCACATTCAGTGCGCGCTGTACGAGAGCCGCGGCGTTCCTGAGTACTGGGTGGTGGATATCGAGAAGCAATGCGTGTATCAGTACCTACTCGAGGGGGTTGCGTACCGCGAACCGATCATCTGTCGGGAGCAGATTACGTCTCGGAGCAGTGCCGCAGAGGCGGTGGTAGAGTTGGCCGATGTTCGGCAGAAGGTGTGAAGCTGGTAGAGTGCGGGTAGTCCGTGCAAGCCGGCACCGCTTCAGCCGCCCGCCGTACCCCGGCGCGCAGTCCTCGCCGGCCCTGCTGTGAAGTCCGCGTAACATAACCTATGTCGAACCATCGCCTGTTTCAGGAACTTGACTACCGCAACACGCCGATTGGTGAGCTAAGCCTGCGCCGGCGCCGCGTGCAGCCTGCCGGCGTTGATGTTTACGAGATTAAACTCGGCGACGAGTACCTGATGTCCAGTCTGTTCACCGCCTCCGAGGTTGCGCTCGGACGGCTCGGGGTCGCCGAGGCGCTGCAACCAGCGACCGGCGGCGACAAACTCCCGGTCGCCGGTTCGGAAACCGGGAGCCTCGAAATGGCCGTCGGCGGGTTGGGTCTCGGGTACACCGCGCAGGCGGTGCTCGAGCACGCCGCGGTGGGGGCCGTGCTGGTGGTTGAAGCGCTGGAGGCCGTGATTGAGTGGCATGCCACCGGTCTTCTGCCGCTCGGCCCGGCGCTGAGCTGCGACCCGCGCTGCCGCTTCGTACACGGCGATTTCTTCCGGCGTGCCGCCTCGCAGGATGGGTTCGACCCCGAAGCCCCCGGCCGACGATTCGATGCCGTTCTCGTTGACATAGACCATTCGCCCGAGATGGTGCTCGATAACCGCAACCAGGGCTTCTACCGGGTTGCGGGCTTGAGACAGGTCTCGGCGCACCTGAAACCCGGGGGAATTTTCGGGCTCTGGTCGAACGATCGCCCCGACCCGGAGTTCACCGCGCGCCTTCAAGCCGTTTTTGGGGCGGCACGGGCCGAGCCGGTGACGTTCCACAACCCGCTGCAGCAGCGTGAATATACCCAGACCGTGTATCTCGCCCGCCAGGAAGCAGACGGCGAAAGAGAAGGAACGCCTGCTTGAACGCTACTTCGACTCCAGCCTCGACGTGCTCTGTATCACCACCACCGATGGTGAGCTCCTGCGGCTGAACCCCGAATGGGGAAAGGTGCTTGGATACCCGATCGCCGAGCGGCATTCTGATAACCGAGCTAATTACTAACTCAATCAAGCACGCGTTTCCCGAAACCGGTAACGGACGGATAACGGTCAAAGCCGCCGAGCACGCCGATAGGCTACAAAATACGTTATCGATTTCCCCCGGTGGGCGGGATGATGCGCCGGAGGGCTTGCGGGCGCGCTGAGAAGCCGTCCGGCCATGTGAGTTCTCGTACCACCGCCGGTGCTGCGTGGGTGACTCCCGACAGCATTACATGTAGCAGTCACTCGGGCCCAAGCGCCGGCGGCTTCATCGATCAGCCCGTCGACGCTCACGCGCGGCTGTGCCGGGATCAGCGGACCCGCTGTTCGCGAAACAGGAGTTCCGTTTTCTGTGTAGTGTCAGGATCGCCGCAAGTTCCGCCAGGGCTTTCTCCGTGCGATCGAGTTCTCTCTCGCGCGGCGGCGGTAATGTTATGAGCTACGAGCACGTACTTAACACACCGGCGTTCTTTCGCGCTCTGCAGTTGCCCCCGTCCGGGTTCGACTCCCACACGCATTCGCCTTCACCGGCCCACGGTCACTCGTTTATCACTTCTCCTTCGTTTCTCAGATCACGTAAGTAGCTGTACACCGTAAACCGGGAGACACCAAGCTCGGCACTTACCATATCCACGGCGCGCTTGATATCGAAGATTCCTTGGCGATACAGCTCCCCGACGATGGCACGGTTTTTCGCCTGCGGGGACACGCCGCGCTTGGCCGTTGCCTTCCGGATCGCCAGGTCAAGGGAGCGCTTCACCAGCTCCTCAGCGCTCATCATGTAGTATTCGGGAGAATCCGCCCGGTCCGACTCGGTATCGGCCACGGGGGCAAGTGTGCGGAGAACGTGGTGCAATGGCACGGACAGATCAAAGCTGATGCAGAGCATGGCTATCGGCCTGTTGTCGTTTCTGACCACCATCGTCACACACCGCAAAGGACGCCCGTCCGCGGTCTTGCTGGAATACACCCGGAAGTCGGGCTCACGATCTCCCACCTGATCCGCTACATGCTGTTCGGCTTTCCGAAGAATCTGCAGCGTGAGATCTGTAACCGGAGATCCCACGGACCGACCCGTGACGTAACCGTTCTCGATCTGTACCACGGACTGGGCGAGATCCTCGAGAGAGTGCAGAAGCACCTCGCAGCGATCTCCCCAAAACGCGGCTAAACCGCGCACAACCGGGCGCAGGGCCAGGAGAATACTCCGGTCCTCCTTGGTAAATCTCTTCGGATTGTTCTTCTTGCGTTCCGCTGCCGTTTTCACGTCGCCCCCTCTGCAAGTTATCGCGAAAAAGCTTCCGCGATCCTCTTCAAGCCGGATCGGAGGGTTTTCGAAGGGCAGCCAAAATTCAACCGGAAGAACCCTTCCCCGTTAACGCCGAAACGGCGCCCATCGTTGAGAAGCACCCGAGCCTCTCTTTGGAGCTTCTCGGAAACCTCATCGTGGGTCAAACCGGTAGACGAAAAGTCGAGCCAAAGCAGAAACGTCGCCTCCGGCGGAGTTACCCGCACCCCCGGGAGGTTTGTACGGATAAAATCCACCGCGTAATTTCGGTTGGCCGCAAGGTATTCGAGAACACTGTCCAGCCACTGTGCTCCGTGCTGATACGCCGCCTGCATACCCACCACCGCAAACGTATTTGCATCGTATAGACCAAACGTCTTCCTCTGCGCGGCGTCAAACGCGTGCTGCAACCGGGCGTTGGGGGTGATGATGACCGAAGCCTTGAGGCCGGCTATATTGAACGTCTTGCTCGGTGCGATTCCCGTGATTGTGCGTTGCGCGATCTTCTCGTCCAGGGAAGAAAAAGGGCAGTGCGTACGGCCGTCAAGCAGCAAGTCTGCATGAATTTCGTCGGAAAACACCAGCAGATTTCGCTCAATGCACAGATCCGCGAGGTTCTCCAACTCCCGGCGCGACCAGCAGCGGCCTACAGGATTGTGGGGACTACACAGTACCAGCATCCGCGTATCCGCATCGATCTGGGCGGCGAGGTCCACAAGATCCATCCGGTATACACCATCGTCGTCCCTGACAAGGTTGTTATACACGAGGTTTCGACCGTTTTCGAAGACCGAGCTGTGGAATGGCGGGTATACCGGGGGCTGTATCACGATCTTCTCTCCGGGACGCGTAAACGTCTGCACCGCGATGTTGAGCCCGGTGATCACACCAGCGGTGTATGAGAACCACTCCGTGGGTACGTACCAGCCATACCTCGTTCTCGTCCAGGCGCTCACCGCACGCCACGCTTCATCCGGTATCCCGGCATACCCGAATACGCCGTGCTCTACCGCGGCCTGCATCGCGCTGAGTATAGGCTCGGCGACACGAAAGTCCATATCGGCTACCCACATTGGCAGTATCGGAAGCCCTTCTTCGGGACAAGTAATGCGATCCCACTTTATGCTGTTGGTGTTTCGGCGGTCCACAATTTCGTCAAGAAAACTGCTGTCGAATCCCATCAGTCCAGAACCCTCGTAATCCTGTGATTCATTGAAGATTAACTGCATAAAATCAAAACAGTCAACAGTAGTTCAAAGAAATTGCAAAAACTCAATAAAATTTTGTTGACAAGATATGTAAGCGTGAATACTGTTGAAAAGCTCATGTATTCGACGCGTGCGACAACGCGTCAGTGATTCAAGAGTGCCGGAGCTTCCGGTACCTGAAGGAGGATTCTATGAAGACGGCAAATGCGCTAGTCACGCTTGTATTCCTGTTGGTGTTTCTCGTTTGTTCGACGGGTGTCGCCTTCGCCGGCGGCGCTGCCGAAGATGAGCAGGAAACGTTCCAGTTGCGCCTCGCTACGGTTGTCAGCCCTCCGCACCCCTGGATTGATATGGCGGAGTTCTTTGCAGAAGAAGTAGAAGCGCAGACCGACGGCAACGTGACAGTCCGGATCCATCACAGCGGGGCCCTGGGCGACGATGAGACCACCCTGGACGAGTTGAGGATCGGGAGTATCGATTTTGTGATCGGCGGTGTTTCAAACGCGGTGGCTTTTCTTCCGGAGTACGCCATCACCGGCTTCTCCTATCTATTCGAGGATCTGGATCACTTCCGCCGTGTGAGTGCCGGCGACAGCCCGTTCTTCGAGTACCTGGCAGAGAAGCATGAAGAGCGCAATCTGCCGTTCCAGCTGCTTGCCCTCGCCGGTGGCGGCACGCGGGTTACATCTACAAACCTGGGTCCGATCGAGCACCCGGACGATCTTGACGGCGTGAACATGCGCCTCCCTGGTAATCCCCTGGAGCTGCGGATTTGGGAAGCTTTCGGTGCGATCCCTACATCCCTTCCGTGGGGCGAGATCTATACCGCGGTTCAGACCGGTGTGGTGAACGCGTTTGAGAGCACGATCAGTGGGTTTTATGGTAGTCGCCTTTTTGAGGTAGCACCGTACCAGTCGCTGACCAACCACCAGATCATGATCTCCCACTTCACCGCGAGCGACCGCATGATGGACAGCCTCCCGGCGGAATATCGCGCAATCGTGGAAGCGGTGGCTCTTGAAGCGGGCCGGTTGGGTACGGACCGCGGTGCGGTCTACGACCAGGAGCTGCTCGTTGAGATGGAAGAGGAGTTCGGTCTCACCGTGGTAACTCCCGATATCGATGCGTTTGTCAGCGTCGTAAAACCGCTGCACGACGAGCTCGCCGCAGACGCCGGCCTGACCGACCTGCTGCAGATGGTACGCGACATGCAGTAGCGTCTGCACTCACTGTCGCGTTCCGCAACAGCGCAGCGCGACAGGCTCGGCAGGTACGGTTTACCGGTGCTTCCCAATGGCGCTGCTTCCCGTTTGCAGCGGGCGAAAACGGCCGTGGTGCGATCGGGCCGGCACGGTGCGTGCCGGATGAGCCGGGCGCACCGGTCGGCAGCGTCGTATCGAGGAAAGGGTGTGGTATGCTAAAACGCTTTAACGATGGACTCGAAAGAGTTCTGACTACCGCGGGCATCGGGTTTTTCGTCATTTTCATCAGCGTTGTTTTTCTTCAGGTCCTGACCCGCAACTACTTCAAGATATCCCTGATGTGGATCCAGGAAGTTGCCCTCTTTTGCTTTCTCTGGTCCGTATTCATCGGTGGATCGATAGCGGTACGCCGCAAGCGGCACTACCTGGTGGAGCTCTTTCCGGAAAAGTACGTACGGATCAACTGGGTCCTGGACATCATCGGTGATCTCAGCGTATTTGCAATGGTCTACGTGTTTCTCCCCTACGGATACCAGTACATGATGCTGGGTTTGAACAGGTACTCCCGGGTACTTTCACTCCCGCAGGCGTACTTCTTTGCGGTGTTCCCCTTTGCAGCGCTGTGCATGTTGCTGTTTGGTATTGAGATTCTGTGGAGAGATCTGCGCCGGTTTCCCCGGTAGATCGCTCACAATACCTGTCGTTTGGGAGTCTGTCTATGAATCCGCTTATCCTCCTGATGGGTTCTTTCTTCATTCTGCTTCTCCTAAAGGTGCCGATCGTTTTCACGTTCATCATCTCCTCGGCGATCACGTTGGTGCGTCTCAACATGAACCTCATGAGCGTGGTGAACCACGTGTACGCCAGCATCGACTCTTTCTCGCTCCTGGCGGTACCGTTCTTCCTGCTTCTGGGGCAGCTGATGAACTACGGCGGGATAACGGAACGCCTGGTAAAACTCTCCAACAAGCTGGTGGGACATATCCGCGGGGGTCTCGGCCACGTGAATGTCCTGGTGAGCATGCTCTTTGCGGGGCTGTCCGGCTCCTCCGTGGCGGATACCGCCGGTATTGGCGCGATGCTTATCCCGGCGATGAAAAAAGCCGGCTACAGCGTGCCCTTTAGCGCGGCGATCACCGCGAGCTCCTCGGTGCTCGGAGGAATAATACCGCCGAGCATCATCATGGTGATCTACGCCTCCCTGGCACGGATCTCTATCGGGGCGCTTTTCCTCGCGGGTGTGATCCCGGGTGTACTGATTGCGTTTTCCCAGATGGCGTATACCTACTACGTAGCGATAAGAAACGACTATCAGCCGATCGCGGCGTTTTCCCTGAAGGAAGCGGTTGGCGCTATCGGCCCAGCGATACCGCCGCTCATGATGCCGCTGATTATCATCGGAGGTATCTCCGCTGGTGTCTTTACCGCTACCGAAGCAGCGGCGGTCGCGGTTGTATACGGATTGCTTCTGATACTCGTGGTGTACCGCTCGATCTCGGTGCGGGAGCTGCCCGGTATTCTGGGTAAGGCTCTTGTGGACTACTCCCTGCCGATGATGGCGGTGGCCGCCTCAGGTATAATGGGATGGCTCATCGCATACCTCGACGCCCCGGAGCTGATTCTCTCCTTTATCATGGATATAACCGAGGCACCCTTCGGGATAGCGATGCTCATCGTGCTGTTTCTCCTCGTCCTGGGGACGTTCCTCAGCCCGATCATCGTGGTGGTAGTCTTCCTCCCGATCCTGCAGGCGATGGGCGCGGCGGCCAATATGGAACCTGTTCACCTTGGCATTATCGTGGTGCTGACGTTGTCCCTCGGGAGAATCACCCCCCCTTACGGGATCTGCATGCTCGTAGCGGCGCAAATCGCGGAGATGCCCAGTCACCGCGTCTTCATCGCTTCCATCCCGATGATCGTGCTCGCGCTTGGCATTATCGTTATAGGGATTGTCTTTCCCGGATTGTTTCTCGCATTTCCCAGGCTCCTGATGCCTGAGTTCTTATAGGAGGCTCTGCTATGCACAGTGCGATGGATCGGCTGAGAGAGCTCGCCGACGGCGGGACCGTTGAGCCTGTGGGGATCAGCATGTGGAAGCACTTCCCCGACACCGACAGAAAGGCGGACAAGTTCTTTGATCGGACCGTGGATTTTCAGCTCCGCGGCGGGTGGGACTTTCTAAAAATAGCGTATCATGGACTTTATTCCGTGGAAGACTGGCCGGTGGAGATCGCCTGGCCAACAGACGAGAGTACCGTAGGCGTGGTGGCGCGCTTTGCTATCGACAGCCCGGAAAAGTGGAAACAGCTTGAGGTAACCGCCGTCAGCGAGGGTGCTCTAGCGCGCGAGCTGGCAATTACCGCGCGTTTCGTCGAGCGTTTTCGCGGCGAGGTTCCGGTAATTGCTACCGTGTTCAGTCCGCTCACCACCGCGATCAAAATGTGCGGCGATCGCCTGTTTGCACACATGAGGGAGGAACCCCAGGCGCTGCACCGAGGGTTGGAGGTGATCACCGAGACTACCCGGAGGTTTGTGGATGAGTTAGTGCGAATCGGCGTGGACGGCATCTTCTTCGCGACCCAACTCGGCACCTGGGATCGGATGGACTGGGAAGGCTACCAGGAGTTCGGAAAACAGTACGACCTGGAGGTCCTGCAACGCGTCTCCTGCCTGTGGTTCAACATCTTTCACATACACGGCGCCAGACCGATGTTCGAACAGCTCTGCACCTACCCGGTCACCGCGCTCAACTGGCACGACCGCACCACCGATATGTCGATTGCTACCGCGCGCACGCTCACGGACAAGGTGCTTATCGGTGGCGTGGACGAGCATCACACGCTGCTGACCGGCAGCGACGATGCGGTACGCTCCGAGCTGGCCGACGCGGTTGCGCAGGATCCCGAGAAGCGCGTGATCCTCGGTCCGGGCTGCGTTGTACCTCTGACGGTCCCGGAGGAGCGGCTCTTCCAGCTACCGAAGATGCGGCCATGAACCCGATGAGGGCCGACAACCCCGCAACACCCATGAAGAACCCGACACCGGAGTCACCGGAGGGGGCGCCGCAGAGGGCGTTCTTGCCCGGGTCCGACCGATTTTCGGTGCCTTCTGTGCGCGCGTGTACGTTGCCGGAGGCGTCGGCGCGGGCAAGGCAATGAAGATGATGAATCAGCTCATGGTAGCAGGCAACACCTATGTAGCGTGTGAGGCGCTCACCCTTGCACGCCGGTGGGGTCTGGATTTGCAAACGCTCAAGGAGGTAACCCCTCAAAGCTCAGACACTTCCTGGGCATTTGAAAACGCGATTACACCATCAGTTCTCAACCCGGCTGACTAGCAGGAGAACGCCGTTTCTCCCAACACCAGTTACCGTCGTGGCACCTACTCAGGCGGGTTTCCTTTGCGCTTCATGAAGAAGAATCTCGCGATCGCTGCACAAGCAGCTGAAGAACTGCGATTGGATTTGAACATCACCGATGTCGTGCTGCACGTGTTGGAAGTCATTGCCGTGGCGGAACGTATAGACCAGGACTTCCCTGTTCTCTTTGAGTGGATTCAGGAGCGAAACGGTGAATGAACTACATACGGGATCACGAGACGATCGAGGTCTTTCGCGCGATCGCCTGGAGGAGCTCATGATGAATAGTGAGAAGAAATAACCCGGCCGGGACACGATTGAACGGACCGCGTTGCGCCTGGGGGCTGTGAAAAACCTGGTGATGGCTCTCGCGGCATGGTTCACCTACTACGCCTCCAACTCAGAGGCGATTCTCCTGGCCGGCACCTACTCCTTGAGTCCCTTTACGGGTTCATCAAAGGTCTCATGATGATCGGTGTGATCATAATGGCGGTGGTGACCAGCGTGGTGCGAATCGTCTTCTACGTGGCCAGAGCATTATTCTTTCCACTGATACGCCGCCGGCCTTCCTGGACGGAATGCTCTCTCTCGGTATCGCCGTAGGGAGGGATCAGTCCCGGTCGGGGAGGTGGGGGCAGATGCGCCGTCGCCTGCGCGAACAGCTGGATTCGTGTTCTGCGGAACAGTAAGGAGACAGACATGGCAGACCTGAAAATCAGAGTGTACAAAGGTGGCGAGTCCGACCCGGAGACAACCGTCACGGTTCCCGGTGGTATTCTCAGGATCGCGTCCAAAATCATCCCAAAACAGGCGACGGATGCCCTTCAGGAGAAGGGCATTGAGCTCGACGAAATTATCACGCTTTCTGAAAACCCGGACGCGCGCGGCACCCTCGTAGAGGTCGAAGAACACAAGAAGAACGAAAGGATTGTCATCGCTCTTGAATAGCAGACGGCAGGATTGTCGAACACGCAAATGTGCAGTCTATAGCACAATGTACACGTGAGATCCGTCGTCATCGCCGCGTGATTCCGGTATGTGCGCTGCGTTGTTCGCTTGCGTCCTTACGTGAGCAACGCTAACATTGCAGGAATGAGTACGAGCGGCATCAATGCCGATAATCTCGACGGCCGCATTCGGCGGATGGTCGACGCCCTGACTGAGAAGAAGACTATTCACCACGCGATCTTGGCGATCGAGAGTGGCGACCGATCGTACCAGCGGGTTTTCGTATCGGGTTACGCGCATGCCGACGGCACGCTGATGCGGCCGCAGACGCCGTTCTTCACCGCGAGCATCACCAAGCTGTTTATCGCAGCCGCGCTGTTGAAACTTGTCGAACGGGTTGGAGTCTGCCTGACCGCACCGATGGGAGACTATCTGCCGCGGACGGTGACCGATGGTCTGCACCGGCTGAACGGCACCGATTACACCGGGCAAATTACGGTCTCGCACCTGCTGTGCCATATGTCGGGACTTCCCGACTGCTCGAGGATCGCGCGAGGGGAGGGCTGCCGCTGATCGGCCTGCTTTCTGCGTGGCTGTTCGAACGTCCGCCGGGGGATACGCCGATCGCGCCCTCGTGTTCGGGTTCCTGTTCGAGAATCCGCAGACCGCCGCCCTCGATTCCAAACGTCTATCAGCATCTCGTCTGAGAGGGAAACTCGCGGTGACCGTTTCAGATGGAATAGCGTTGTCTCCCCCGACGCGGCGGCTGCGCAAAACGCTCCACGTGGGTACACTGGTTGCCGCTGTCGTGACGATCGCCGGAGTGCCGCCGTTTAACGGTTACATAAGCAAGCGCGGGCTCGAGCTTTCGCTTCACTCCGAGGTGACCGTATGGCTCCTTACTATTGCCGGAATCGGCACGGCGGCGTCTTTCTCGAAGTTCATGTGGCACTGTCTTCTCAGACCGGCATCGGTGACAGAGGTGACCCTCAAGCAGCCGACATCGCGCGGTTTGGCGAAGGCGGGGGGCACGCCCGCCTTCAGCGGCAGAGAAGCAATCATGATGATTCTCTCCGGACAGTGCCTTTTCGCAGGCCTGGCAGCACACATACTCTTCCCCGCGCTTCCGGTATCTCGGCTGTATTCTTTTCGGCCTTGTGGTACTCTGGTCGGCGGCGATTCTGTAGACAGGCAACGACCCATAGCAGAGCCCAACGGATGTATGGCAAGCACCAGATCGCGAAAGCGCAGACCAGCCCGAAGCACCTCGCGGAGACAGTTATCGCTGCGCCGCCGCTCTCCCTCGCGCCGCTGGGTCGTCATATGTTCGATTACCGGGTGGGCGCGGCCTGCCATGATCGTCTCTGGTAATGGGCTCATCCGGCGAGCTCATGGTGCACCCGATAAAGATCATCGCCGGGACGACGGTCAGTACTTCCGCTATCGGAAACAACTTGACCCGTGTCATAGCACACATCCTGATGCACTTCCGTGTAGTTATTCCCGTCGGACGGGGCACGTCCACCGGTGTTTTCATTGCCGTCGTACGTCACGGTATAGGTTGTATCAGGGCCTGTTGTGTTGGGGCAGCTTGTAAACCGGAGCACAGGTAGCTCCGCGGTCGGCGTATTCTTGATACGATATGTCGCTGCACCTATGCTGGTGTCTGGAAATACGCGTTGTGACGAGCACCGCGCGTTATCACCGCTTGTTATTCGATGCCTATTACCGGAGGAGCCCGGAAGTAAGGAGCAAACACAATGACCGACAGGAAGACAGAGACCGACAGGAAGACAGGCGGCGGAACACGTGAGTACGATCTACTGGTGATCGGGATAACCGGGATCGCCGGCAGAGCTGTCGCTGAGCACCTTGTTGCCTCGAGTTCAGGGTTTGCCGCGCGGGTGGGGCGGCCTCTTGCGCAGGCTTTTGCAGGACGGAGCGTCGAGCGGATGCAGTCGGTGCGTGAGCGCTGTATGCGGCAGAGTCCGGATGCGCACGCGCCGGAGCTCATTGAGCTTGATCTCGACGATGAGAGCTCAGTGGCGGAGGCGGTGCGCCGAGCGGCCGTGGTGATCAGCACGGTGGGGCCGTATTCCCGCTACGGCTCGACAGTTGTTGCAGAGTGTGCGGCCGCGGGTACGCACTATCTTGATCTCACCGGCGAGCTTCCTTGGGTCCGCTGCATGATCCGGGAGCATCAGGGGCAAGCCGAACGGTCCGGCGCGTGTTTGGTGCCGTGCTGCGGATTCGACTCGGTTCCGAGCGATCTCGGTGTTATGCTCGCCCGCGACGAGTTTCAAAGGCGCTACGCAGGCGTCCCGGCGGTGATGAGGTTTGTGATGGGCGCTGCCGACGGCGGATTCAGTGGGGGTACGGTCGCGAG
>PWQX01000068.1 GCA_003556605.1 Spirochaetaceae bacterium
CGGTCCGCTCAGCCCTTCGGGTCTCCCCTCATGACCGGACCCTGCTACCGGGCGCTTCGGCGCTTACCCGGACGGGACTCTCACCCGTTGGAACGGCGCAGCTTTCACGGCGCACCATGGCTCGAAAAATACTGCCGCTACATGACTAGAGCAACTCCGCGAGATAAAAGCTCACCGGGATCGTCAGAATGGCAAGCACTGTTGATACCACGACAATATCGCGAGGCGCGGCGTCTCCGGCGCCATATCGCGCCGGTAGTACATACGAGAACACCGCCGCCGGCAGTGCCGCGGCGACAATCACGATGGTACGTGGAAGTCCGGTGATCCCGAACAGAATCGTCGCGAGATAGCCGACCAGAAAGCCGACCCCGAACCGCAGGAGGCAACCGATTATCACCTCGCGTCCAATCCTGAGCTTTGAACCGGATAGCGAGCAGCCGAGCGCAAACGCCGCGAGCGGCGGTGCCGGCGTTCCGCCGAACTCAAATGCCGCAAGCAGCGGCTCAGGAACCGGCACGTCCCCAAACCGCAACGCGAACCCTGCAATAACCGCCCAGAGGATCGGAGAGCGCGCGATCGCCTGAAAACCGCGACGGTTCACGCCGCCGGTCGAGATGAACAGCCCAAGGGTGAACAGAAATATCCCTGAGAGCTGATCGAAGACAATCATCAGACTCATCGCCGGCGCGCCGCCCCAGAGGTCCATGAGCGGAATACCCAAAAAGCCCGAGTTCATGAAGACCACCGGCATCGCCAACGCAGCCCAGGGGGTCCGCATGGCCGTGGCGGCGCCGCGGGCTGCGAACGCAAGCACCAACGTTATAAACGTTACCGCCAGCGCGAGGCGAACAATCAAATCCGCCGAAACGTCTGAGCGATATAGCGCGTCAAACACCAGCATCGGCATGAAGAAATCCGAGATTACCCGCAGCAGCGTGTCTTGCGACAGGTTCCACCGGCTTCCGAAGAGCCAACCGCCGGCGACGAGAACAAACAATGGAAGCAGCAGTACAAAGGTATCGATCAGCATATCTTTTCTCCGTGCGCCTATCCGGGGCCAAGCCCCGACGCGTCGAGCAGGCGGAAAAGGTCGTGTTCTACGACTACGCGCTTGCGGTTACGGGGGTGGAGAAATCCCGAGCGCACAATGTTGTCAAGCAATCCTACCACCGCATCGCACTAGCCGTTGAGGTTGCAGAAGCCGCCCGGCTTGCTGTGTACGCCCAACTGCGACCAGGTAAGCGCCCCAAAGATTTCCTTCAGCGTGCCGTAGCTCCCGGGAGGGCCGGAAAAGCACCGGTGCGGTCCGTCATCGCCTGCTACCGCGCGTGCATTGAGTCGAACACACATAACGATCGGCTTCATCGCTCAACCTTAAGCAAGGCACGCTCAAACCGTCAGATAGCCGTAGGTGAGCAGTATAACAAAGAAGGCAGTGAGAAACACTGTTACCTGGTTAAAGGTAAACTTGAACTGCCGGACATCAGCCAAGAAATCGCCGATTCGTTTCACCACACCAACATAAACCACAACGCCGAGCGCCAGCGTAAGAAGGAACGTGACAATCTTCTCCAAACCGAAAGCTCCACTGACCGCGTACTCGGGACCATAGAACAGCGCCACGGCCGGGCCCCCGAAGATACCACCGGCGAGGCAGGCAAGCCCGAAGATCAACGCAACGCCGGCAGCGAACGGATCTCGCTCAGGCGGCGTCTCAACCGAAGGTCTACCGAACAGAATCGTCGAGTACTTCACGAACGAAAGGATGGTACCGAAATTGATCAGATACAACCCGAGCTCACCTAGATTGCCCTCTATGCCTCGTTGGATAAAATATTTTGAGATACTGCCGTTAAAAAACGGTGCGCCGGTGATCCCGAGCACCCCAGCCAGAGCCGCGATTCCCACAATCGGCATGCGGCGAAACACACCACGAATCTCGCTGTAGTAGCGGGTGCCGTACTCCTCGATGATGATACCCGCGGAAAGGAACAACAAGCCTTTAAACAACGCATGATTGATGATGTGATACATACCACCCCAGAACGCGATTTCGGTCCCGAGGTTGAGCCCCATCACAATCAAGCCCACCTGACTAATGGTATGATACGCAAGTATCAGTTTGATATCCTTCTGCGCAACGGCAAGCAGAAATCCAACAACCGACGTCAAGAACCCCAGCACAGCGAAGAACGGAGCTGCGTCAAGGATAGGCTCGAACATCCAATGCAGGCGCACCAGCAGATAGACCCCAACCTTTACTTGTATACCGGACAGGACAGCAGACACAATCGCGGGTGCACTGGGCGCTCCATGCGCGCGCGGCAGCCAACCGAAAAGCGGCAGCAACGCAGCCTTGAGCGAAACTGCGGTGATGATCATCGCATAGGGCACCACAGCTGACTGCGGATCCTTCAGCATACCCAATCGCTCATGCAGCGCCACGATATCCAGCACACCGGTAATGCGATACAGGTAGCCGATCCCGAGCAGCATGAAGGCCATTCCTATGAAGTTCATCATTAGGTAGAGCATGCCGTCATACACCGACTGTTTGTCACGCTTGTACATGATCAGTATACCCACCGTGAGCATACCGAGCTCCAACAGCACGTAGATATTGAAAACATCGCCGCTCAGAAACAGCCCGAAGATCGTCGACTGCAGCATCATGAACAAAAAGAGAAACACCCTATCCATATACCCCGCACGCGTGCTGAAAATGAACGTACCGAAGAAGAACACTGCAGTCAGGAGCACCATCGGGGTAGAGTACTGATCAGCCACAAGCTTGATCGCGATACCGTGGGGCCACCCGGCCAGCAATTGTACGACGTCTTCCCCCCACCTCACGGTGATGAAGAGTGAGATTGCAGTCATCACCATCGCGACGTTCGTCGCAAATAGCATGCACTTGTACAACTTCTGCGGGAGAAAGTATCCGAAAGCCCCAACTGTTACCGGGATGAGTACTAACAGGTGCAGAGAAACGTTGAACGGCATAGGTTTACTTATCCAAACGGCGAATCAGGATGTTCCAGTCGGCAGTACCATAACGATACGCGACGCGCATGAACATCGCGAGGCACATCGCGATAACCGACACCCCGATGACGATCGCGGTAATCATCAAGGCTTGCGGTACCGGGTCAGCCATCTGAGCCCCCGGAACTCCGGCTATCGGCGGTCGTGCACCGGGTTGATAGTTGCTTAGCATGATAAATGTTATTGCGGCGATATCCATAATGCCGATCGACATGATCGTCTTGATGATATTGCGTTGAGACATAGCGCCGTATAACCCAAGGAAGAACAGTGCAACCGTGAGATCAGAAATACTCAGTTGCTCTAGAAACGCCATGACTCTCCCACCCCTCGAAAGAAAGCGAATCGAAACACGACTATCGCCAGCCCGAACCCCACCTCGCCACCGATGAGCGTATCCATCAATATGAGATACGGCTCGCGAAGCACAGGGTAGTCCTTGACAAAACCGGTTAGCAACAGAAGCACCGGAATCAATAGAATGAACGCAAGAAAGAACCGCTCAAGCAAATGCATCACATCGGTACTCAAGTCCTCGACCGGATGGAGCAGATACCGACCGATAAACAACCACGCGATAATGGCGCCGCCCTGGAAGCCTCCACCAGGCGTAAGACGGCCGTTAATAATCACGTAGAACCCAAGCATTATGACCAACGGATACAAGAATCCGATAACTGATCGTACAATAACCGAAGGTTGCTGTCTCATACTCCATCTTCTCCGGATAGGTGCGCGTCTTGACTAGCGTGGACGAGCGAATCAAAAGCGCCATGAAGGGCCGATGCCTTTGAAAAACGCGAACCGAAACACCGCGACACCGAGTCCAAACCCTACCTGCACACCGATAAACAGATCCATGAGCGTGAGATACATGCCGCTATACTCCGATGCACCGGCAAGAAACCCGCTAAACAGCACCAAAATCGGAACTACGAGAATCAACGCGAGAAACAGTCGCTGTAACAAATGCAAATGTTCACTGCTCATGTCGGCAACCGGAAACACCACGTACCGCGCGACGAAAAGCATCGCAAAAGTGCTTCCGCCTTGAAACCCGCCTCCGGGGGTGTAATGTCCGTTCAGAATCAAGTAGAAACCGAGTAGGAGCATAAACGGATAAAGCAGCCCGACTATCATCTGTGTAATCAATGATCGTTCAGCCATGCCTATTGTTCCATTTCCCGACGATCGCGGAGGTCACCCTTGTTTGGGACTGTCACCGCTCCAGTCGGTAGTGTCCGCACCTCTACCCGACTTGCCACCGGTGAACTCCCCGGCACTGGGTAGAAACTGCTTCATCCCGATGATCGCGGTAAGCAGTATGAGTGCTTCGAACATAGTGTCGTACATGCGGTAGTTTAGTAGAATCGCCGCGACCGCATTATGTGCAGCCGTGTCGCGTTGGAAGTTCTCAACCATATACTCGTACATGGTTGGCTCCAGCTTCTCTTGGTAGCGCGTTGTTAGAACGGTCACCCCTACAAATACCACGAGTACAAACAATGCGGCGGACGCCATTCTGATCACAAGCCCTCCCGTGTATAACGCCCAAAACGGATCCCCGAATTTGCACCGTCCATCTGGAACATCAGCTCAAGCTCTACGATAACGTAACTGTTACTCGGCCCGTACACATGAGTCTCGCCGTTTTCATGTGTTATCACCAGATCGTACCTGGAATCCGACATCGCCTCCTTCACCGACTTGGATGAAAAAACAATCTCCGGCTCAAACTCGCGCGACATGCAAAAACGTCTGATACGATGCACGATCTCGTTGTTCTCCATGCCCTTGATGTAGCTGTCGCTAAGCGCTTCACTGTGGCGATCAGAGGCGACGCAGATCGTATACACCCGGTATCGCTGCAACGCCACCAGGTACAGCAGGGTAACCAGACCGCTGCCGATAACCGCCTCGGCAATCGCCAGCTCCGGCGCGCCGTGAAAAACAAACACGAAGGCCGCCAGAAGCGAGAAGATCGCCATATACACAACCGACAGTCGCAGCAAGTGGCTGTGAATCGTGAGCCAAGCGAATACTCCCATGAGCAGAACCATACCAATCTCAAGCATCGGTACTGTCCTCGGCGCCTTCGTTTACCTTGCCGTTGAGCCGCTCTATTTCACGTATCCTATAGCCGCTCATGTACGCCGACCGCGCAATCGCGTGCGAGCTTACCGGAACTGTGAGCAACTCAAACAGCAAAATGATGGCAAGCTTAATCGTAACACTCGATATGCCTGCGAGGATCATCACGCCGAACATGATGGTTACAAAGCCCATCGTCTCAACTTTCGACGTTACTACCAGACGAGCATAGAATCCCCGTAATCGCAGAACTGTGTATACTCCAAACCCGGTGACCAGCAAGCCGAGGAGAATCGTGACTTGACCAATTACTATTTGCATCTAACGATCCGAACCCTAAAGCTCTCCGCTCTGTTCGACAAACCGGGCAAGCAAAACCGTCACCAAGAATCCCAAAGCGGTAAACAACAACGCCAGATCAAGAATGTAACTCGCCGAAAACCGAAGCCCCACCAGCACAGTGCCGAGGGTGATCTTGCTTGCCACCAAACCTAAGCCCAACAGGCGATCCCAGATCGTGGGCCCGATAACCACCCGGACAAGACTCCCAACAGTAGAAAACCCGAGAAGCCATAAGGCCAGGTCTAGAAAACTCATGGCGCGGCTCCTTGCTCATCGCTGGTTTCGGCCAATACTCGTTCGAAACTGCCCTTAATCATTTCGCCGGCTTCATCAGGGTCTTCGGTAACACAGTTGATCCAGACGACTTTCATGGTGTCGCCCTCACACTCAACGGTAACGGTCCCGGGTGTAAGAGTAATCGCGTTCGCGACCAAGACCTTGCGAAACGGATGACGTATCCTGGTCTGCAGATCAATAATCCCTACGTGAAGTCTTCCGGTTATGGTAATCCAGATGGCGTCGATCCCGGAAACAAAGATCGCCACGATTACCACCCCAATGTACCGTACGACCGTCAGTAAGCCGATTCGGTACAGGTCTTGATACTGCCCCTTGAGCAAAAAACGGTTGGTCAAGAACAGGCACAGTGAGCCGAGCGCTACACCTTCAACAACCGATTGTAACGCCAGCGACTCATTCCACGCGCACCATACCATAGCTAAGCCCGCAGCCGTCACCAAGAAACCGCTCGCTCGTCTCACTTCAGTTGCCATACCTGCGCTCAAAGCTCGACGCTCCCGAATCTACCGGCCGACGTAATACCTGCTGCCGTCGGCACGCCGTCGAAATCACGATTACCCTGCTCACGGAATCCGGCGCCGCTAACACTTGATGAGGAACCCGGTCTCAGCATCAACGTATTCCGGATGCACGCAACAAACGGCGCAACGCCGAACAGAGTTAAGAACATACCATGGTACCACGCTTTGGGCTGCATAGCGCCCACCTAATACTCAGTTTCCAACGCTCTCGTGGCCGACGCGACAACACCGGCTTCTACGGCCCCTTCGAATGCACAGCTGTCAAGCTCACGTATGCCCGCAATCGTAGATCCGCCGGGCGTTGCGACTTTCGACACGAGCTCGACCGGGTGTTCGCCGCTTTCGTCAATGAGTGCTGCCGTCCCTCGCAGTACTTGCAACATGGCGGTAAGCGCGTCCTCGTATCGCATCCCCGTGTCCACGGCTCCCAAGCATGCCGCGTGAATGAATTTCAACAGAAAAGCGATGCCGGAGCCGGAAAGCCCGTTGATCGCCGGAATCAAGCGCTCAGGCAAGGTCAAGGGCAGCCCGATAGCCTTTGCCAGATCGTTGGCCGCCGCCACCAGACTCTCGCTCGGTGCTTCAGGGTAAGTGATCCCTACAAGCGCTTCACCCACCTGAGCTGCGATATTCGGCATGAGGCGGCAAACATTTTGGGTTTTCAATGCCTTGATCAGTTGATCCAGTTTGATGTAGCCGAGAAGGCTAATCACCGGTTTCTCCGCCAAGCAGCCCGCCAGGGCTGCGGCCGCTGTGTTCAGCTCGGCAGGCGGTACAGCCAGCACAATGACATCACTGACATCACAGAGCTTCCCGGCGTCGGTACCGCAGTCAATAGCGCCATGTTTTTGAACCGCCCAGCGCCGGCGCGCCGGAACAACCTCAAGAATCGCTATCTTGACCTCAGGGCGCCGACGACTCAACCCCGCTGCCAATGCAGCTCCCATATTCCCGTATCCTAGTATGCCGACCGTCATCGAATTGCTCTCCTTATGATTCTTAGCGATGCTCGCTACCGGCTGTGATTCGCGACCAAGATGTCGTACAACTCGCGATCGGTACGCGCGGCAAGGATTTGGTCGCGAATCTGTTTATCCTTGAGCATAGCACCCATCTGCGCGAGAAACTCAAGGTGCGATTGTACGTCTTCATGGGGCGACAACGTCATTGCAAAGATCCGACATGGTTTGCCGTCAAGACTCTCGAAATCCACCTTACGCCGACTGATCCCGAACGCCGCTATGAGCTCGTCAACCGCCTTGGTCTTGGCATGCGGGAACGCAACGCCGTGCTCCATCCCGGTGGAAATCTCGTGTTCGTGCCGAATTAGATCAAACCACGCCTGGTCGCGGTCCTTCACCTTTCCGCTTTGACAGGCGAGATCCAAGATGCTTGCGATAATATCTTCCTTGGTTTTACCGGATAACGAGACGGAAACAACTTCCGGAGAAAGCACATCAGTTACCACGACCTTCACGTATGCCCGATCGGGCAGCTTTTGTCAATACAGTCATAGCCGCCGCTTGAGTCAAGAGCCGGACCGACGGAGAGCGAGACTTTGCGCCGACTTGACAGCGGCCTGGCCGCCTACTACACTACATTCCGTGATCCAATCCGGTTCAGGATTATGATAAGGAGGAATACGAGATATGAAACGAATTCTGATTGTTCTTGCGATAGTGGCGCTCGTGGCGGTCGCTGTATCAGCACAAACTCAAAGCACCTACCAAGGGGTAGCCGAAGGCTACGGGGGTGATCTACGAGTGGAAGTCACCGTAGAAGGTGATGACATCGTATCGGTAGAGGTTGTTGAGCACAGTGAAACGCCCGGTCTCTCCGATCCCGCGATCGAGACCGTCACGCAGCGGATTGTGGACGCCAACAGCACCGATGTCGACATCGTCAGCGGCGCTACGGTCACCAGCGAAGCGATAATGGCGGCCGTAGAAGACGCCCTCGGAAGCCGCTAACTCGCTGTTTTCGGTTAAGGTTTAGAAGGCGATGCAGACTGCATCGCCTTTTTTCTCGCGGTTGCCTTCACGAACCTGGGCTTTCACGCGCCCGCCGTGTGCGCAGATACGGCACTCCGCCCGACAGCGCAAACAGCCCCGAGGTCAACAGCAGCACCATCGCGCGTCCCCACACTCCGGAGAAGGTAGCAAGACGCGCATCCGAGACATCCTCCGGATTATACACCACCGAGACCTGCTCGCCGATCTCATACGCCCGGCCGGTGCGGCCTTGACTTGCTGAGAACTGGTGTTCTAACCCGTCGATTGTAAAGGCAATCTGCGGGTAGTATCGTCGCCCCGCCTCAGGGTCGGTAAACGGAATACTATGGTCAGCGACGCGGTAATCGCGCACCTCGCCGAGGGCCGTCTCCGCGCCGAGCACAAATGCCCCGGTACGCAAAAGCTCCCCGGCGGCGAACACCAGCAACAAACCAGCGAGCCCGAGCATTATGATTCCCATTGCCTCAAGCCAATTCATGTCGACAACGTACTAGCATCCGGCCGCAGGTTCAACGCAACAGCTTCGAATCGATACGGCCACACAAGCTGCAACGTCCTTACAACCGCGCTCCGTGACGCCGCAGGGCCTCGGCTATCTCATCTCGTTCATAGTACTCGGCGAAGTATAAAGGCGAGCCGATAATGCCGTTCAGATTGACCAATCCGTTCAGATCGGCCCCGTGTTCAGCCAATAGGGCGATAACCTTCGCGTTCGAGTAGTCGTATTCGCTCCCGAGCACTACAGCAATCATAACCGGCGACAGCACTCTACCCTCGTAGGTTCCCGAGATGTTCGGGTCCGCCCCGTGCTCGAGCAGCATGCGCAACAGTTCGAGGTGAACCGAGCCGTTCTCGATCCCGACGATCAGCGTCATGGCCACAGGAGTCACGCGCATTGTACCCGTTTCAAGAACGTAATCCGGATTCGCCCCATGCTCCAGCAGCAGCTCGATGAGCTCCAAATCGAGCTCTCCGGTTGCCAGTCCGGCGAGGATAGGAACATGCAACGCAGACAACTGCTGTCCGAACCGATAGAACTCCAGATTCACCGCTACACCGGCTTTAAGCAGCGTTTCAACCAGCTCAACGTCCGGATCGAACTCACCGAGGTTATCGATCCCGATCTCGGGCAACCCAAGCGCCAGAGCGAGCGCGTGGTACCCTTGTGCGGTGACGGCATTTACCTTGCCGCCGGTATCCAAATAGTGCTCCACCCGCCTCAGGTCACGTTCGCGCACGGCTTGGAGAAACTCTTCCTCGCTGTAAGCCGGTTTGATTGGCTCGAGCGATACTCGCACCACCCGACTGCGCTCGTGCGGCGGCGTGATCTCAATGAGCTCTTCGGCGTATCCCTCGCGACGCACACGCAAGCGCACCGTCTCGTCCTCCTTGAACAATGAGCTAAAGACCCGGCGCCCAATCGGTTGTTCATCGAGCAGTATCTCGGCGTCTTGCGGTTCGGTCTCTATGCGGATTTCCGATAACTCGGCCGGCTCGGTGACGCGCGCAAGACCAGCCGGTGTTGCAGCGGCAAGCTGATCGAGCACAGACCTGCTCCCGGCGTAGATGCGCTCAACCGCGGGCATACGGCTCGAGATACGTTCACCGCTGTACTCCATCAGCGCGATCCTGCGACGGTGTTCCTCCTCGTCCGGCGGCTGCGTCTCATATTCCTCGAGTCCGCGGACAACGTTCTCGAGAATACCGTCGGTCTCGCGCAGGAGCTCCGCTTCAATACGCAATTGGTCATCGGAGCGCAACTCCACCGATCGGTCCAACAGCCGTTGCACCGCCTCGTACAGCTCCGGATCCCGGGAACGCGCCAGCGCCTTATGCAGGTCCACCCCCGAGGGAAACACCGCGACCGAACCGGCAGTAACAGCAACAGTACTGCTCTCGGCGTCGGCCCCTACCAGAAAACTGGTTCCGGTTGCGACCGCGCTCAGCTGAGGAGCACGCACGCGCAGGCGCCGCTGTTCAACCACTGCCGACAGCGCAGCGACTGAGCCGCGGCGCAGCCGCACACCGTAGTACAGGCCCGCTGCGTGCGTTAGCGGCTCGGCGATCTCGACCTCGGAGTCATCCTGTAACCAGACAACCGCAGCGTCGCCGAAACGCAGCACGACGCGGGCGCCGGCATGCGTGCGCACGACGTCACCGTGCTCGAGCTGCATACCTAACTCGGGATACTCGAACGTGTCGGCCCCGCTACGAGCCACGCCGACCTCCCCCCCAATCAGCACCAGCTCTACCGCCGGCGCCTCTGTCGCGGCCGCGCTCAGATCGGGCGTATCGGGCCGTGCCGAATCGCGCTCGGCAATCACGTCACAGGCAATGGCGAGCGCTGCAACTGCGACGGCAACAGCCAACCCAACGCCGGTCATACCGCAGCGCAGACGGCGAGCCCGCAGACGAACGCGAGCTCGGGTACGTTCAATTCCGTTCATACTGATTCCATAGATACCTCGAACAACGCGCTGTTTTCACGCTTTCGACGGTTTTGTGCTTCATCTCTTTCGGTTGTATACTGCTTCGCACTATGGAGTATATCGCTATCGTACGTGACCCGCTATATCATCGTCACGAGAACGGTCCCGGACACCCGGAACGGCCCGAACGGCTTGCGGCGATCGATAGCATGCTCGCCGGGTTTGAGCACCGCAACCGCCTTCAGGAACTGCCGGCGCGCGATGCGCAGCACACCGAGCTCAGCCGCATTCATACCGGCGCCTATATTGCACGCATCGCCGAAACGCGCCGCCACAGCGTAACCTATCTAGAGCCCGACACCAGCGCCGGACCGTGGAGCTACGCAGCGGCTCTGCGCGCCGCAGGCGGTTGTCTGACAGCGCTCGAGGCCGTGCTGGCCGGAGAAGTCAGCACCGCTTTCGCCTTTCCGCGGCCGCCCGGCCACCATGCCGAAGCCGGCGGCGCCATGGGCTTCTGTCTCTTCAATTCGGTCGCGATTACCGCGGCGCACGCCCGTGCTGAACACGGTTTGGCGCGAGTCGCCGTTCTCGACTGGGACGTGCATCACGGCAACGGAACGATGCACAGTTTTTGCGAGTCGCCGGAGGTTCTGTTTGTGTCGCTGCACCAATACCCTTTGTTTCCCGGCAGCGGCATGGCGGGCGAGACAGGTACGGGCCGGGGCGCCGGTTACAGCGTCAACGTCCCGCTCAGGGCCGGTAGCACTGATGAGGACTATCTGTATGTCTTCGATCAGGTGGTTTTGCCTGCGCTGCTCTGGTATCGGCCGGAGCTTGTGTTGGTATCGGCCGGATTCGATGCCGATTACCGTGATCCGCTCGCCGGAATGCGTTTGTCGTCCGAGACGTTTGGAAGCATGACAACCGCGCTGATCGACTGCGCGTGCGCAGAGCTCGATGCCAAGCTCATGTTCGTGCTTGAGGGCGGGTATGCGCTTGAGGCGCTGCAGGAGGGGGTGGCGCACGTTCTGAGAGCCGCGCTTGGCGAGCGTTACCGAACCGCCGTGCCGCGCACGAAAGCCGCTGCGCAGCTCGAACGGCTGGTGAGCACCGTCCGCGACGCGCACGGCCGGAAGTGGTGAGCATGCCGCCGGGCTACAAGACTCTACGCAGTGGCCGAGCGCTTTTTTGACCCTGTTTTGTTATGCTTTGTTGTCACCGGTGGCCCGAACACGCTATGTTGAACCGGTCATGAAAGCGCTGCCGTCCCGAGAGCTTATCTGCTGGAAGACCGTGCACGCGGTTTTCATCCTCGCGGTTCTCGCCGATCTGGCCTTGTACCCACGCCCGGCCTTAGTGGTGCCGGTCTTGGTGGTTTGGGGCCTCGGCAGCTTCCACACCCTCAGCCGCATGTATCATGGACGCCCGCGCCGCAGCGCAGACACGCTTTCTTCGATTCGATTACTCACCGCGCTGAGCGTAACCCTGACCTTGTACTTGAACGACCTCTTGGTTTCAACCGCAGCCTATGCGGCGGACTCCGCCGCGGCCGCCCTTCCGGCGGCGAGCGCCGCAGGCCCGCTGTACGTAGTATTCGCATTGCTGGTGGGGGCGGAGATCACCGACCTGCTCGACGGGCGCGTTGCGCGCGCGCAAGGGCCGACGCGGTTCGGAAGCATGTGGGATGAGGAGATCGACGCGTATTTCGTCTTGCTGCTCTCGGTGATCGCGCATCTGTACTTCGGACTGGGACAATGGATCTTAGCCGCCGGGGCACTGCGTTATCTGTATGTCCTGAGCCTACACGCCGTTCCCGAGGCGCATACGCGCCCGGCCGGTATGGCGTTTTTCGCCAAAACCGCGTGCGCGCTAATGGTGACCTCGCTCATCGCCGTCACCTTTCCGCCTCTTCCGCACAGCGTTGCAGTGCAGGCAAACGCCGCCGCTATGGGGCTCTTGCTCGTCTCGTTTGCATGGAGTTGGGAACGGAACGTGAGCTCATGGTTTGTGACCGCCGGGCGCGGCCTGATGCGCTCGTTCGTGTTGTATTACGGGGTACCGCTGCGGGCGCGCCGCCGCGCGCAGTTCTACCGCCGGTTCTTGAAGCCGGGGCAGTTGGCGTTCGATATCGGCGCCCACCTCGGCGATCGGGTCCGCGCATGGCGGCGGATCGCGGTCCGCGCGGTCGCGGTGGAGCCGCAGCCGCGCTTTGCGGCCGTCCTCCGTCGGCTCTACCCCGGGCACTCCGGAGTAACGGTAGTGGAGACGGCAGTAGGCGCTCAAACCGGAGAAGCGCAGCTATGGATCAGCGACGCGTACCCCACCGTCAGCACTGTGGCGCGGGATTGGATTGACGACGTCGGGGCTACCGGCAGTTTTGCGCAGGTGCAGTGGAATAGAACGGTAACGGTGCCGCTGTGTACCCTCGATGACCTCGCTGAACAGTATGGCCGTCCGGATTTCGTAAAGATCGACGTTGAGGGCTACGAAGAGGCGGTGCTCAGCGGCCTGTCCTACGCAGTGCCGGCCCTCTCGTTTGAGTTTCTGCCGGCAGCCCTAGACCGCGCGGCGCGTTGCGTGGAGGCGCTCGAACGCTTGGACCGCTATTGCTATAACGTGGTCGTCGGCGAGAGCACCAGCTTTCTACTCGATAACTGGGTCGGACCCGAACAAATTACGAAAGTGCTGCTGCATTCCTGGCCTTACGACAAGAGCGGCGACGTGTACGCGCGCCGGTTACACAGAGCGCCCGCACGAGACCGCTCGCACACCGCAGGCCGCCCGCCCGCAGATGATTCGCCGCCGCATGATAGCTGTTCGAAATGACACCGGAACTGTGGATGCGAATCGCCATCGGGGCGACGTACCTCGTGATCGCGGTGGAACTGCTGTTCTTCCCCATCCCGAGCGAAGCCTCAACCTACGCTGTGCTGACCAACGGCGCGCGCCGTGACTGCGGTAAGCGCTGCGCGAGCATGCTGGGCTACGCGGCGCTTGTTGTGGTGTTCGTGCTGCCGGCGATTTGGGCGCTCTACCCGCACAGCTTTCGGCCGTTGACTCCGTTCCCGGCTGAACCGGCTTTCGGGCGGACGGCTGTGGCAGCCTTCAGCATCGCGCTGCTCGCCCTCGGAACAACCATCGGCGTGGTTGCCACTGCTCAGCTCCGCCGGCACCGGCAGCACGGCCAAGGGCTGAAGACGAGCGGCATTTTCGCGCACAGTCGAAACCCTATTGTGTTGAGCTTACACCTCACAGCGTTGGGGCTTGTTCTCGCGCTGCCGGTGCTCCCGCTGCTTGCGGCACTACCGGTGTATCTTGTGCACATGCACGGTCGAATCCGCATGGAAGAAGCCCATTTGGCAGAACGCTTCGACCTCGAGTTTTTACACTACAGCCGGCAGGTGCGGCGCTACTGGGGACGGAGGCGTGCGGGGCAAGCCGGACCCCTGAGCAAAGGCTGATGCTACATCGCGCTCGCGATCAGACGCCTCCGCAGCTGTATTCGTGCCTGAGCGAGCAGTTTAACCGCCAGCGGGGCGATGCAGCTACGGGGACGGCGGTTTGCGTGCAAGCAGGTCGGTGTGGTGCACCACAAGCACCAATTCCCCGGCTTCGATCTGCTCGAGGCGGCGTTCGCGCCAGCGTCCAAGCTTCCGCCGCTCGAGCTGCGCACTTCGCGAGAGCTCGCTGAAGACCGTCTCTATCAGCGCCCGCGCGACATCGGCTTCACCCGTCGAATAGCGCCCGCTATTCGGGACAATCTGCCAGTCGGAGGCCCCATACGACTCTATCGCGAGACCCGCCGCGCAAGCCGCATCGTACAGCCGTGCCCCGGCGCAGCGACCTCCAAAGCGAGCACCGCGCGCGTCCATCGATGCGTCGTACAACTCAAACAGCGTGTTTTCGAATCTGCGGTCCGGATACCCCGGAAGCAGCGTGGTGCGCCCGTTGTAGGTCAACGTCGCGTAAAACAACCCCCATCGACGAAGCCCGGCGCGAATCGCTTCAAGGACGGGCCTGAGCGGCAGCAGGTCCATGATCGCGTGTCCGGTCACGATATCGAACTGCTGCGCCGCCAAGACCTTTCGGCCGCTCCGCGAAGCGAGGTCAAGCGCACGAAACCGGATCCCGGCGCGCCGGCCGGCGTAATCGGCAAGCACAAGCTGCCCGGGCGCTTCAATTGGGGTAAACCCCGCGGCAAGCAGCGCGCGGCGGGTTAGCACCTCAGCCTGCGCCAAACCGTCGGCCTCAAGATCCACCGCGGTCATTTCAAGCGGGCCGCACACACCCTGCAGAACCCGCCGGACCATCGCTCCGCTGCCGGTGCCGAGGTCGCAGACCTTGATCGGTCGTTCGAGCGTCCCTGCCGCGGCCTGAAAGCGGCGCTGCACCGCAGCACTCAAGCTGCGGTAGTCCAATAGATACTTGGCCTCAAGGTAATTCACGAAATCGTCGGGCTCCAAAATGACCTCCCGATCTTTAATTCTTGACTTTATGTGACG
>PWQX01000286.1 GCA_003556605.1 Spirochaetaceae bacterium
AAGAACGCGTCGGACACCATTGTGGCGCCGTAGAGCCCGCCGCGCGCGTGCTCCGCCTCACTCGCAATCCATGCAGCACGCTCATCACCGCCAAGCGCATCGTACGAACACTGATAGCGCTCGTACGCCATGCGTTCGCGTGTATTGCGGTACGCTTTGTCACGGGCTATGCGGGCAACGCCTACCCGATCCTGTTCGCCGGCGCCGATAGCAAGCGTAACCCCGTCTTTGACATACAATACCGAGTTGCTGGTAACCCCGCTTTCCACCAGCCACCCGAACACCATATCCACCCGCTCTTCGGTGGTCGGTTCACGCGCAACACGATACTCGCTATCCTTGTACGTGGTTACCGCGGCCGACAAATCTTCCGGCCGCAGCAACTGCGGTGTATACGACCACTGCACCGCCATACCGCCGTCAATCAAGCTGCGCGCCTCAATCACCCGTTGGCCTACGAACTCATGCAGCCGCTGGATATTGCCGATGCGCACCACACGGAGGTTCTTTTTCTTCTTGAACAGCTCAACTACCCCGGGGGCATACTCCGGCGCCACAACAACCTCGCAGTAGCTTTCGCTGATCTGCTCAGCGGTCCGGCGGTCGCATTCGCGGTTCAGCGCCACCACACCGCCGAAAGCGGCCACGCGGTCGGCGAGGTACGCCCGCAGATGCGCCTGCGCCGGAGACTCGCCGAGCGCGACACCGCACGGATTATTGTGCTTGATGATCACCGCCGCCGGTTGATCGTTGAAATACCGCAGGATATTGAGCGCGCTGTCGGTGTCGGTGACGTTGATCTTGCCGGGGTGTTTGCCGCTCTGCAGCAGCTCCATATCGGAGGCAAGGTAACGTCCCGGCGCCACACACTCCACGTCGCCAAGCTGCAGATTACCATTGATCAGCCGATACAGCGCTGCATCCTGGTCGGGGTTTTCACCGTAGCGCAGCCCGCGGCGTTCGTTTTCGACAATCCACTCAACCTTTTCGTATACCAGTGTCTGGCGATGCTCATCATCGTAGAACGATAGCTCCATGTGCTTCGGAAAAGAATCGCCGTGGTATTCCCGGTATATACTCTGCAGTGATTTCGCGGCCATAACAGGCGTTGCTCCTTCTCTGTGCTCGTGCGTGTTGCGGCTACCGTACGTTATATGCTGCCGCGGCGCCGGCGGCAGAAGCTGAAGCAAGATACTCGGCTACTGCCGTGTCGTAGCCGGCGGTGTGCGCAAAAACCTTGGACGCTAATTGATAGCGAAGCTCAAACGTGGTGGCCCCATCGTTCGCACCAAGCGCATCCACTACCGCGCCGTAGTCCTCAGGATTGCAAACCGCCGCAACCCGCAGGTAGTTCTTGGCCGCAGCGCGCAGCATCGCCGGCCCGCCGATATCTATATTGCCGCGTGCGGTCTCGGGCGTCGCATTTTCGCGCGAAATCGCCGCGCTGAACGGATAGAGATTGACCACCACGAGGTCGAAGCGCACCGCGCCTACGCGCTCGATATCACGCTGGTGGTCCTCATTGAACTCCTCAGCCAACAGTCCTAAGTGCACTTTGTAGTCCAGCGTCTTCACCAAGCCGCCCTGCAGCTCGGGCTGACCGGTGTAGCGTTCCACGGCGATGAGCTTTCGCTCGGCTTGGTCGCCGAGCAGATCGCGCAACACACGGAAGGTACCGCCGGTAGAGTACAGCCGTGCGCCCGGGCAGTATTTCAGCACACCAGTGACAAGGCCCTCGAGGTCACGCTTGTCCGAGACGCTCACCAGAACATTGCGTATCAGCACCCGGTTGCTAACCTCAGTGACCGTATTCAGTGCCATTGTTTCTCCTCCCACGTTCCAGATACGCGTATGCATCGTGGTTGTGAATGCTTTCCATGTTTTCCGCCTCAACGCTGAACCATGGAAAGCGATCAAGCTCCTCGATGCCGATGCACACCTCCCGTACCAGGTCCTCCACAAACACCGGATTGTCGTAGGCGTGCTCGGTGACGAAGCGCTCATCCTCGCGCTTCAGAAGCGTATACAACCCCGAAGAGGCGACACTCTCGATCAATTCGATGATATCCTCGAACCAGAAGAACGGACCGAGCTGCACCTTGGCGCGGACCTCGCCGCGTTGGTTGTGCGCGCCCCTACTGGAAATCTCTTTGGAGCAAGGACACAGGGTGCCTACCGGCACAGTTATGCTAACCACGAAATCGCGCTTGCCGCCGCCTACCTCCCCAATGTAGCCGCAGCGGTACGACATGATGCTCTCCTGTCCCGAGACCGGCGCCTGTTTCTTCATGAAGTACGGGAAGGTCACCTCACCGTACGCGGTCTCGGCGTCCAACGATCGACGGATACGCTCGAGCATCTTCAAGAACCGCGGCATACTCAGGTCGTGATAATGCTCGTTGAACACCTCGATGAACCGGCTCATGTGCGTGCCCTTGTGCTCATGCGGCAGGTTTGCGAATAAGTTCACGGTACCGACGGTGTGCTGGGTTTGGTTCAATTTGTCGAGCACCGTAATGGGGTACGTAACGTTCTTGACGCCTACCTTCTGCACCGGGATGTTACGCGTGTCCGAAAACGCCTGGACGTCGACCATTCGGTTACCTCGCTATCGCCCGCGGCGCTCACGATGCCGTTCGGCCGAGAGCACCGTATTGGCAAGCAGCATCGTAATCGTAAGCGGCCCTACTCCGCCAGGCACCGGGGTAATCATTGAGGCAACCTCGCTCGCCGAAGCAAAATCAATGTCACCGACCAGGCGGTAGCCTTTCTTCTTCGTAGCGTCGTCAACCCGATTGACACCCACGTCAATGGCTACGGCACCCGGCTTGAGCATATCACCGGTAACGGTCGCAGCCTTCCCGGCTGCGGCAATCAGGATATCCGCCTGGCGTGTGTACACCGACAGGTCGGGCGTTCGGGTGTGACACACCGTTACCGTGGCGTTACCTGTCTCGTTCTTCTGCATTAACATCGTGGCCAGAGGCTTACCGACGATGTTGCTGCGCCCAACAATGACCGCGTGCTTGCCCTCCGGCTTCACCCCGCCGGCACGCAGGATCTCCAGCACCCCGTGCGGTGTACACGGCCAGAAGCACTCCTGCCCGCGCAGCAGTCGCCCGAGGTTGACCGGGTGAAAACCGTCGACGTCCTTATCCGGATCAATCGCCATAGTAACGCGATCGGCCGAAATCTGGTCGGGTAGCGGCAGTTGCACCAAGATGCCGTGCACCGTGTCGTCCCGATTGAGCTCGTCGACGATGCGCAAGAGCTCAGTCTCGGGGGTGTCCTCCGGCAACCGATGGTCCACCGACTTGATACCCAACTCCTCACACGCACGTTCCTTCGCATTAACGTAGGTGCTGCTGGCCGGGTCCGAACCCACCAACACAACCCCGAGCCCCGGTTGCGTACCCTGCCGTGTGAGTTCCTCGATCCTTCCGCGCAATCGCTCGCGAATGTCTTGAGCAATTGCTTTGCCTTCAAGTAGTTTTGCTGCCATATAGATACTGTTTGTACCAGAAAACGGCGCCGGTAGCAACCGCAGGCGCCTGCAGGCTCTGGGTAGAACCGGGGGCTTACTCCCCCCGGTTCTACCCGCAGCGCTGACGCATGTATTGCAACCGACGGGTAGGTCGATAGTTACGTTTCGGTCGGTTGAATGCGGGATAGAAGGGGATAGACTCTTTTTGCACCGATTGCTATGGTAAGATCGGCAAGTAGCGTCGCATGGCGCGGATTTCCGATCGTAGCACCTGCCGAGAGATCCACCGACATTTTTACGTTTCTCATTCCCCGGCGGGTAGACACGCCTGTCGCGCTCCCTTAGGATAGGGTCGAATACGTGTGAACAAACGGGGGCGTGCGATGGGATATTCACTGGAACATAGTGGTCGTCTGATCAGCGAAGAAGAAGTTGAGCAGATTTGCCGGACGGTGGAGTTGCTTCCCGGACTGTCTCTGAAGGAGCTGGGCTCGACAATCGCGGAGCACTT
>PWQX01000128.1 GCA_003556605.1 Spirochaetaceae bacterium
AGATGTTGTCGAGGTCAACCGGTATGCGCGCATCGATCAGTCGCTCGATAACCCGGAGAGAGCCGACCTCGGCGAGGTCACACAGCGATACCGCGCTACCTTCGGCGCCGGCACGCGCAGTCCGCCCAATGCGGTGCACGTACGTCTCGGCCTCAGTGGGAATCTCGAAATTCACGACGTGCGAAATCTCCTCGACATCTATTCCGCGAGCGGCTACGTCGGTCGCGACCAGCACTTGTACCTTCCCGGAGCCGAAATCTCCCAGCGCGCGCTTACGAGCGTTCTGCGTTTTGTCGCCGTGAATGGCGTCGCTCGCGATGCGCTCTTTGGCCAAGGCCTTCGCTACGCGTGAGGCTCTGTGCTTTGTACGGGTGAATACGATCGCGCGGGTCATCTGCTGACGCTCGATGAGCTCCACGAGGAGCTTCATCTTGTTGGACTGTTCAACGAACATCACGGTTTGCGCGATCCGCTCAACCGGCTGTTGGCCTTCAGTACCTTCTATGCGGATGGGCAGTGTGAGAACGCTGGCGGCCAATTCGGCGATCTCATTCGGCATGGTCGCCGCGAACAACGTAGTTTGCGGTCTCGAGGAGATCATCGCGATGATGCGTCGCACGTCAGGGATGAAACCCATGTCCAGCATGCGATCGGCCTCGTCAAGCACCAGGAACTCCACGTACTCAAGCGAGATGCGCTTCTCGGAGATGAAGTCCAGCAGCCGACCCGGTGTCGCGGTCACGACGTCGGGCGAGCGTTGCAAGTCGCGCGCCTGCGTCACTTTGGAAGCGCCGCCGTAAACAGCGGTGTGGCCGATGCGCAAATCAGCCCCGTAGGCGCCGACGCGTTCGTCGATCTGTTCGGCGAGCTCGCGCGTCGGGGCGACGATGAGCGCGCGCGGGTAGCAGACGCGCTGCGCACCCTTGCCGCGAGCCGAGCCGCTAACACCGACTCGCCGAGCGCCGCGACCGTTTGACGCAGCGCCGTTGACTGCCCCGCCACCGCCGGAGGATTTGCCGGTCGAGTCTGTGGCCGGACGCTTCGGAGCGTTAGCAGCCAGTAGTTGCAGCAGCGGCAGCACAAAAGCGGCCGTTTTCCCAGTGCCGGTTTGGGCGGTGGCGAGAATATCACGACCCGCGAGAATCTCAGGAATCGCCTGGACCTGCACCTCAGTAGGGGTTACGTACCCCTCGTTTTCCAGCGCGGTTAGTAGCGCCGGTGCGAGATCAAGATCTCGAAAAGCAGTTATCACAATAAATGTCCTTGTGGCGCAAACGATAGCTGTCTTCTCGAGGTATCTTCGCGCCGGTGTATTTCGTGAGGAATCGAAAAAACGCGGAACTACACGGCCGCGACGTTTGATCGGTGATGTATAGTCTCAGATCTTGTGTCAGGGCGATGGTTATCGGCGGGATTCCGTAATTGCATCCGAACGATGTGAAAACCTACCACTTACGCCCCCGTTGGTCAAGCACAGCCTCAGGCGCCTGCCGGCGCTGCGCGTCTTCCCGAAAGGACCCGGGGAGCGCTCCACCGGCTGACGGCTTGAACGGAATACGCGCTGCCGCTGATGATGGACGCGGCGGCCAGTTTACCGCTCTCAATTGCCGGGCCAATGCCCTCGCCCATATCCCGGCTGGCAAGGGCGGCCGCATCGCCGATGATAAAGGCGTTTTCTCTATGGACGGCGTCCGTTCGGCCGCGCAGGTAGTACATATGCCCCTTGGGCGAAAACCGGTACCCGCCGGCGAGGCCCTTGCCGGCCAGTTTCTCAATGAAGCGATGCCAGTGGGCGTTGATGGTTTCCCCCCGCTTCTTCAGAGCCGATAACTTGCCGCCGATCCCCACATTGAGATGCCCGTCTTGCTTGGGCACGTACCAGCTGTAGCCGGGCAGACCATGGTCAAAAAACCACAGCCGGCATTCGGGGTCATCCCACTGGAAGGGAAACTCCTCTTCCATCGTGACGATGCAGTGTTCGGGGTCACGGGGATGCAATTCGGAAAACAGGTTTTTGTATACCGCACAGTGGGTGCCGCCCGCGCCGACCAGGTACTCGCATTGGTATGCGTCGTCTATGATATACGTACCGCCGGATTTGCGGATGTGCCCGGCAGCGTGACGGTGCACCGGGACGCCGGCACGCTCGAGCAGGAAATGGTCGAATTCCCGGCGGCGGATGGCGTACTGGTGGGTAGGAACCGGCACCGGGACGCCCCGGAAATGAAACCGGATACGCCGGTAGCACGTGATGCTGTGGGGATAGTCGCGCGGCGTCAGCTCGAGCTCGGCCAGAACTTTGGGCGTGATCCAGCCGGCGCACAGCTTGGTACGCGGGAACTCGCATTTGTCCAGCACCAGCACATCAATGCCGTGTTTTCCAAGCTCCCGTGCGCAGGTGGCTCCGGCCGGGCCGCCACCTATGATAATGACCGTTGCCGCCTGCATGACAATATCAGGAAATGCGGCAGTTGGGCTGGGCCCTGCCCGGCTTGGTCATAACAATCTGCCACAACTGGTTGCTTCTCGCCCGAAAAGCTCCGGCCGAACTGAGCAGGTAGAACTTCCACATCCGGTAGAAACGATCACCGTAGTTTTCCTTATGTCGGGGCCACGACCTCTCAAAGTTGTCATACCACGCCATCAGGGTCGTGTCATAATCCGGTCCAAAGTTGTGCCAGTCTTCCATCACGAACAGCCCCTCCATCGCCGCGCCGAGCTGGGCTACAGAGGGCAGCATACCGTTCGGGAAGATGTATGTAGTGGTCCATGCATTGGCGGCGGTGTTGCTGACGGGGCTCCCGATAGTGTGAATCAGGGCAATGCCGTCGTCCTTTAGGCAGCGATCGGCCGTTTCCATATAAGTACGGTAGTTTTTGTATCCCACGTGCTCCATAATGCCGATGGAGACCACCCGGTCGTATTGGCCCACGGCATTTCTGTAGTCATCCATATAGATATTGACGGGCAATCCTTCGCACATCGCGTTGCCCAGCTCAACCTGTTCCTCGGAGACAGTCATGCCGGTGACCTCGGCGCCGTATTTTTCCGCAGCATACTTTGCAAAACATCCCCATCCGCACCCCAGGTCCAGAACTTTCATGCCGGGCTCGAGCTCGATTTTTCGGCAGACCAAATCCAGCTTGGCCTCCTGGGCTTCGTCCAGGTTGTTCGCGCCGTTTCTCCAGTATGCGCAGGTATAGGCCATACGGCTGTCGAGCATGTCGCGGTACAGATCATTGCCCACGTCGTAATGTCTCTCTCCTACTTCGTAGGCCCGCTTGTATTTCTGGAGGTTCAGCAGCCGGGCCTTGAGCAGATGCAGTGTATTTTTCCAGTTGTCGCTGAAGTACCGGGGGAGGTTGGCCCGTAATACCCGGTCGATCAACTGGTCCAGGGCCTCGCAGTCCCACCATCCATCCATGTAGGCTTCACCCACGCCCAATTCGCCGTCGCGAACTACACGTTCGTACAGCTCCTCATTGTGTACCTGGATGTCCCATGGCTTGTCCCCGTTGATGGTGATGCCGGCGTGTCGGAGAGCCTCTTGGATGATTTCGCCGGATTTGTTGTTCTTCACCGCCGTGCCTTCTGATCGGGATTGGTTGTCGTCGCGCAAAATGCACACCTCCAATTACCTGGTACATGTTTGGGTAAATGCGGTGGGTACCGCTGTCTACCGCAGAGACCACGCGGAGAGCCCGGTGTGACTCGGCAGTCATACTGCGTCGCGCAGTCGCGCAGCTTCTGCCGCGGGGCACTTGGATCATTAGTGTAACAGTGTGTCGTAATAACCGCCTATGCGTAAACACCCTGGACGGCAAAACGACGAATACTACGGTAGATAAGGACTGAATCCGGCCGCCACCACCAAGTGCAGAGCGAGCCAGGCGCCGTGCCGGCGTGTCGCTCGCCCCGCGGCGGCGTGCGGCGCCGTGCGGGCGTGGGCGGCGTGTCGCTCGCCCCGGGGCGGTGTGCGGGGCGG
>PWQX01000209.1 GCA_003556605.1 Spirochaetaceae bacterium
CTCGGTCGCTTCTCTGTCCATCTGTGTGCTGAAACGCAGTGCAATGTACTGCGGGTTGCCATCTTCACCGAGCTCAACGAAACGGCTGTCGGGGTGGTGCGAACGAAGCTCGGGTGCTTTCATGTGATAAAGCTCTTCGGCAAAATCGCAGCCTCCGAGCACCAAGCCCGCCCAAAAGAACCAAGCGATCACGGTCTGCAGTCCGGCTATGCGGCACGTCATCGCGACACACTCCGCAGGAGTTGACGCAGGTCCAGTTCAAGCGAACCGCCGATGGAGCTGCGGATTGAAGCCGGAATGATCAGCAGGTAGTAGCGCGGGTCTCCGTCGGTTCCCGGGGTGAAGCCGCTGTAGCTCACCGACAGTTCAGTATCACTGCTCCAGGTGGACCCAATGCGGGCGGGACTTCCGCTGCCGGGGGGAAACAGCGCTTGTACGCGGACCAGATCTTGGGCGTTCTGCCGTGTCGCCTCGTCGAGGAACGGCTGACTGAAGCGAATTCTGAATCGGTATTCGTGGGGGTGATGCCCTACGCTCAGCGCGGCCGCGAGGTGTTCGCTGTATACCGGCCCTATCGGGAACTGCTCGTCGTGAGGCTCGCCTTGGACCTCGAGGACCGTAAGCTCTTGCGCGGCCCGCTCGAACACAACCGTGCGGCCGCCGGCCAAGCGGTTGCCCAGCGTATCGGCGGCAGAGGGTTCTACGCGCAGCATGTACTCCACCGACGGTTCCCAATCGGGCTGCGGGATCAACACCAGGACGTTGTCGTCGACCCATTCGCGTCGGACCGCTCGCGCCGGGGTGAGCCGCACAGCGGTTTCGGTGCGAGTGCGGTCCATGGGCTTGGAAAACTCAACACGGATGGCATCGTCGAAGGCAACCGTGAACCACTCGCCTGCTGCACTTCCTGAAGCCGGCAGGGTCGACGGGAACCGCTGCTCCCAGGACCTCAAAGCAGGCGTAATGTCCACCACTTCGGGGCTGCTGTCATCTTCTGCAACGTGATACGCGAGTTCCCAGGCGCGTACGGCGCGTTGCCCGTCGGTTGTCGCTACTCTATCGGAGATCGTGAAGCGATAGGTCCGAAAATGCTCCCACGGCTCTTCGGGACGGATGACGGCGACAGTGCCTTGCGGGTTCCACTCGATATCATAGGGTGTTGAGGGAGTAAGGTCGAAGGCGGCACGAAAGCTCTCCTCATCCACTGCGTGCGAGAAGCCGAGCTGAATCCGGCTGCCGGTAGCGATGGTTGTGCCCGGCTGCGGATCTACCAATTCGAGGTATAGCCCGCTGCCCGCGGCACTCTCGTAGAAGAACCGCACGTGTGCCGACACGCGGTGGGGCCTGCCGTTACCGTCGGGAATCGTACCTTCAACCTCTAAACGGTACGGTGTCCGTGGTTGAAGCGGGAGGTGGGGGACGAATTCAAGCGTGCGTCCGTTCCAAGAACTGCTGCCGGACACGGTTCCCGTCACCGTTGAGACGCGAACGAGCTCAGCTGCAGCGGTACGGTCCACCGAAAACCGAAACCGCACCGAGATCGGTTCACCTGCGCGGATTACTTGGTTGTGCTTCGACGGGTGTGTAACTACCGGAGGGTCGGGCGCCGGTTCGAACAGGTTGCACGAAGCAAGCCCCTGCGCGAGTGCCGCGCCGAATAGCACCAGGATCGCCGCGCGCGGCGCGGCCCGGACCCGCGAAGATCTCCAGCCGGGATTCACGGCATCACCTCCACCGCTGTTCCGTCCGCAAAAGCAATTGCCGACGGATTCAGCACGAGCTCGGCGCCGGCCGCGAGGCCGGCCACCGCGAGCGTTCCTTCCGGTGAGTTCGCCGTGTCCAGTACGGTTATCGGCTGCCGGTAGACACGGTTTCGTTCAGCTCCGCGATGCAGCAGATATACATGGGGATCCCCCGCATCGTTGCGGACCGCGTCGACCGGTGCGATCACGCGCGTTTCAGGCGGCCCCAGCTCAATCAGCACTCGCGCGAACATTCCGGGACTCAACTCCTGCCGGCTGTTGTCCAGACTGATTCTCACACCACCGGTGCGAGTCTGCGCGTTAAGGTAAGGAGCTCGAAACGCAACTCGCCCCTCAACCGGTGTTTCCGGCGCATGGTCGAATAACACGCGTGCAGGCTGTCCGGGTGCAACACTCGCTTGATTGCGCTCATCGACTTCCACCAACAGGTACAACTCGCTGGTGTTGATAATCGAGAACACCGGATGGTGCGACGTGACGCGCTCGCCAAGGTCAATGTGCCGATCGGCGATCACCCCGGCTATGGGTGCTCGCAATTGCGAGCTCTCGCGCAGCAGCTCGAGCTCACGAAGCTCTGTTTCAGCCTCCGCCACGCGCGCTCCAGCAACCGCGACCTCAGCCAGATGGGTCTCGGTCTGCAGCGCCAGCAGCGCCTCAAGCCGCTCGGCGCGATTGCGCGGGACCGTACGGCCGCTCGCAGTCAGGTCTTGATCGCGAAAACCGATGCTCATGCTGCGGTGCTGCAGCTCGGCCTGTGTGAGCGCGGTTTCGGTATCGCGGAGACCGTCACGCAGTCTCTCGACTCCACTCGGGGTGGCGCCGTCGACTGCGAGCAGGTGCTCGGCAGTCTCCAGTTCCCGTTCGCTGCGCGCCACCGCGCGTTGAAGCCGCCGGACTTCCTCCGCGGACGACTTCACCTTCAGCAGTTGTGCTTCCGCGTTTCGCCTAGCCGCAGCGTGTCGTGCCGCAGCCAGATCATACGCCGCTCGGGCTTGATCCAGCGCTGAGCCGGCGCGGCTGATGCGCAGCAGCAGGCGGTCTTGGCGCAAGTGCGCGAGCAGATCGCCGGCGGAAACCTGATCGCCTTGGTCTACGAATACACCGCTGAGTACTCCTTCGGCCTCGGGATAGACCTCAGCTTTGTTACGATGGACAAGTGTGCCGAACGCCGCTACCTCCGGCGTTATCAAGATCTCGGAAGCTTCCGCGATCTGAACCTGCGGGGTGCCGGGGCCTTGGTCAAGCGGCTTTTCAGAGGTGCATGCCGACAGCATACAGAGAGCTGCCGAGAAGCCCACGGAAGCAAACACCCGCGCGTCCCGGCGGCTGCGTGCATCTGTTGCGGTGCTGAAGCCCATCATTTGGCACGCTCCTCGATAATCGCGGCGAAACGCGACTCAATATCGGCTCCGATGATGTCGAGTAGCGCGAGCTCGCGCTCGAACAGCCGCACAATATGGTCGGCTAAGCTGTTCTCGAGTACATTGAGCTCGGATACCGCCTTGAGAACCTGGAGCCTGGGAATCTCCCCGATATCAACCTGGGTTGAGACGATGTGGACTCTGTCTTGTTGCGCGCTGATGCGCGAGCGCAGCAGCGCGGCCTGCGAGCGGAGCAGCGCAATTTCATCGAGCTCGTGTTGCAACTCGCCGGCAAGCGCGCGGTCGAAATGCGCGAACGCGGCTTCCGCGCGCAGTCTTTCGCTGCGCGCGCCGGCGGTGCTGTATAGGCGCTCGAGCCGTTCCACAGGTGCAAATTGGGTTTCGGCGCTTCGTGTGCGGGCGTGGGCACTGGGTGAGCCGACATTCCCGCGCAGGGAAGCCGAACCGTAAGCCGGCGTGAGCTCAATGCGAACACCGAGGCTGAATCCCGGTTCGTTTAACGGAAACTCACGTCCGCTTATGCTGAGCTCACCATCGGCCGTCACTCTCGGGAGAATGCCGCGGCGGGCAATCTGTTCCTGGGTAACCGCGCGGTCCAGGAAGGCCTGCTGCTCGGCGTACCGGCGAGTGTCCTGCAGCGCTCCGGCCTTTCCGGCTTGGGCAAGGTTCTGCGACAGGATTCCGGTGTAGGCAAGATCGAGCTCACCTTGCAGTAGGATCGGCAGCGGCGGCGTCTCGCCGGGGGCGTGAATCAGTCGCGTTAGCCTTTTCAGGGCGGTATCGCGTTCAACGCGAAGTTGCCGCAGCGCGAGCTCTTGGTCGAGCACCGCAAGCCGCAGCTCGCGAAGGCTGAGCTCAGTGGTGCGCGCTAACAGGTGCTCCTTCTCGCCGACCTGCAACTGAGCCTCGGCGATCGCAAGGTTCTGTCGCGAAATCTGGATGCGCCGGGCGAGGCCTATCGCCTGCAGATACGCGCGGATTACCGTCATCTCAATCTCGCGTTCGTGCTGCTCAACCGTGATGCGGCGCAGGTCGCGCTCTGTGCGCGCAAGCCGAACCGCGCGGCGGGTCCGGCCGCCGTTGTACAACAGCTGCTCCAAGCCTATGCCCACCCGCCGGATTCTGGTGTCGGCGCCGCCGTACTGCACGGTATCGGAGTGGCTGTAACTCACGCGAACACGCGGAAAGGCCGCGCGGTATTGCTCGGCGATCCGATACCGTTCAGCCGCGTGAAGCTCCCGGAGATAACGCAGGTCCGGATCGTGGTCCTTGGCGAGAGCGATCGCTGCCGGCAGCGACACCGCCGCAGCAGGCGATTGCGACCGAAGCGGAGATTCAGCAGGCCGGCTTGCGATCGGCGGAGCCGCCACGGTTGAAAACAGGAGCCCGGCACAGATACCCGCCATGACTACCATGTCTCTTCGCTCGCCGGAATCGGAACCGGTGACAACGCGGCGGCGGCTTGCAGGTAGTGCGCGCCGAGCTCCGAAACACCCGCCGACCGATAGATCATCGCTATCTGTAGCGCCGCTTCGGCGAGCGCGGAGCGGAATGCAAGCGCCTGCTCGGTCGCCGCCAGTGCGCGGTCGAGCTTTCCGGCTGCAAGAGCGCTCTGCGCGAGCAGGATGAGGAGCTCAGGGTCTTCCGAGCTCAGCTCGCGCGCGTGCCGCACAGTTTGCTCGGCAGCATCAACTTCATCCAAAGCAAGGTAGCCGCGCGCGAGCCATTTGGCCGCATCGATATGGTTCGGTTCGCGCAGCAGCACCTCCTCAAGCACCTCAGTAACGCGGCCGGGCTCACGCTGGAAGTACGCTACGCGCCCAAGCAATGTCGCCGCAGGTACAAAGGTAGGGTCAACGAGGTACAGCTCTTCAAGCAGCTCGCGTGCGTGGTCAAGATCGTTCTCGAGGTAGGCGCGGTACGCATGCCCAAAGCGCTGCAGGAACACCGAGCCGCCGGCGCCGTCCAGCTGGTCACGGGCGATACGTAAGCGCGAGCTTGGCGACCACCGCGAAGCCGAATCTATGCTGAGCGGCCCCACACCGTCGCGATGTGCGAGCTGTAACCCAGATGACCACTGGTCCGAGCGGACCGTCACTATCAAGGCGCACACGAATCCCACAGCGATGACGACCATCGCGGCTGTACTGAACCCCAGATCCACGCGTTCTCGGCGACTCTTCGTTTTCCGTAACTGTTGCATGCCCGACCTCCGAAAGCACTACCACCGCCTGATCTGCATCAGCGCTTTGCTTGTCGACGCGGTTTCCCATGGTTTTAGAACGCGTGCAGCGCGTGCGAGCTGCCCGGCGAAGCGGTGCTCGAAGAAGGTCAGAGAAACTCTAGAGTCAAGCGAAGCAGTATGCCGCACAAGACGGTTGATACAGGGTGAGGAGGGACTGTCTCATGAAGAATACGCGGGTATACGGTGCTGGATTGCTCCTGTGCGCGTTCGGTTTGCTCACTGTGAGGCCTGTGGCGCCGCTTGACGCCTCGTTGCGTTTTGCGGAGCTGGAACCTCACGCGGCCGCCGGCTCGTCCTATGAGTTTCGCAGACTTCTCGAGCGGGCTGAGACGTTCCCGCATCCGCAGGCCCGCAGTCACTTCAGCGCGGCGGCACTGCAACGGGTACCGGCGCACCTTCGTAAGCAGGCCGAGCGCGAGCTCGTGGAGCGGCTCGTTGTGTGGCTTGCAGCCGACCGAACGAGCGCCGCAGCGGCCGGCGGGCTTGGCGTGCTCCATGACCAGCTCGAGCAGCTCGAGCGAGAGCTGCTCTTTGAGACCGACTCAGGCGGGCGCGTTCGGCTGGACGACATGGGTGACCCGATCCTGCTGGGCATTCCCGAGTTCGATCGCGACTACGATGAGTGGAGCGCGCTTGTGTCGGCCGCCGTTGAGCAGTCACGCGCCGGCTTCAGTCCGCACAAAGCGCTTGTGAAGCAGGAGATCGCTGTTACCGCAGCCGCGCTCGGGATCGACGCTACCGCGCACAATCAATACATCACTGAGATGCTTCGCCGCCAGTATGAGCGGCATGCGCACGAGCAGCATCTGCTTGTGCAGCACGCCCGCAACCGCTTTATCGCCGGGCGCCGGCGCGACACCTACTCGCTGCGGAGAAAGTCTGAAGCCGAAACGGCCACAGCGATCCAAGACTCGGTGCTGGAGAGCACGCAGGAGCAGGTTGACGTTGCGCAGCGGCTACTGCGCGAGTCGCTTCAGGCAGCTCTGGAGGCGCAAGCAAGGCCCCAGCTTGAGCACGCAAGTGCACATGAAACCGAGGTGCAGGCTGTGATCGATGAAGGGCTTGCCCTCTGGGCTGAAGCGGAACAGGAACTGCTCGCTGCACGCGCCGATTGGGAACGGTCGGGGGCGAAGGTCTACCGCGACGGTGAGACGTCCTGGCAAGCGGCCTTCGATGAGCTCAAGCAGCGCCAAACGGCATGGCTCGCCGAGTTGGCAGAGATTATTACGAATACCGAAGAGTACTGGGCGGAACAGGTGCAGGCGTTTACCGGCGAATATAACGCTACTGTTAGGCGAGTACAGCAGATGACCAGCACCACCGGCGCACAGTTTGCGCACGAGATCCAAGCGGTTACGGCGCTGTTAACGCAGCAGGATGGATACTACCGGGCAGCGGTCAAGCAAATCGCCCATTTCGAAGCGCTCCTGATGCGGGCTGAAGCTAAGCTTCTGAGCGTTCGCGAGGATGCCCCGCACTCGGAGCTGTGGAACACGACACAAGAGCTGCAACCGTACCGCGCTGAGCTCGCATACTGGAGAAAAGCCCGCGACGAGTTCCAGCGGAGCGGGGCTGCGCTGCACGAGCACTTGACGGCGCTCGAAGAAGAGGCGCTGGCTCTCGGGGGCGCTGAGCTCAGCAATGATGCGCGGATGGAGCTGCAGTGGGTTCAGACGCTCGTGAACCGAGCGGAAACAGAGCTCGGGGTCGCCGAGGCGGTGGCTGCTTATGCGCTGGACGGAAGCTCCAACCGGCCGACTCACGCCGAGACCGAACGCGAGTATCGCGACGCGCGTGAAGAGCTGCAGCGCGCGCATTCCGGCGTACAGCAGCACGCTGCGCTGTTACACGAGCTCACCGATGCGCTGAACGGCCTGAGTACGGCGGTTCAAGCATCAAAAGAAGACGTTACCGCTGAGCGCGAACTGCTCGAGGCCCGACAGAGCGAGTATTACCGTGTGTTGGAGACCTGGGGTGATCTTAGTGCCGATAGCCTCCTCGGTCAGGTGAATCAGCATGTTGCGGCCGTAGCTGCGTACTACGGCGGCGAGAAGGCCATGCTGTTCGCTACCTGGCTTGCGGCCGAAGAACAGCTCGAGCGCAGTGCACTGCACGACAGCTCGAGTGAGCTCGCGGAGGTGCTGCGACACGGAGCGGCGGAGGATGCGCCGGAGCATCCCGGGGCAGAGCAGCACCCGGTGCCTAACGGCGGGCTGCCTGCGCTTCGCGATCTGTATGAGGCACGCAACGTGTTACGCCTTTTCACGCTGAACGAGAATGCCGGTGATCTGTCTGCGGACCTTTGGAATCTGATAGCACACCTCTCGCCGCTCACCGCCGGCTTGGAGCTCAGCGGTGAGCTTGCCCGTTTGGAACAGGTAGCCGGCGCGCTGCACGGTACAAGCGCCGCTGTGCCGCAGGGGTCTCTCCAAGCGGTGCGCATTACGGTGGACGAATTGATCGATATTGTCGCCGCCGAGGTGGAGCATCGCGAGTACGCGATTGCACTGCTTGACTCTGATGCCCCCTGGACGCAACAAGAGCTCGAGGATGAGATCGCCACCTTGAGGGCGCTGCGCAACGCAGCGGCCCACGCAGAGCTGGTACACCAGCTTGAAAAGCGGCACGCGATCGCGGAGGCGGCACTGTGGTTAAGGGACTCTGACGGCGGTTTCAGCGACGGGGAGCGGCTTGTCCCGAAAGGTCGAGCGCTCGAGATTGCGGCGTTTCTCGAACGGCTGCACGGCGCGCGCTTCAGCACTGCGGAGCTCCAGGAAGCCGTAAGCGGCTTGGCTTCGCTGCATGAACAGGTGGAATCCATCGTGCCGCAGGAGTATCAAGAGGGCCCCGGAGTCGCCGGGAGATACCTCGAGTATTTTACCGCTGATGGGCTATGTTACGCGCGTGCTCCAAGAGGCGGCGATGAACTCAGTTCGAAGCTCTACGACGCGCGAATTGCGGTGCTCGAGCGCTATGGTGCGGTCGCGAGCGCAACAGCGTACATCCTGCGCACGGCCGTTGTGCAGGAGTTTGCTGCAAAGCTCGCTGCCCACACCGGTGTGGCGTTGGAAGTTGCCGACGGGACAGAGGGCGTGACTGCTCCGAGCGGCGATATTCATTACGTTGCCGAAGACGATCTGTATGCGTTCGAGCAGTCGCTCGCCGGCCTTGAGGACGCGGACTTGAGTGACCGTGATTACGAAAGCTTACCGGATCATGCGTTCGGCTTTGCAGTTGGCTTGCCGCGTGCAATCGAGATTGCGTTGCGGGAGTTCTTCACAGCCTATCGCGACCCGTTTGCGGTACTCAAGCGGGGTGAGGGCCTAACGGTAACTGTTGACAGGCGGCCTGCGGCGATAGCAATGCTCCGTGATGCGATTCAACTCGCAGAAGCGCCCCCAAGTGCCTTCTATGCCGAAATCGAGGACGCATTCCACTACGCAGCGCAGGCGGAGGCTTCGGTGGATCAAGCCGCAGCCGAAGTTGTTCGGCACCGGAGTGACAAGCAGCGTATTCTCTCTGAGCTCAACTCGGCCGCATGGAACCGCGAGCAGTATTACAGCACTATCGTCGTACCGGCGCGAGCTGCAGTGGAAATCCAAGAGAAGCGCTATCATCAAGCGGTTGCGTCATATCGTGAAGCGCAGCAGCACTTCGCAACGAAGAGCGCTCTATATGCGGAGAAACGCAGACAGTGGGGAGATCTGCTCACCGCTTACCGCGCGGCAGAGTCCGGGAGCCGGAAGGCCCGTGCCGTGCACGAATACGCCTCGGACGGGTACACTGTTTATGGTTTTGACCCGCTGGAAATTCGCGAAGCACGACAGGCGGAATACGAACGACTCGCCGCCATCTACACCGGGCTCGAAACTATACTCGCTGAGAACGCCGGCGGCGATCAGTCCGGCGTTTCGGACTATCGCCTCACAGAACTGCACGAACGCCAAGAGGAGCTTGTTGAACTACAGAGCTACGCAGCGGTCCTTGAGGAGACCCTCTTTGAGGTGATCGAGGGGGTCCGCCGGGAACGTGACACCGCAGCGCTAGATTTCGGCGATGTCATAGCCGGGGTGTTTCGTGTCGATCTCTCTGCTTCTCAGGTCACACCTATGCGTGAGCTATCACGCGTCGAGCTGAGCGACTACCGTCATCTCACGGCCGAACAGATGCTTGACGAGGAGCGTCTGGCAACGTATCTGGCCGACGGGAGCTATCTTCGTGATGCTGAGCTCTTCGGGATCACCCTGCTGCACTCCGGCAATCCTGGAACGCTGCTCCGGGACTTCGGTTACGCGTTCTATCACGAGATGCAAAGCTTCGGCGGCTACGACCTTGAGGTCGATGCGGTCAACGATGGTGCGCTACGGAGGCTGATCAGCGAGCGGCGCATCATTTCAGGCGGTGGCTCACGCTCGCAGATCCGTGCGTACGCGGCGCGTGAAGCCGAACGCGGGTTCAACCGCGTACGGGCGAACACGGCACATCATAGACTCTACGCGCTCTACAAGCAGCTCATGCTCGCCGACCTTGTGCCCGCAGCTACCCGCTATATCCAGAACGATCTCGGCGGCTCGGTGATTGCAGAGGCTCGTGACCAGGCGAGGCGCAGGATCCGCCGAAACCGCCGGCGCCAACGGGGGTTTCTCGCGGGCTTCTTGGTTTCGCGTTCCAGCATAATCGGCGCGGCTATCCTGGAGGCGGAAAACCGGCGGCTGCGGTCGCTGCGGCGCTCGGTCAGTGTGCGCGCACCCGAAGGCGTACGGCAGCGTGCACAACTGGTTTCCGGGATGGAAGAGTTCACCCGTCTTGGCGACCGCTACCGGGAGCTGAGCGACAGGTTAGAGCGCTATACGATTGGGCCGCACACACAGGCAGGTGACGCTATTGAGCCGCAGATGCTGCAGCACATGCTTGAAGAGATCGTGTCGTACAGCGGGCAACCACAGATGCTTGCGTACGTAGCGGCGTTGTCACAACAGTTTGAGTTGCTGCCTTCCGGCGAGCGTGCGGAGATCCCTGCCGCTATGTCGGCTCTGAGTGTGCGTTTGAACGCGATGCTTCAAGCCAATCGCTCGGAAATCGATTTGCGGGCGCATCAGCTCACTGCCGAACGCCAGGCGGGACGTGAGGCGTTTCGCAGGTTGCTCGAGAGCGGAGGCGTGTATTGGGATGACCTCGAGTCTCACGCTGAAGCTCTGTACGGCGCACCGCGTTTCACCGAGCAGGGGTACTACGCCTTTGTGACGGAGAGTTTGAGCGCTTCTGATACGGTGAGAGCTAATCGGAAGCCTGCCCGGCTGCGCGCCTATATACATGCTGAACGAGCCGGCGCAGCGCAGCGGCTGTACACCCATAAGCTCGCTTCAGGGCTAGATCTTGAGCTGCGTGAGCTGGACCTTCGATACGCGGAGCTGCTCGACGAGCGCGAGCGCAGCTTAGCGCGGCTGTCAGCGCTGCGCCGGACCGGGGATGACGCATGGAACAGGGCCGAGCACTCGCTCATGCGGTCGCGAGACCTCTGGCGACGCAGCTTCAAGCAGGAGTACGATGCCGCCGCGGAGGAGTGGGAACTTCGCCGGCAGGAGTTTGCCACAGCGCAGGAGTCCTGGGTCGACCGCATGGTTGAGCTCACCGTACGCTCCGAGTCGAAACAAGTGGCCCGCGCGCTGGGGCGCCGTCCAGATGAGCTGACTCCGGTGACGGAGGGCGTCATTGTCCAGCTTCCCCGAGATACCTCCGCGCAAGCCGCCGCGACCCTCGAGGACTTGTTGGGCGGGACCACACTGCGGTCAGTGTTGCAGCATTCGTCGCTTCAGGATAGGCACACGAATCTCCCGGCTGCCGCTTTCGTGCGACAATTTCGACCCGAGACCGCAGTGACAACAGAACTGGCACTGCGGGCCGAGACGGCGCTTGAGGATGCGCGCCGCCGCTTGGCGGCGACCTCTGCGTTTCACCTTCGTACCCTGATCGATGAGTCCCGGGGGCATATCAAACGGCTGGTGAGATCGGCCGAGCACGGTGTGACTCACCAAATCGGCGCTGCGCTGGAGAGCGTAGGGTTTCGAAGGCAAGGCACACGCTACGTGCGCCGGTCAATTTCGGGCTCCAGCCTGCTGGGTGGCACTACGTTCAAGACTCAGCGAATTGAAGACTACCGAGCGTTTTCGGTGCCGGCGCTGCCGCTGCAGGTGAGGCTGGACGCGGAGGCTCTACGGATAGCCGCTCCCGAGAGAGTTGAACACAAGGCTCTGCGCCTGCGAGCAGAGCTCGAGGCTCACGCTGAGCTCATTCTGGGTTACCGGTGGGCAGACTCGGATAGCGAAGGTTTCGGTATGCACAGCCCCAATTGGGTGTGGCGCTTGAGCCGTGACACCGAAGCGCTGATTCTGGCAGCCGCGCAGGAGGCCGGTCGCCACGGCAGTCTGAATCATGCGCGCGAGGGCTTGTTCGGATTGCATCTTGGATGGGGCCCTTCAGGGGACCTCGGCGGTTACGGGGAGCTGGGGCGGATCTTCGGTGACTTGCGCGAGCTCGAGATAGCGCGCGCGAAAGGACTCGCGCTCATAGAAACACCCATGTGGCATCAGCCCATCTGGGATGATTCGAGCTCTTTCGTCACCGCTCCGTCATTGCAGCAAGTTGGAGGCCTGGCGGCCGGCGTAGGAGGTGCGCTCATCGGCGGCCCGGCCGGCATCGCGCTAGCTGCGGGAACTGCCGCCGCCTTTGGAGCTGCCGACGTGGTAGACGGTTATCGAGACGTGGGTGAGGCGGGATTGCAGGTGGGAGTCTCAGCTGCCGGAAGCGCGGTTGGATTAGGAGTGGGCACAGCTTTTTCTACAGCGGCGCATACCGCTGCCGGTATGGAAGGGCTCGGCAGAGCGGCGGTCGAGACAATGGTCGGCGGATCACAGCTCATGGCCGCACACGCGGCGCATGGTGCGCTCGCGTCGCTTGAGTACACCGATGGACTAAGGTTTTCAGGCGATCGGTTATGGAGCCACCTAACCGGAAGCGAGGCCCTGGCTCTGTACGCCGCGGGTTTCGGAGCGGCGGGAGTAACCGCAGGGCTCAGTTCCGTGAACGCCTCCTCCGGCAATACGCTTGGGTTCAGCAGCGCTGACCGCGATCGCATTCTCGAGCTCAACAGACTGGCAGGCGAGGCGGCGGGCGCCGGCATAGAGTTCGCCCTCGCCGGTTCAACCGGCCTGAGTGTGTTGAACCTCGCCGACCTCACGCCGCACGCGCGGCAGCGATTGGGTCTCGCAGCGCTCAGGATCGGCGGAAACGGGCTTGAGGGTCGAATCGGCGGCAGGGGGTACGATGTAAGCGCGGGGCGCGGTGTTGCTGCGGGAGGGGGGATTCAACTCTGGCGCGATAACACCCGCATTACTCGGTTAGCTGGAGATGAAGACCTTGGACTTGCAGTTGCGCTGCGGGCCTTGCGGAGTTTCGGGGATGAGACCGGGCAAGCCCTGTTCGCTCGCCTCTTGGCGGGACAAGACCATCTGAGGATGGATGCCGCAGGAGCGTTGAATGGGGCGTTGGCGACAACGGCGATGCAAGACGGCGGCGGCCGCCTCATTCGCTTAGCACACCTTGGAGACCGAACATCCGACGCGTTGCACCAAGCTCTGGTGCTGCAGCACGAGGCCTACCGGGATGGCGTGATTACCGGTGACAATCTCCTTGAAACCCAGGACGCCGTTCACGCACACACATCGATGGCTGAACGGCTGCTCGCCGACCCGCGCTATCATGCGATGATTCCGGCAGTAGAGCCGCACGTTGCGATACAGGTTGCACTCGCCGGCTTGGACCCTGCATTTCTCGACCGGTACGCCGATCACATGTTCGACTCGACCAAAGACTACTGGCGGCTGATGGAAGACGGTTCGCTGGAGTTCGACGGAGACGGCTGGCTGCGCAACCCAAACGGTCACTACATTCTTGACAGCGACGGAAACCGGATCGGTGCGCGTGCCATTCAAGGCGGCCTGCAGGAAATCTTGGGGATTTCCGCTCATGATGCGGTTCGCATGCTTCACGCCTCCGGATTCACGTATCACGATGCTCCCGTGTGGTGGAATCACACCGGCAATCATGACCGCGCTATCACGCTGGATAACCCGGAATATGCAGCGATTTACCATGATCGGCTTGATGACTATAACGCGCTTACAATCTATAATCGCTTGGTTGAGTACGGCGCGATGGATGTGAGGCGGGCAGACTACGCAACAGTAGCCTCAGTTAGCGGAGATTGGACCGGCCGCCTTCCCGACATCGAGTACATCAGCTACGACGAGTACAAGGCCCGGAATTACATAAGCTCGCCTCACCAGGAATGGGCTAACATGCCGATCCCGATGGCGCCACGTGACGCCGCCGTCGGCAAATGGGGCGTCACCAGCTCCTTCGGCCCCCGCGAGCACGCGGGCACATCCTTCCACTACGGCACCGACTTCCGCGCAAGACCCGATACGGAACTGCGGCCGATATTCGCTGGTGTAGTCCCAAAGGGAGGTATCCAGACTGATCCGAATGTGCCGGCAGGAATCAACGTAACGCTGCAGCATCAAACCCACGAGTATATCTACATGGGCATGCGACACCGCGACACGTTCTTCACGCGTTATGCACACCTAGATAACTCTCTAAAAGAGTTGTACGAAACGAAACAAGTTACCTCGGATGAGGTCTTCGCTTACACAGGTGGCACCGGTGAGCTGTCCACTGGTCCCCATCTTCACGCTGAGATCTATACCGAGAGCATACCGAGTCCTTTGTTGGATCTCATGCTCTCCAATCCTGAGGAGCAACGTCGTTACCATCACGCGCGCGACTATTGGTACTACGATGTAGAACGTTTTTTCGATCCTGATGAATATTCCATCTATTACCCGGTGATAGGAGGCTGAAGATGTGTGGTGCTTGCCTTGCGAGAAACCGAAAGCCGGATGTCATGATGCTCTTTCTTGTACTCGCCACACTTGGACCGACTCTGTCTTTGTATGCCGGAAACGTTTCCGACAACGCATGGGAGTTGCTATGGCAAGCCGAGATCGACGGCGTTGTTCGAGCCGGTCCAGTCGGCGATTCCGAAGGACACCGGGTTTTCGTCGGTACCGGGCAGGGTGATTACTACGCGATTGACCAGTCAGATGGCGAAGTCTTATGGCAGACGCCCTTAGGTAGTTCGACATATTCCCGTGCGATCGAACGTAATAACGTACTAGTGATAGGCAGTCGAGGGGCGCGCGGTACCACCACGCTGCGTGGAGTCGACGCGGCAGATGGGAATCTGCTGTGGGCCAATAGCCGTTTCTCGTTCATTGATGACCCGATCTTTGCATTTGGCGATGCCGTTATCGCTATCGGTTTCGATGCGGTGATGAGCCTAATTCCGACAACCGGGGAGGTTCTGTGGGTATTCGAGCAAAGCGACAACGATAAGCACTACTTGCAGAATGGCTTAGTTCAGGAAGGGTTGTTGTATTACGAGTCTTGGGACAGTGGCGTGCATTTAAGCAGAGTAAAGGCTTGGGATCTTGAGACTAACGGCTTAGTATGGGAACGGAAGCTTCCTTACGCCGGGGCGCGTCATATAACCGCTCACAATGATCTGCTTTCCTGGGCAGGGCATGCAAGAGCCTTAAGGGGATCCGTGGTTTTGTTGGCAAATCGGTTCACAGGCGAAATCCTTCATAAG
>PWQX01000169.1 GCA_003556605.1 Spirochaetaceae bacterium
CGGCCTTCACCGCGTGCTGCTCGAGAAGATCCTGATTGAATGCTTCCACATCGTCAAATGCAGGTTCAGGAACAAACAGGTTCCGGCGGGTATAGCCCACTTTGTTCTCAACGTTGCCCTTGGACAAAGCAGTCAAATACACATGATCCAAATGATGGACAAATAGTTCGGATCGTACATCCGTTTCATCCACTAAAGGGATGTGCGATGCGTATGGTAGTTCGTAAATGGTTGTGGGGCGAAGAACGCATAACGATCGAATTTCCTGACGGGACACATCGATCTGTGCCGATCAGTTGGACCGATGCAGCGGCGGCTGATCCGTATTTGCGTGTTGGCGGCGGGCGATCGCTGTTTCGGATAGAAGACTTGCTGGAACTGGTTCAACTGGTAGGAGCTACCAAACAATGAATACCTATGCGCCTGCCGAAGAAGTGTCAGGGGAATTATGTGCCGAGTGTCATAATAAATATGTACAACTTGTGCCGGTGATAACCTTCAGACAATACGGTGTAGTGGTATCTATGTGGCTATATGGAAATAATATATCCATGATTTTAGGGTTGACTTCAGAAACAATATCGTATAGAATTATATTGACACATATGGAGAAAAACCAACCGTCCGAGGCTGATACCAAAAAGAAGGCATTGCGGGAATCCGGTGCATTGCATCCGAAACCGGAGGCGATCAACGATGAGTTATTCCTCCAGGATGAGTTCTTCGATCCCCACGATTCGATCCAGGTCAAGTATGAGATGCTGCGCCGTCATCGGGAGGAGGGAAAGAGTGTCACCGAAATAGCGCGCGCGTTCGGTACCAGTCGGCAGGCCTTCTATACCACCAAGGAGATCTTCGAACGCCGTGGTATCCCCGGTCTCATCCCGAAACGACGGGGACCACGGACGGCACACAAGTGTACTGAGGAGGTTCTGCGGTTTGCCCACCAGTGGCAAGAAGCTCATCCGGATGAAACCACCTATCGCCTGGTGGAGGTGATTCAACACCACTTCGGTATTCATATTCACCCACGTACCGTGAGCCGTGCGCTGGCACGGTGGAAAAAAAAACGACCGCCGGAAATGGAGCTGCCAAAATGACGGCTCATCAATTCGACGCCGGATACCTGCGAGAGCAATACGAGCTGTTGCGCACCGAGGCACTCGTTGCTTCACCTTATACATGCCAAGGGCGCGGAATGTCGTTGTTTCTCACTCGGGGCATGAAAGCATGGATGACTGCCGTTTCATGCCTGTCGGGTCCTCGAGTCGAGATCAAAGTCCCCAGTGTTCCCGCACTTCCAATTACCCTACCGCCGGAAATATCCACGGTATTTGCCAACATGGTGCTGGGTTGTATGCAGGAGGTGGCTCGATGAACGGTCCGAACAAAGTTACAGCTCAGCATTTGGAACGAAACGCATACCTGTACGTTCGCCAATCCTCACTCCACCAAGTACACGACAATCGCGAAAGTACCGCCCGTCAATATGACCTCAAACGGCATGCTCGAGCACTGGGGTGGCATGACGAACGCATCGTGGTAATCGATGAAGATCTCGGTCAGTCCGGTGCCTCAGGCTCGTCGCGGATCGGATTCCAGCGACTGGTGGCGGAAGTCGGTTTGGGTCGGGCCGGCCTAGTGATGGGCCTGGAGGTCTCCCGGTTTGCTCGCAACTCAACCGATTGGCATCGCCTGCTTGAAATCTGTGCGTTGGCCGATACCCTCATTCTCGACGAGGATGGGATTTATGACCCGTCGCACTTCAACGACCGGCTTCTGCTCGGACTCAAGGGAACGATGAGCGAAGCAGAGCTTCATATGTTGCATGCACGTCTGATCGGTGGTCAGATCAACAAAGCTCGTCGCGGAGAGCTGTGGCTCAGACCTCCGATTGGATTCATCTATGACGCGCAGAATCAGATGATCATTGACCCGGACGAACAGATTCAGCAGGCTGTGCGGCTGGTGTTCGAGACGTTTCGGCGCACCGGATCCGCTGAGCGGGTGGTCAAGTATTTTTCTCAGGAAGAGATTCTCTTCCCGCGACGTATCGCATCAGGCCCTCGCACAGGTGAGGTCGTGTTTGTCCCGCTCGAACATAGTCGGGTCCTTCACCTTCTGCACAATCCGCGCTATGCCGGCGCATACGTCTATGGGCGCACTCGTCAACGTAAAGTCGTGATCGGTGCGTCAACACATTACCGAAGACTCTCACGAGACGAATGGAAGGTCTTCATACCCAACGCGCATCCCGGTTATCTTTCATGGGAGGCCTACGAAGAGAATCAGGCAAGACTGCGGGCCAATGCCGCCGGGTACGGGTGGGACCGGCGGCGAAGCCCCGCACGGGAAGGAGTAGCGCTCTTGCAGGGGATTATGATCTGCGGGCGCTGCGGGAGGCGTATGAGGGTTCGCTACCACACAAAGAACGGTCACGCCATTCCCACATACGCGTGTGTACGAGACGCGATCCAGAAGAGCGAGTCAGCTTGCCAGATTGTCTCAGGAAATACGGTTGATGAAGCGGTTTCTCGAACGATACTTGGTTCGGTAACACCAACGTCCCTCGATATCGCACTGGAAGTGTTCGAGGAACTGCGAGCTCGCAAAGCTGAGGTGGCGCGATTGCATCGAGCTCAGGTTGAACGGATTCGCTATGAGGCACAGCTCGCCCAGCAGCAGTACATGCTCGTTCGTCCTGAGAACCGTTTGGTCGCCGATACGCTGGAGCGCCAATGGAACGAGAAACTCCGCCAACTCGCCGAAGCCGAAGAAGAATACAGCCGTGTGTCTCGCTCTGATTCGCCGTCGGTGAGCGAAGAGGAAAAGCGAACGATTCACCGCCTGGTCTCCGATCTGCCACGCGTGTGGAACGATCCGCGCACCCCATCACGGGAAAAGAAACGCATGCTCCGGTTGCTGATCGAGGATGTCACCGTACTGAAAGACCAAGAGATCCGCATTCAGATTCGCTGGAAAGGCGGCGCTACTACCGAATTACATTGTCCTCTGCCTTTGAGCGCGCCACAGTTGAGGCGCACACCTCAGGACATCATCGAGATCGTCCGAGCGTTGGCGATCGAACAAACCGACGCTCAAATTGCGCGGACGTTGAACATGCGGTGGCTCCGCACCGGCACCGGTTTGGTGTTTACCGCTGTCGGTGTCAAACGCGTACGGCACGCGTACCGGATTGATAGCTTTTGGAAACATTTGCGCAAGACAGGGTGGCTCACCGCCACCGAAATGGCACATAGACTTCAGGTTCATCCTTCCACCGCGAAGCGTTTCGCCCAGGAGGGAGTGCTCCGTGCCGTTCGTGCCAATGACAAAGGGGAGATCTTGTTTGAACCGCCCACCGGTCCGCTTCCGCACGCCCACGGCGGCAAGCGGTATCGTGACCGCCGTGTATATTCGAAACTTGCGCCACATCGGCGTAAAGAGGTGCAGTCAGATGCATGAACCTTGTCGCGGTAGATCCGAATCGCCTCAGCGGCATCGGTGATGTGGTTGCCCACCAGCACCAGCCATCCGGCGTGAGCCAGCTCCTCCGCCAGGACGTCTTCCCGGACGTTGACAGTGTAGCCGCTGTCCTGTTTCTCCGACTTGCGGATGATCAGATATCGGTCAAACTGTTCTTTCAGTTTCCCGTTCCGCGGGTCTTTCTGCGCCTCTTGCACCAGCTGGCGGACGCGACCGTAGAGGTGATTTTTCGTTGCCGTTGCCCGCACGTCGTTGTAGTACACGTGAACGTACAACTCGTGTTCGGTGCTCCACGAGCGCGTTTTGGTCACACCCCGCAGGGTTTCGGCGCCGTTTACGATGGTGTTGGCAAACCGGTCGATATCTTTTCGCTCGGAGTCAATCTGCCTTTTGGTGAACGACAGCGTCAGCGGCAGCGCCAGGAGGAACTGAAGGCGCCGTCGCAGCAGCATGTCGATGTTCTTCTTGCTGGAGAACCCCTTGTCCA
>PWQX01000234.1 GCA_003556605.1 Spirochaetaceae bacterium
GAGCGACTCTGTGCCGGTCTCGAGCGTCTGCTCGAACGCCATCCCGAGGCAGGCGGCGTCTTCGCCGTTCGAGACCCCGACCTGCGCACCTACTTCTTGAAGATCACGGTACTCGGCATCTTGTTCAAGGTTGCGCTTGCGGCACCCGAGGAGCTCGACCACGAGATCAGCGAGATGAAGGCCGCAGTGAAGCAGGGGTTTCTGCATCCCCCGTCGCCGGAGGAACCCGTATGACAAGCGCGCAGCGGCGTTTACTGTTGATAGCGGCCGCGGCCGCGGTGGTGTTCTTGGGCGTGCCGGCGGCGCAGGTTCTGATGCGGGTGCTCGCGCCGGAGGAAGAGCCGCCGGCCGCCGCGGTCGGCACGGCCGCGGCCGAGCACCGCACGATGCGCGAGCGCCTGCGCTACCCCGGAACACTCCAGGCTGAGCTGCACACCGCGGTAGTTCCCAAGCTCGCGGGAACGGTGCAGGCGGTACACGTTCGCGAAAACCAGAGCGTGGAGCGCGACGAGCAGCTGTTGTCGATCGACGACCGCATCGTTCGCCTTGAGATGCGTCAAGCCGAGGCGGCCATGAACGCGGCCGCGGCCGAGTTAAGGCGCGCGCGGCGCGGTGCGCGCGACGAGGAGCTTGATTCGGCGCGCGCTACGGTCTCGCAAGCCGAGCAGGATTTCACGGTAGCCGAGAACGCGTTTCGTCGCGCCGAGCGGCTATACGAGCAAGGCGCGCTTTCGCGCAGCGACTTCGAGCAGGCTGAAAACCGGTTGGCACGTGCGCGCACCGCGCTTGAGAACGCACGCCGCGAGCTCAAGATACTCGAGGACGGTCCAACGGCAGAGGAGATTGACGCGTTAGAGGCCAACCTCGAAGCAGCGCGGCGGCACTATGAGCTCGCGGCTTTGCGCTACGACGACGCGCGCGTTCTCGCCCCGGTGTCCGGCACCGTCTCTGAGCTGCTCGTCGAGCACGGCGACACCGTGGGTACCGAAGATCCCGTCGCGCTCATCGTGAGCGACGAGCTCATCAAGCTGAAGCTTCCGATCCCTGAGCGGCATTACGGACGCTTTATTGAGCTCGACCGCACCGAAACGCATATTCCGGTGACGGTGCGGCCCACCGCGCTCGACGGCAACCCCCAGTTCGAGGGCGAACTCACGCGCGTGGGCCGCACCGTCGCGCCTGACAGCCGCACCTTCACGGTGGAGGCCGCGATCGCCAACCCGGAAGGCGAGCTGCGCGGCGGGATGTACGTCAACGCGTATATCACCGTGCAGGAGGTGACCGACGCGATCGCGGTGCCGCGGGGCGCGGTGCTGCGCCGCGCGCACCGGCGGGTGGTGTTTGTATTCGAACCGGAGAACCGCAACGGAGAGGGCGCCGCCCGGCACGGAACGGCGCGCGTTAAGGAAGTTGAGACCGGAATAGAGGCAGATGGTATGGTGGAGGTTCGTGCCGGACTCGAGCCCGGCGCGACGGTTATCGTTCGCGGTAACGCATTTTTGGAGGACGGCCAGGCGGTCCGGCGCGCGGCCGAAGAAGCACAATGAGTATCCCGCGCTTTGCGGTACGTCACCCGGTAACCGTTACAATGGTTTTCGCCGGGCTTTTCACAATCGGGCTGATATCACTCAGCCGCATCGGACAGGAGCTGTTTCCCGAGGCGACCCTGCCCGCGATCGTGGCGTTCACCCCCTACCCCGGGGTTGGGCCGTATGAGATAGAATCGGACGTCACGGTAGAGATCGAGGACGCGGTTTCCGGTATCAACGGGCTTGAGCACATCAACTCCACCTCGCGCGAGGGGCTTTCCACAGTGCGCATGAGCTTCTCGGCCGACACCGATATCGACGCCGCACTGATAGATGTGCGCGAGGCGTTGACCGGTATTGAGGACGACCTGCCCGAGCGCGCCGAGCGCTCGCAGCTGTTCAAGTTCGAGGGCGGGCTGTATCCGAGCCTCGAGCTGAACGTGTTTTCTACTACCGAGGGAATAGACCTCCGCAGGCTGGTGGAGCAGCAGATTGAACCGCAGATCGAGCGGGTGCCCGGCGTCGCGCGTGTTGACCTGTACGGCGGGCGCGAGGCGGCGGCAATGGTGCGGTTGAGCCTCGACAATCTCCGCCGCCACGATATCGCGATCAGCGAGGTGATGCGGGCCTTTGAAGGTGAGAACGTCACGCTCCCCGGCGGATTGATGGACCTCGGCGATTACGAGCTGTCGCTGCGTACCATCGGCGAGTTCTCCGAGATCGAAGACATCGGCGAAGTCTTGGTCGCCTCGCGCGGCGGGGTGCCGATCTTTCTCCGGGATCTCGCCGAGATCGAGCTGGATTTCAAGCCTCAGGACGAGTACGTCCGGGCGGCTGAGGCCGAGGGGCTGCGTCTTGAGGTCCACAAGCAGCCCGGTTACAACACGGTCGATGTCAACGACGAGGTGCTGCGGCGCCTCAGTCTGCTCGAGCCGCGCTTGCCGGCATCGCTGCGCATCGAGAGTCAAGTCAATCAGGCCGACCAGGTGCGCGACTCAATTGGGGGTGTTGTCGACGCGGCCTGGCAGGGCGGCATCCTCGCGGTGCTGATACTGTTGATCTTCCTGCGAAACCTGCGCTCCACCGTGATCATTACCTTAGTGATCCCGGTCGCGGTGATCTCAACCTTTACCCTGATCGATTTCGGGGGTATGACGCTGAATATCACCTCACTGATGGGAATCACACTCGCGATCGGGATGTTTGTCGACAACTCCATCGTGGTGCTCGAGTCGATCTACCGCAAGCAGCTTAACGGCTACGATCCGGTTGAGGCCGCGGTCCTCGGCGCCGAGGAGGTCTCAACCGCAATCAGCGCCTCAACGCTTACTTCAATGGCCGTGTTCCTGCCGATGCTGTACGTGGAAGGCATAGCCGGGATTCTGTTCGAAGACCTCTCGCTCACGATAGCCTTCTCGCTGTTCATCTCGCTCGCCGCGGCGGTGAGCCTCATGCCGGTGCTCTGCTCCCGCTTCCTGCGCGTGGAAGCCGCAGCGGTGCGCCCCGCTAGCGACCGCGCCGGCGGTGCGGCCGGTACCGGACGGACGGATACGGGCGGGGCCGGCGGCGGCGGCGGCGAGAGCTACAGCGAGCTCTCGCTCGCCGATATCGAAATCCAGAGCCGCTACCCCTGGGTCAACCGCGCCGCCGCACGCGTACAAGGCATACTGCAGACCCTGGATTCGGTATACGAGCGGCTGCTGCGCTGGGCCCTCGCGAACATCGCAACAGTGATTGTCTCGGCTGTCCTCTTGTTGGGTCTTTCGTTCGCCGCGATCCTTCTGCTGGGGATGGAGTTTCTGCCGGAGGCCGACGAAGGCGCCTTCGTGGTGAGCTTCCGCACTCGGCTCGATTCGAGCGCGGCCGAAACCGGGCGCCGCGTCGCCGAGGTGGAGGAAATCATCCGGGAGGAAGCCGGAGAACACATCACCGCGCTGTCGTCGATGATCGGGGGCGGCGGCATGCCGGCCGGCGCGCGAACCGGCCGAGGGAACAACGCCGCCTCGGTACACGTCAGCCTCACCGGCGTAGACAAGCGCGATATCGACATCTGGAGCATCACCAACGCGATCGACCGCCGCATCGCGCGCGAGCTCATGGATCTAGACTACAATGTAGAGCTGCAAGGCATGGCGGCGATCGCGCAGTCGGCGAGCGGGATAACAAGCCCGCTGGTCATTGAGCTCACCGGCGATGATTTCGACGAGCTGCGCGCGTATGCCGAACGCATCCGTGAGCGCGCATCGCGGGTGGAGGGCGCGCGTAACGTGCGCACCGACACGCACGACGGTGCGTTAGAGTTGCAGGCTCGCCTGCGGCGCAGCGAAGCGGTGAGCCTGGGGCTACGCCCGCTCGAGGTGGCGCAAACGCTGCGCACCGCGTATCACGGAACCGAGGTTTCACGGTTCACCAGCGGCAACCATCGCTACGACGTGTGGCTGATGCTGCGGGACGAGGACCGCAACGATCGTGAAGCGTTACGCTCGCTGTTCTTCAAGACGCCGCACGGGGTCAGCGTGCCGATTGAGAGCGTGGTTGATCTGGAGGAGGCGATCGCGCCCGACGCGATCCGCAGGCTGGACCGGGTGCGCAACGTCAACGTCCTCGCCAATCTCACCGGCGAGCGCGCGCTTAATCGCGTGATGCGCGACATGCAGCAGGAAGTTGCCGCGATGGGTGACCCTCCCACCGGGATTGAGATACACTACACCGGCGCGGCGGAGGAGATGGCTGAGAGCTTCGAAAGCCTGTTCTACGCCCTGCTGTTGGCAACCTTGCTGGTTTACATGGTGATGGCAAGCCAGTTCGAGTCGTTCGTTGACCCGTTCATCGTGATGTTCTCGGTACCGTTCGCAATTATCGGCCTCGTCGGGGCGCTGATCATCACCAACGCAACCTTCAACATTCTGTCGTTCGTGGGAGCGATACTCTTGGTAGGGCTGGTTGTAAACAACGCCATCGTGCTGATCGACTACATGAACACCCTCAGACGCCGGGGGCTCGCGCTCAAGACTGCGGTGATCCGCGGCGGGCGCACCCGTCTGAAACCGGTGCTGATGACCTCAGCTACCACGCTCTTGGCGCTGCTCCCGATGGCGCTGGGAATCGGCCCCGGCGCCGAGCTGCGCTACCCCATCGGGCGCGCCGTGGTCGGCGGGCTCACCACCTCCACACTCATTACGCTGGTGCTCATACCCACGCTGTACTATCTCATCGAACGCCGCCTCGAGCACCGGCGCGCAACGGCCGACTCAGGGGCGCAAGCCCATAACCGCCCCGAGCACCCCCACCAGGAGAGCGTCGATGCCGGCTCGTGACGCCGCACCGCGCCCGCCCGGCGGGCCGCTCATCGCGGCGCTTTGCGGCGCCGCTCTGCTCATCGGCACAGCCCTGCCCGCCGGGACGGCGGCCGCCGGCGCACCCGAACCGCAGTCCGCTGCTCCGCCGGCCGCTGCTCCGCCGGCCGGAGGCGCCGGGCACCTGAATCCGCACGCGGGCGAGCTCAGCGTGGATGAGGCCGTTGAGCAGGCGCTGCGCAACGCCGGCGCCGCCCGCCGCGGCCGCCTCGAGGTCAGCCGCAGCGACGCCGCCTACCGCTCAGCACGCGCCGAACGCTTCCCGAGCCTCTCGCTTTCCCTCTCCGGCAGCTACCTCACCCACCCGGACGAAACCCTCGAGCTCGGCGCGGGGTCGATCACCACCATCGAACAGGGCCGGTTAGTTGACGAAGATGCGGGACTCCAGGGTCCGAATAACGGTGAGCCCATCGAAATACCCAGCGAACCTATTCCAATCCCGCCGGATGACCTCACCATAGACCTGGACTTGCCGCATACGGTGTATCGCGCAACTGCGACGCTTGCGCAGCCGCTTTTTACCTGGGGGCAGATATCGCGGAGCATCGACGCCGCGCGCTTAGAGCGCGAGGTGCGGCGTGCCCAGCTGCGCGAGATCAAGGTGGAGCTGCGGCGCGAGGTGCGAGAGGTGTACTTTGGAGCGGTGTTCGGCCGCGAGGCCGAGGCGCTTCTGGTGGAGATGGAGCGGGCTCTCGCCCAGATCGTCAGCGACCGGCGCACGAGCTACGAGCAGGGCACGGTGACACGCGAGGCGGTGCTCGAGGCCGAGGCGCAGCAGGCCGAGCTGCGCGCGGGACTCGCCGAGACGCGCGAAGCGGTGGAGGATGCGCGCGAAGCGCTCGCGTTTTACACCCGCGGCGGCCGCCCGGACCCCGAGTGGCTGAGCTCGGCGTTTCGCACGAAAGTACCGAGCTTCAGCGAGCCGGAGCTCGTGGAGCAAGCCCGCGCAGCCTCACCGCGCCGCGATGCGTTGTCGTTGCGCCGCCGGCAGGCTGAAGCCGCGGCCGCCGCCGAACGCGGCGACCGTCCGCTGTTTCCGCAGCTCGGCCTTGAAGTCAGCCTAGAGGCAGACACCGACAAGTTCCCGCTGCTGGAGGACCAGTGGCGCGATCGCTCGGATTACAACGTCATCATCAGTATCGGCAGCGACGTAACGCTGTTCGACGCCGGGCGACGACGCTGGAGTATCGCCGAAGCCGAGGAGCGCGCCGAGATCGCACGCACCGGGCTGGAAGAGCTTGAACACTCCTTGTCGCTGGAGGTTCGCCGTGCCGTCGGTTCACTGCGCCGCGCCGAGGCCGCCGTCGCCCGGCGCAAGACTGAGCACGCCTACGCCGCCGAGCGCTACCGCAACGCGCGCATCGCCTACGAGAGCGAAGCTATCACCCGCGAACAGGAACGCCTGGCCCGACTGAGCGAGCTCGAAGCTGAGGCGGCGCTGCTGGAAGCCCGCTACGAGCTCGAACGCGCGCTGACGAGCCTGGAGTACACCATTGCCGGCGCGCTCTAAACCCCCGGGCGGCACCGCCTCGCAATCACCCAGCAGGGTGGTCCTGCTCGGCGGAGGCCACACGCACGTCATGGTGCTCGCTGCAGCGCGGCGTCTGCATGCCGCCGGAGCTGAGGTCACCGTCGTAAGCCCGAGCGTGTTTCAGTACTACTCGGGGATGGGACCCGGGCTTCTCGGCGGGATGTACACGCGCGAGCACTCGCGTTTCAACCTGCCACGTCTTACCGCGCCGGCCGGCGTGCGCTTCATTCGCGCCGAGGCAACCTGCATAGACCCGGTTCGACGGATTGTGCACCTCGGCGCCGGGGCCGGAAGCGAGTGCTTCGGGTCCGGCCCGCTGCACTACGACTTGCTGTCCTGCAACACCGGAAGCAGCGTGAAGGACGAGCTGCTGACCCCCGCCGCCCGCGCTGAGCTCGGCCGCAGCGTGTTCACCGCCAAACCAATCCGCTCGCTGCTGTCGGCGCGCATCGCGCTGCTGCGTGGACTCCGGCGCGCCCGGCACTCGGGCGAACCGCTGCGCGTAGCGGTAATCGGCGGGGGCGCCGGCGGCGTGGAGCTCGCCGGTAACATCCTGCGCCTTGCCGCAGCGGCCGGCGCCGGCGGCGTCCGCGCCGAAGCCGCCCACCGGGGTACCAACGCGCGTGACTCTGCGCTCGAGCTCACGCTGTTCCACCGCGGACGCCTGCTGCCCGCGCTCCCGCCGGCCGCCCGCGCCGCCGCCCTGCGCTCGCTGACCGCGCGCGGTGCGGCGGTTCGCGAGCACGTTGAGGTAGCCGCAATCGCTCCGGGCCGCATCGGCTTCAGCAACGGGTCACAGCACCCGGTACATCTGGTGGTGCTGGCAACCGGCACACGGCCGAGTGAGCTCCTCGCGCGCTCAGACCTCGCCCACGACGGCCGCGGCGCGATGCGGGTCAACCGCTATCTCCAGTCGGTCACGGCGCCCGAGATCTTCGGCTCCGGCGACTGCATCAGCTTCGACCCTGCGCCGCTCGACGCGGTCGGCGTCTACGCCGTGCGCCAGAGCGCCACCGTCACGCACAATCTGCTCGCCATGCTCACCAACACCCGCATGCACCGATTCCGCCGGGCGGGCGCCTACCTCGCCGGGATCAACCTAGGCGACGATACCGCTATCCTCTCCAAGTGGGGCATAGCGATGCACAACCGCACCGCGCTGCGCATCAAGGAGCACTACGACATCGGCTTTGTCACGCGATTCGCCGGGGGAGGAACCCCGAGCGCCGCAGAGCAGCCCTGAGCGTTTACCCGGCTTAGGCCCAGACGAGACGGCCGGTGCAGATGGGGCGGAGATCCGAACAGCGGCGAACCAAGTGCAGGCGGATGCCGCTCGGCTCCAGCGGGCCCGCCGGCTGCGGCGCTCCGCAGGCTTGCGGGGAACCGGTTTCGGAGGCCGCCGTATCCCAGCGGGCGTCTTGATCGGCGGACGCTTCGGGCGCACTAAACAGCTCCACGTCTTCGCCGCCGACGGTTTCGGCGAGGTAATTCAACTCGAAGTACTCCAGCTGCGCGCCTCCGAGCGAGCCCCACGGGTAGGAATCGATGATCCACTGGATGTAGGTGACGCTGTTCACGTGGTCGTGCCGGTCCAGATCGCTGTAGACCACCTGCTTGCGGTAATCGGGCTGTGGGCTGCGTGAGGCCGTGTCTGCGGCGGCGGCCGGGACGGGGGCGGCGACGGCACTCTCGGGGAGGGTGAGCGCGGGAAGCTTTTCGAGACTCCGGTTGAGCGCGCGGCGGCCGGTCTCAAGGGCGTCACGATCAAATAGCGACTCAACCCGCACCGGGCGGCGCTTGTCCGCGTCGAGAACAATCCAGGCGCTGGTACCGGCGGCTACAGGGCGCCCGTCGGTTGTGTGCACCGCGTACTCGCGCAGAGCGAACATCCGCTGCGTCCCGCCCGGCCAGGTCTCAACTTCTACTTCTTCTTCCCAATACGGCAGGTCGCTGATCTCCACGGCTATGCGAGACAGCACCCAGAACAACCGGCGTTCGCCGAGCGCGGAGTACCCGTATCCCAGGAGCGCGGCGTGGCGCCAGGCGCTCTCCAGCAGAAACCGGGTGAGCGCAGTTGCGGTGAGTTGGTTATTGGTGTCCACATCGAACGAGCTCACCCGGAATCGCGCCACGTACGGTTGAATGGTCTTACGCATATCTCCCCAGTTGTCTCACCGTATTCATCCGGACCTACTGCTATCGCCGGGGCGCGTGGCCGGGGTGTTGGAAATCAAGCGCTCCACCTGATACTCGGACGCTTCCTCGGCGGCCCACCACGATTGCACGCAGGTGTACAGTGAGCTGATGCCGCGGGTCACTGTAGAGCGCACGGAAGCCGGATGTGCCGCGCTTTCAGCCTCGGAGCGCAGAGCTGCGGCCTTGAGCTCGAGCACGCCGATCGCGAACAGCATCCACACAAGCGTATGGAACTTCTCGCGGTTGAACCACACCACTCCTTCGTAGGTATTGAAGCCGAGATACTGGGTTATTTCGTGATACGAAAACAGATCCTCCAAAACGTCGCGCGGCGTCATCCCGTCCAGGCAGTATTCGCGGATGCGCCCGCCGTGTGAGATCAGCAGCGTCATCAGCCGATGCCAGTCGCTCATATGGGCCTGCGCCTGATCGTACAGCTCGCCCGGCAGGATCTTCTCAAGCTGGTTGACGAGCCTGAGGTCTTGGCCGACGCAGGCGCCGGCGAGATCCGAGACTTCGGCATCCGGCACCTGCCGCGCTGGGCTCGCGCCGGCTGCAGGCTCGCCGGCGGAGGCTTCGCTCTTGGAGGCGGGCGTATCGTCGCCGGTGCCGGTTGCCCCCGCGGCGGCGGCCGGCGGGCGCATTAGGTCCTCGAAGGGCGCGAGGAAGATGTAGCCGGTGAGGGAGTGCAGGTACGCGGGAGTGCCGATCACGGTGGTGTTGAACATCTTGACGGCCGTACGGTAGGCGTCGCGGTCCAAGCGCGGTTTCTCGAGCCCCAGATACCGAAGCGAGAGCAGCGCCTTGAGGCGTAGGCGGAAGCTCTCGGCCGCACGCCCGACGTCGCCAAGCCCGTGGCAGTACTCGCGCGCGGCGCGCAGAAAATGCTCGTAGCGGGCGACCAGTCGTTGCTGATCCACGTCGCCGGGCGAGACCTCACCGCGCAGCTCGGCTTCGAGCTCGCGCATGGTGCCGGAGTTCACTGCACGGAAGAACACATCGTACAATGGCTGAAGAAAGACCTCCTTGAGCGCTTCGTCGATGTTCTCGACACCGGCGCCGCCGAGCTTGTCGGAAAGCTGCGCGTAATGCGAGTACTCGTTGTCGTAGACCTCGAAGACGTCGGTGTAGACTTGGCTCGCGTAGCCGCGCAAGCGCACGAGAAGGCCCTGGTCGTAGAGGTCTTTGCTGTTGCGGATGTACCACAGCCCGCTGCGCTGCTCGCGCATGATGCAGTACGCGCGATGGTTGTTTGAAAGCCCTAAGACATCCGCAAGGCGCCCGCGGCGATGGTGCTTACCTCCGTCGGGGGTCTTTTCAACGTACGCGGCCGACTCGCTGATCCAGCCGGACGCTTCTTCGAAACAGTTGTTGTAGCATACAATCGCACGTTGCTCGCCGCACTGGTTGGAGTAGGCAAACACGTTCTCGTTTACGTGACCGTGATGGTCGTACAGATCGTAGAGAAAGAAGCTCTCGACATCGGCAAAAAGGTAGCGACGCTTCATCAGCGGAAAGATCTCGCGCTCGTGGCGTGCGATGAGCTGCTGATCAGGGTTCTCGTCCCAGTAAGCGCGCCGATACTCCATGCCGTATTTCTCGCCGAAGCCCTCGATCTGGCCGTGGCCGAACATCGGTAATCCCGGCAGTGTAACCATAAGCGTCGACACACCGAAGTATTTGTCGCCGCTACCGAACTGCACTACAGCGGTTTCTTCGTCGGGATTATTCATGAAGTTCACGAAACGCTTGAGGATGTCCTTGTCGAACTCGATAGTGTTCTTCATGGTCCGGCGATACTTATCGTTCTCCTCCTCCTTGAGCATGTTCATGAACGCGCTGTTGTAGACGCGGTGCATACCGAGAGTACGAACAAAGTAGCCCTCCATCATCCAGAACGCTTCGGCGAGGAGCAAAGTGTCGGGGGCCTCTCCGGCAGCACGGTCGACGACATCACGCCAGAACTCGTTCGGCATGGCGCGGTTGAACTCTTCGCGGGTGAGGCCGTGCTCGGCGCGCGTGGCGATGTCACCACCGGAGCCCGGCTCGGGGAACCACAGGCGCTGATAGTGCTTCTTGGAAAGCGTCATCGCCGCGTCGAAGCGGACAATCGGGAACTCGCGTGCAACACCCAGGATAGTCTGAAGAACCGCTTCACGCGTTTCGGGGTTGAGGAAGTTCAGCTGCGCGGTGTCGTTCCACGGCATGCTCGTACCGTCGTTGCCGTGATAGATGTAGCGCTCGCGCCCGCTGTTGAAATCTACGTGCTTGAACACGACCGCCGCGTCGCTGCGATCGTAGTAGTGATCTTCGAGGAAGATACCGACGCCCGGCCTACTCGAGAGGTTCTCGCCGTTAAAGCTGTAACTGGGAAACGGCGGGTGGTCCAGCTGTACGAACCAGTCGGGATGGTCGTAGACCCAGTGGCTATCGATACCGGTGTGGTTCGGGACCATGTCGCTGCCGAGCCGCATGCCGCGGATCCAGCAGCGGTGCTTAAGATCACGCAGCGCGTCCCAGCCGCCGAGCTCGCCGGCGATTTCGTAGCTCTCAAGCGAGTACGCCGACGCTTCGGCCTCCGGGTTGCCGCACATGCGCTTGATGCGTTTGCTCGCTTTGCTGCGCTCCCACAGTCCGATGAGCCAAATCGCGGTAAACCCCTGCGCCGCGATGCGGTCAAGCTCCTGATCGGGAATCTGGTCAAGGCGACCGATCTCGCGGCTGCAGCTGCGGGACAGTTGGTCGAGCCAGACGAACGTGCTTTTCGCCAGGAGGACCACATTCGGCATCCAGTCCTTATCGGGGCTGAAGCGTTCGCTCTCCTCGTCGACCCCGCTGAAGTCGTACACGTACTGCGGGCCGGGACCCAACCCGGCGGCGGCGTGCTCCTCCTTGATGAGATCGAGGCTGCGCAGCAACCTGAACAAGAAGCGTCCCAGCAGCCGGCTCCACCGCGAGCGCACGTAGCTCAGCTGGGCCTCCAAAGACTCGGGGTGACGCCGCGCAGGTTCCAGCAGCAGATCCAGCAAGCTGCTGTTGTCGGGACCGAACCCGGGCTGCGTGTCGAAAAACTCTCGCACGGCCTCGATAACGTCGCGGTAGGAGCTGCCGGTCTCGAGCTCCCGGTCGTCGAACAACTCGAGGAAGCGGGTGAGTCCCGGGTTGTCGTTGGAAACCCACAGCATAATGAGCTCTTCCAGCGCGAGCTCGCGTCCTGAAACGCCGTCGTGCTCGCTGTGAAGGTACTCGGTCACAGTGCTTTCGCCGCGGTACACCGCTCGCGGCGGAAAAGCGGTACAGAACGCCTCCAGTGTGTGGTTGAGCTGCTGCTCACCGATGCGCCTGCCGATGCTCTCCAGCGCGTGCGAGAAGATCTCGGAGCCGTACTGTTCGCGGTAGAGCTGGATGAGGTAGTGGAGAATTTCATCGAGAAGCCCCATTGCGTTGACATCGCTGGTGCGCACTGCCGCCTCAGGGTGGCGCGCCAGGTCCTTTTTCTGGTTCATCTTGTGCGCGAAAAGCCGCGCGGCGCGGAAATCGGCGAAGATGACGTTGCCGCTTAAGGTGAACAGGGTCTGCTCAAACTCATAGTGCTCGCGCGCACGCCGCGATACGTGAAACTCGCGCGCGCCTTGCGGCGCGTCGCAACAAAACAGAAGCAACGGCTTCAGACTCATTCCTCGATACTCCTCTTAGCGCGAGCGGAAACCAGCCGTGCGAGCACATCGTTCAACTCCGAGCGCCCGCCGAGGTCGTCAACCGCAATCGGCATGCGGTAGGTCCAGTTGAACTCGTTATACGTGCTCGGGATATTCACACGCTCGGCGCTTGGATCTTCAGGCTGCAGGCCCCCATCCAGCGCAAACAGATCCTGCAGTTGCAGCACGCAAATCGCCGAGTTGGTGCCGAGCATCGCCTCGGTGACCTTGCGCGCGGTAGCGGGGTCGTATTGCCTGGGACGCGGGCCTTGAAAGCCGAGCACCCGCCAAAACGCATCTACCACAGGGGGGTCTTCCTCGCGTTCCCACCATTCACGCATCGTGGTGGTGTCGTGCACCGACAACGCACAGACTGAGAGCAGCGGGTACTCTTCCGGCGGTACGAACGGCTCGCCCTCGATATCCCATTGGCGGGTCCAGCGCGGAATTTTCAGGCTGAGCATACCGAGGTCGGCGAGCGTTTTGGGCACGCTGCGCGGGACGACGCCGAGGTCCTCGGCGCATGCGAGCATATCTACGCTGTCGCTCATGAACCCCAGAAGCCGGCGCCCCTGCTCGGCCCATAACTCCTCGTTCTCCTCGGCCGCCTGCTCCACGAGGTACTCAAAACGCTCGCGCTCCTGATCCGAGAGCTCGTTGAACCGGCTGCAGTCGCGGTAGGTCCAGACCGGGGCCCAGCGGCCTTCCTCAACGCGCACCAGTGCGCGATCGCGGTAGTACGCCAACAGCCGCTCGCGAACCTCCGCGGGTAAATCCAGCCCCGCAATCAGCTTCTCACCGTTGATCTCACGGCGGAAGATGTAAAGCTCTTCGTTGTCGAGCTTGTGCAAACAGGCATCGATCGCCGCCTCGGCGTCTCCGTTGAGTTCGGCGCGCAGTTGCTCACCCGGAATATGCGGCTCTGCGAGCCACGTGACGCGCTCGCTGCCGAAGCCGAGCTCGTGCAGCGCCGAGGAGGAGATCAGACTCGAGGGGTAGAAGTGGCCGAGGATACCGGTGAAGTGCGTTTCCGGCACCGCCCAGATCCGGAAGAAGCCGAGGACGTGATCGATGCGGTAGGCGTGATAGAACTTTGCCGCCTGGCGCAGCCGATCACGCCACCAATCGTAGTCGCGGCTTTCGAGCGCGCTCCAGTTGTAGACCGGGAAGCCCCAGTTCTGCCCCGTTTCGCTGAAGTAATCGGGCGGGGCGCCGGCGCGCAGCTCGGGGATGAAGATCTCGCGGTCGGCCCAGATATCAACGCTGTCCTCGTTCATCAGGATCGGCAGGTCTCCCTTGAGAAACACCCCTTGCTCGTTCAGCGTCTCAGCCGCGGCACGCAACTGCTGCTCCAGCCGCCACTGCAGAAACACGTAAAACAGCAGCGCGTCGTGCAACTGCGGGGCGTTCCACAGCTCCTCGATCCGTTGCGGACTGGGGTCGCGCTCCGCATCCCAGTCTTTCCACGAGCGCTGCTGTTCGCGGTCCTTCAACACGCGAAACACGGCGTAGGGCTTAACCCAGGGATTGCTCTGCACGTAATTTCGAACCGCCGGATCTTGGGCGAGACCGGCACGCTCGCGCTCGTAGGCGGCCTGCAGTATATCCAGCTTGAACTGCAGGACCTCTCCGTACGGAAAACGCCTTTCACCTTCGAAGCGCACACGCAGCTCAGCGCTGCGGTCCAGCAGGTCCTGGTGACGAGCGACCTCCGGCACGCCGGATAGCCGCAGATAGATGGGATTCAGCGCGAAGGCGCTGAGCGCGCTGTAGGGCGAGCTTTGGCCCCCGGTATCGTTCACCGGCAGGATCTGAATGACCTCAATCCCCACCTTCCGGCACCAGGCGCCGAGCGCGGGCAGATCGGCGAACTCACCGACACCGCAACTCGCGCTGCTGCGCAGCGCCGCCACCGGCACCAGCACACCGGTGAGATAGTGGGAGAAACCGGGAAACTTCATAACGCGCTCCTAACCCGTACGAGGTGTCTCACCCCGGTAGTATACGGGTCATGCACCAAAAGTTAAAGGTGAGTTACCCGGCGCCGGCATGAGTGATGTGCGGTACTTTCGGCTTATGAGAGCTCGTTGATACGGTCGCGCAGGCGCGCGGCCTCTTCGTAATTCTCCTGCTCAACCGCTTTTTGCAGCTCCTCGAGCAGACGGTTCTTTTCCTGTTCACGCGGGCTTTCAGACTCAACAGTCTCTGCGGTTTCGGCGGCTGCAAGCTCTTCGTCGCTATGCTCGGCGTCGTCAGGATCTTCGGTTTGAATCATGTTCACCGATATGCCGGCCTCGTCTACCACCGCCTCAGCGATAAACACAGGGCAGTGCAGGCGCGCTGCAAGCCCCAGAGCGTCTGAGGGACGCGAGTCAACAGTGAGTTTTTTCATGCCGTGCTTGATTTGCAATTGCGCATAAAACGTGCCGTCCTTGAGCTCAGTGATCTCCACCCGCTCCACGTTCACGGTAAGCTTCTCCAGCAACGCAATCATCAGATCATGTGTGAGCGGCCGGGGCATTGGAACATTTCCCAAGCCGATCAAGATCGACTGGGCCTCCAACTGCCCGATGAAAATCGGGACCGCACGCTCCGAGCCCAGCGGTTTCACCAGCACCGCATTGCCCTTGTCGGTACGCGCAACCGTCCAGATTTCGGCTTCCACAAGCATGCTATTCTCCATGCCGTTAATATACTACACCGACCGGCGTTCGTCACGAAGGTGCGCGACCGCATTCTCGAATAGCCACAGCCCGGAGGCCGGAACCGGCGGCTCAAAGGTCCAGCGCGGGTGGTTGTAGCGATCCAGGAATGCTTCAGGATGCGGCATCAGCCCCAGCACGCGGCCGGAGGGGTCGGTGATGCCGGCGATCGCGTCGGCCGAGCCGTTAGGGTTACGGCCCTGGTAGCGGAAAGCTACCTGATTGCCGAGGTTGAGCTTGGTGAGCACCGCCGGCTCGGCCGGGAGGAAACGGCCCTCGCCGTGGCGGATGGGAAACTCAACGACACCGGGAGCGCCCCGCAGCCACGGCGACGGGTTGCGAAGGTTGACCACCAAGCGTACCCAGCGGTCCTGGAAACGGCCGTCGGCATTGTGAACCAGAGTGACCTCCGGTGTGTAGTCGCCGGCGGTGTTCGGCAATATGCCCGCTTTTGCCAGCACCGGAAACCCGTTACAGATTCCGATCGTGAGATTCCCGGCGGCGGTAAACTCCGCAATCGCCGCCATGAGCCGTTTGCGCACCAGATTTGCAAGAACCTTTCCCGAGCCCAGGTGATCACCGTACGAGAACCCCCCCGGCAGCGCCAGAAGCCGGAAGGAGCCGAGCTGACCGGGGTCGGCGACGAGGTCGTTGAGATGCATCGCCTGCGGCCGGGCGCCGGCGCTCCACAGCGCCTGCAGCAGCTCGCGCTCGGCATTGATACCGTGGCCGGTGAGTACCAGCGCACGCGGACGTTGGTCAGACACCGCGGCGCTCCCCTCGGCGAAGACCGGCGCTTTGCCCCGCCTGAGGCCCGAACGGAGCCTTGTAGGCCTCCTCGATCTCATCGAGCTCAAGCGCCAGCACACGCTTACCGCGGTAGGTGATTTCGAGCCGCGGAAGGCTATGCACCGTGCCGATACAGGCCACCGGCAAACCGGCAGTCAGCGACTCGAACTCGGCGGTGTGCTCGAGCGCAACACTCACAAGGATCCGCGAGGCGGATTCACAGAACAACAGCCGCGCAAGATGATCACGCAAGGGTGAGGCGGCATCTGCGAGCTCAGACGCGGCGCGCTCCTGCCCGGCCTGTGCGCCGGCAAGCCGGCCGGCGAAACGGTCCCCCAGCGGCACTGCCGCGAGCTCAAGCGTTGCGCCGAGGCGGCCGGCGAGTGCGCTTTCAGCAGCGGCTACCGCGACCCCGCCGTCGGACAGGTCGTGCATCGAGGCGACCAGCCGCTGCTGCGCCGCGGCGGCGAGCGCACGGTAAACCGGTAGCGCCGTATCGGGCTCCACCGCCGGCGAAGGCTCGGGCGTCACGCCGTAGCGGCGCGCGTAAACCGATCCCCCAAGCTCCCCTCGGGTTAGACCCGCGAGATACAACAGATCGCCGGAAGACTTGAAGTCGCTGCTGACCGCCGCCGCGATATCCGGCACGATACCCATCAGGCTCACCAGCAGCGTCGGTCGCACCGAGACCTTACGCCCGCCAAGGGTAGCGTCGTTTTTCATCGAGTCCTTACCCGAGATGAGCGGCAGGTTGTAGGCCGTGCAGGTATCATGCAGCCCGCGGCAGGCGCGCACCAGCTGCGCCAGCTTATACTCGCCGTCGGGCGTGCTCTCGCTCTGCACCGGGTCGGGCCAGCAGAAGTTGTCAAGCGCGTAGGCGCGGTCCGGGTCACCCCCGAGCGCGATATGCGCGCGGTAGGCTTCATCGACCGCAGCGGCAGCCATGCGCTGTGTGTCGTAATCGCCGTACCACGGGCAGATGCCGTGCGTGACACTCAAACCGCGCCGCGCGTTATACTCCACGCGCAAGACCGCGCCGTCGCCCGGACCGTCGGTCTCAACCCCAAGGTAGGGTTTGATCACCGACCCCCCCTGCACTTCGTGGTCGTACTGCCGTACCAGCGCCTCCTTTGAAGCGACGTTCGGGTCGGCAAGCACCACACACAGGATCTCGCGCAGCTCGTGATCCGCCGCCGGCGATGCAGCCGCGCGCGCCGGCTCGGCGTAACCGCGCGCGGCAGGCGACACCCAGCGCGCGCTGAGACGCATGCGGGGAAGCCCTTCGTGCAAAAACGCAAGGCGCATATACCCCACGCGGACCCCGCCGTACAGCAGCTCCACGAAGCCCGAGTCGGTGAACGTGCCGACCGCGGTTGCCTCAACGCTTCGGCGCCCGGCAAGATCCAGCAACGCGTCCAGATGCTCGGGCGCCACCGCAAGACTCATACGTTCCTGCGACTCCGAGACCCAGATTTCCCAGGGCTCCAGGCCGGGGTATTTCAGCGGGCAGTGGTCCAGCTCAACGTGCACCCCGCCCGAATCACGCGCCATCTCGCCGAGCGACGAGGACAGGCCGCCGGCGCCGTTGTCGGTAATGCTGCGGTACAGCCCGCGGTCGCGCGCCTCCAGCAAAAAATCGAGCATGCGCTTCTGCGTGATCGGGTCGCCGATCTGCACCGCTGAAGTCGGCGAGGTTTCATCGAGCGCTAAGGAGGAGAAGGTCGCGCCATGGATGCCATCCTTGCCGATGCGCCCGCCTACCATCACCGCGCGGTCTCCGGGCTTTATCGCCTTCTCGTGCGAAGGCCTGCCGTCAACCTCACGCGGCATGACGCCGCCGGTGCCGCAGAACACCAGCGGTTTCCCGGTGAAGCTCTCGTCGAATACAAAGGCACCGGCCACGGTAGGGATGCCGGACTGATTGCCCCCGTCGACGATGCCGGCGTGCACTCCGGCCAAGATGCGGCGCGGGTGCATCAGGCCCGCAGGGATACGCCCGGCAGGCGTATCGGGCTCACCAAAGCACAGGACATTGGTGTTGAAGATCGGGCGTGCGCCGCGGCCGGTGCCGATGATGTCACGGTTCACCCCCACGATCCCGGTGATCGCGCCACCATACGGGTCGAGCGCTGAAGGCGAATTGTGCGTCTCGGCCTTGAAGCACAGCACGTGCCGGTCGTCGAACGCCACAACCCCGGAGTTATCGTGAAAGACCGAAAGCAGGTCATCGCGGCCGGCGCCAAGCAGCTCGGTAGTTGCCTTGATGTAGGTGTCAAACAGCCCGTCGATACGCTGCGGACGGTTCTCGCTCACGCCGCCGCCGGCCGCCTCATCGTCGTGATAATCGATCTCGGCGGCAAAGATCTTGTGCTTGCAGTGCTCGCTCCACGTCTGCGCCACCATCTCGAGCTCGCAGTCGGTGGCTTCCGCCGGGCAGCCGGCGGCCTCACGCTCGGCGCGCACCTCCGGCCGGCGATAGTACTCGGCACAGGCCTCAAGCTCGGCGCCGCTCAACGCCAGAAGGCGCCGGCGCGAGAGCTCGGCGAGCGCACCCGGGTTCATCGCCGCAAGATCGTAGCGCTCTACCGACCCGGCGCCGGCGGTGTGATCGTCGCCGGCGGTAGGGTAACGCGCAGGCGGGCGCGCACCTTCGCCCCAGTCGGAGAGGGTCAGCACGGTAGCCTGCTGCACCAGCGGGTTGTGCAGCGCCTCGCAGACGGCGGTAAGCTCATGATCCTTTAACAGCCCGCAGGCGATGTAGTAGCGGCGCGCGGTCTGTACCACCGCCCCAGCCGGCAGAGGTCCGCCGAGCTCAAGCTCCAGCGCTTCGCGCGCGGTGAGCGCCACCGCATCGGTTACCCCCGGCCGATACGCGACCTCAATGAGGTAGCGCCAGCCCGGTCGCACGCCGGAGCGAGACGGCTTCACCTCGACGGGTTCGTCGACCTCTATCACCTGGCAAACGGTATCGCAGAAGGCGCGCTCAACAGTTTCAGGCTCGAGGTTCGCCACACCGTCAACGATGTATACCTCGCCAATCGTGACCGCCTGTACGTTGGCCGGCACCGCCGCGCGCAGGTCCTCTGATACTCGCGCTGCGCGGCCGTCGGGAAATCCGGGCTTGTAGTAGACGTGGCAATGCATAATTTCAGCTCGTGATAGTACCACAATCCGGGGCCGGCGACTACGCCGCAAGGAGGACTTGACCTCATGAATAAAGATTGGTACATGATATTAATTATGAAGCCTCTGTCGCGTCACAGCTTTTTCGAAACCGGAAGTGTTGTATGGGGCGTGCGCAGCCACAACAAGTTCGAGGCCATACGGGAGGTCATCAATCGGTCGCTGGTATTCCGGCGCATCGAGGGTCTCGATCTCGAGATGTTCGCGGAGAGAGTCATAGAGCGCGAACAGCTGCAATCAACCGGATTGGGGCACGGAGTCGCGGTGGCACACGGTCGTGTAACGCAGGTGCTTGAGCCGCAAATCGCGCTCGGCGTATCCCCGGAGGGTATCGACTTCGATGCCGTCGACGATGAGCCCGTGCAGCTGCTTTTCATCATCGCCAACCACCCGGACAACAAGATGGATTACCTGCAGATTCTCTCGTGCTTGGTCAGCCTGGTACGCAACGACGTCTTTCGCCATGAGCTGCTGTCCTGCATGAGCACCGCGGAGCTGGAAATCACCATGTGCTCGGCGTTTCAGAATTTGCTGTGGAAATCTGAGGCCCAACGGGCCTGATGCCGGTGTTCAAAACGGGAGGGACGGAGAAATCTGTGGAACTGTCGGCTACGCAGAATCGCCCGCTGCAACGGCAGGCTGCTGCTACACGGTGGCGAAATCAAGCGTAGCGAATAGATCCTCCGGTGTTTCCGCCCTCCGAATCAGCTTTGTCGACCCATCCTCTCTGAGCAATAACTCAGCCGATCGAAGTTTACCGTTATAGTTGAACCCCATCGCGTGCCCGTGAGCACCGGTGTCGTGAATCACAACCAGATCGCCGATCTCGATCGACGGCAGCTCGCGGTCGATTGCGAACTTGTCGTTGTTCTCGCACAGACTGCCGGTCACGTCGTAGTGATAGCGTTGCGACGTTCCTTCCTTGCCGGGGATCGTGATGTGATGGTAGGCCCCGTACATCCCTGGACGCATCAGGTTCGCCATAGTAGCATCGAGCCCTACAAAGCGCTTGTAAGTATCTTTGATGTGGCGCACGCGCGAAACCAGATAGCCGTACGGGCCGGTGATAACACGCCCGTTCTCGGCGACGATGCGGATCGGGTCGAGCCCCGCCGGAACGATAATCTCCTCGTAGGCACTGCGCACGCCGCGCGAGAACTGCTCGTAGTCTACCGCTTTGTCCTCAGGTCGGTACGGAATGCCGACCCCACCGCCGAGGTTGATGAACTCGAGGCGGATGCCGAGCTTTCGATACAGCTTCACCGCGAGCTCAAACAACAAGCGCGCCGTTTCCTCGAAATACGCGACCTGCAGCTCATTCGAGGCGACCATCGCGTGCAGCCCAAAGCGTTTGGCGCCGAGCTCGCGCGCGCGTTTATATCCTGTCAGCAGTTGCGTTTCGGTGAACCCGAACTTTGCCTCCTGCGGCTTGCCGATGATCACGTTCCCCTCTTTCAGCGCTCCGGGATTGTAGCGCATACAGATCAGCTGCGGCATGCCGAGGTTGTCGGCTATATAGGGGATATGACTGATGTCGTCCAGGTTGATGATGGCACCGAGCTCTTTAGCCTTCTTGTAATAGTGCAGCGGCGTGTCGTTGGAGGTAAACATCAGCTCTTCGCCGGTGACCCCAATGCGCTCGGAGAGCAGCAACTCCGGCAACGAGCTGCAGTCAAAACCCATCCCTTCCGCGTGCACCAGCTTCATGATGTGCGGATTAGGCAGCGCCTTTACCGCGAAGTAGTTCTGAAAGCCCCGCCCGTGGGGACCTTTCACCCAGTCGAACGCAGCATTGAGACGCCGCGCGTTCGCACGGATCGCCTTTTCGTCGTAAATGTGAAACGGAGTCGCATATTCCTCAGTTAGTTTTTCGAGGAACTCCTTCGAAAACGGTAAACGCTTGTCTGCCATAACGGCTATACAGTAGCCATGCCGCCCCCCAAACGTCAAGCTGCACCACCCGGCCCGGCCGCACCACCCGGCCTGGCCGCGCCACCCGGCCTGCTCGGCTCAGCGAACCAGCCGGCCGGCAGGCAACCCGGCCAACCGGCGGCGCGGAAGCTCCGGTGATTTCCGCCCGGCTATTCCTCACGATTCTGCACCGAAGTTAACACTCCCTTGAGCCGCATTGTTAACAGCCGTGGCGCCGGCCGTAACCACCGGCGCGCTGCGGTTGCGGTTTTGCTTGTCACGCGGTAGCGCACCGCGCGATAATTGGTAGCAATGGATGGGTCAATCGTAGTGGTCGGCGCCGGGCCGGTGGGGTTGGCGGTTGCCGGCCTGTTGCAGCGCCGCGGCGTTGCGGTGACGGTGCTGGAGCGCGAACAACGGCGCACGCGCGCCTCGCAGGCTATCGGCGTCACGCCGCCGTCGCTGGAGATACTCGATGAGATCGGCTGCGCCGAGGAACTGATCGCGCGCGGGGTGCGCATCGAGAGCGCGGTGGTGCACAATGAACGCCGCCGGCTCGGCGCGCTCGGTTTTGGCGGCCTGGGCGGGCGCTTTCCGTTCATCTTAGCGGTTCCGCAGCACCACACCGAGGACGTGCTGCGAGCCCGCCTCGGCAACGGTGACGGCCGCTGTGCGCACATGCGCTACGGCGTGGAGGTCGAGGCGCTTGAAGCGGCGCCGGGAGATCGCACTGCCGCAGCGGGTACGGCTCCGGATCCCGGCGAGCAATCCAGCGAACGCGCGCGGCCGCTAATCGTCCACGCGCGGGGTCCCGGGGAACCCGTCAGGCTCGGAGCCCGCGCGGTGGTGGTGTGCGCCGGGGCGCGCGACCGCCTGGCACCGGCGCTCGGCATCAAGCGCCGGCGGCGCGTGTACGGGGTGAGCTTTGCGATGGGCGATTTCCGCGGCGATCCACACGGCTTGGGTCCCGAGGCACACCTGTTTTTCACCGCCGACGGTGCTGTAGAGTCGTTCCCGTTAGGACCGCAGCTACGCCGCTGGATCGTACAGCTGCCGCCGCACCCGCGGGAACACCCCGGGCGGGCAGACAAGAAGCCCGCCGACGAAGCGGCTGAGGTGGTCGCGAAGCTGGTTAGACTGCGGACCGGGCTGCCGTTACGCGCCGGGGACTGTACCTGGGACAGCGGCTTCACTCCGGAGCGCACCGAGCTCGAGCACTTTGTGCTGCAGCTCGGCGCCAGCCCAGCCGGGCGGGCTTCCGGTTCGGGCGGCGGGCCGGTGGTGTTTGCCGGCGATGCGGCGCACACCATGCCGCCGATCGGCGGCCAGGGTATGAACACCGGGTTCGCCGACGCCGCCCGCGCGGTGGAAATGCTGTGCGGTGAAATCTCGCCGACGGAGTACGAGCGGCGGCGCAAGCGCGCCTTCCGCGCGGCGGCTCGGCGCGCGCGCACATCTATGGCGGTCGGAACCGTGCGCGGGCGCGTACGCTCAAGTCTGCGGGCAGTAGCGATCACAGCGGCGCTGCGCAGTCCCGCAGCGGGTCCGCTCGCCCGGACATACGCCATGCGCAGCCTGCCCGATACACGCAGCGGCGCAAGTGACGAGGCGGTATAGCGGGGCAGCACGGGGTCACAGCGGCGAGCGGCCGGCGGCTGCAGGCCCTTTTCGTGCAGGTGGTCAAAACCTTTCCTGAGTCTATCGATCAGTAATTGCCTTTCGGTACCGGAGTGCACTACTTTTATGGGAGCAAAGCATATGTCAAGCACTACCGAATCACACCCAGTTTACCTTCAGGCCATTGAGACCGTTGTCCCGCAGTACTCATACACGCAAGAGTACGTGCTGGATTTCATGCAGCGCCTGCCGGTCTACTCCGGGCGCCAAGGTTTCCTCGCGAAGGTCTATCGCGGCAGCGCGATTGAGCGGCGCCACAGCGTAATCGGCGACTACCGTCGACCGCCGGCAGAGCGCACGTTCTACCCGCCCACTGAGGACCTTACGCCCGAACCGGATGTGGTGGCCCGCAACGAGCTGTTCGTCACCGAAAGCAGAAACATCGCGCTCGAAGTTGCACGAAAGCTCTTCGCGGCGATGCCGCAGGTGCAGCCGAGCGACATCACGCACCTTATTACCGTGAGCTGTACCGGCTTCTCGGCGCCGGGGTTCGATTTTTACCTCGCGCGCGAGCTGCCGCTGCCGGCCGCGGTCAACCGCCTGCACGTCGGCTTCATGGGCTGCTACGCTGCATTTCCGGCGCTGAAAACCGCACGCGACATCTGCCTCGCGGACCCCCGCGCCCGGGTGCTGATCGTTGACCTCGAGCTGTGCTCGCTGCACTTTCAGCAGAAGCTCGACCCCGACATCATGGTGGCGAATGCGCTGTTTGCCGACGGGGCTGCGGCCGCGCTGGTCTCAAGCGAGGCACCGCGTGAGGGCTCCCCGTCGTTCCGCCTCGACGCGTTCCAGTCCTACATCATCTCCGATAGCGACGGCGACATGGCGTGGACGGTGGGACACACCGCGTTCGACATGCGTCTTTCGGCGTACGTCCCCAAGCTCATACAGCGCGAGATCCGCAGCATAACTGAAACGGTCTTCGCGCGCGCCGGCGTTTCGCGCGAGGACATTGCGCAGTGGGCGATTCATCCCGGCGGCAGAGCGATCATCGAGAAGGCCGCCGCCGAGCTCGATCTCTCCGAAGAGGATGTAAGCGCGTCGTACGCGGTGCTGCGCAACTACGGCAACATGAGCTCGGTCACGATTTTCTTTGTGTTGCAGGAGATGCAGCGCCTCGGCCGGCGCGGCCGGACGTTCGCCGCGGCCTTTGGACCCGGACTGACGGTGGAATCCGCGATTCTGAGGTCAGCATGACCGAGACGCCCCAGACCGTGCTCGAGGTGCTGCGCGGCGACTTCACCCGCCGTTGCACCGCACCCGAGCTCATGGACAACCCCCACAGCGATCAACACCGGTTGGAACGAACCCTCCGGCAGTTCGCGGCCATCAACCGGGTTTTCAGTCGCTACCGCACCGTACTGCGTTCCCGATTGCTCGGTGACGCCGCGGCCGCCGGCTTGCGGCGCATCAGCGTGCTTGATGTGGGAGGGGGCGGCGGCGACATCGCCCGCTGGCTGACCGCCGCGGCAGCACGTGCCGGGGCCGAGGCCGAAGTCACGATACTCGAGTCCGATGCCCGCGTGGCCGCGTTCGCCCGCCGCGCATGCGCCGCCTACCCGCAGATTACGATCGAGGAAGGCTCTGCCCTCGAGCTCGGGCTCAACAACGCGAGCGCGCGCTATGACTACGCGATCTGTAACCACCTTCTGCACCACTTTTCCGACCAGCAACTGCCGGCGCTGCTGCGACGCATGGCCGCGGCGGCTCGCCGGCGCGTGATCGCGAACGATTTGCTCCGCCACCGGCCCACTGCCGCCGCGTTCGCTCTCGTCGCTTCCATATTCTATCCGCGCAGTTTCGCTCAGCTCGACGGCACGCTGTCGATACGCAAAGGCTTCCTCCCTGAGGAACTACGCACCGCTCTCCTACGTGCAGAGCTAGCCGACCACGCGGGCGTATACACATTGGCGCCCGGTCGAATCGTTCTCGAGATAGATACACACTCGGGGAGCCGCGTGTGAGAAGCCCAATCGACGTCGTGGTCGCCGGAGGCGGCTTTGCCGGCGTCGCCGCCGCCGCACGCCTTGCCCGCCGGTCGAAACTCAACGTTACCCTGCTCGACCCCAAGGCGGCCTGCGAAATGCTCCCGCTGCTACCCGACATAGCCGGCCGCCGTCTCACCTCCGCAGCCGGACAAACCTCACATCGGGCAATCGCCGCGCGCCACGGCTATCGCTATATTCAGCACGCCGCGCTGGAACTGGACCGCGCCGCGCGCCGCCTCACTACAACGGAGCACCGTGCACTGCCCTATGACTTCTTGCTGCTTGCACACGGCGGGCACGCGGCGTTCTACGGTAACGAGTCCGCCGAACGCCACGCGATACCGCTCAGAACGCTCGCCGACGCTCTCAGAGTCCGACGGAGCGTCAGCGCTGCGGCGCAGCGCGCTTTCCTCGTCGTCGGCGGCGGCTATACCGGAATAGAGCTCGCCACCCACGTGCATCGCGCCTGCGCACTCTGCGCCCGCGGCGCGCCCCGCGGCGCCCGCTCACGCGAGGGCACCACGGCACCCGCAACCGCCGGGTCTCCATCGCCGCGGGTCATCATCGTAGAAGCCGCCGATGAGATCCTCGGCATGCAGGAACCCTGGATGCGCCGCTGGGCGCTCACGCATCTCAAGCAACTCGGAATCGAGGTCCGCACCGGCACAACCGTGCAAACCGTTGAGCCGGGCGCCGCCACGCTGTCGGACGGAAGGCGCCTTACCGAGACAACGACCCTGTGGACGGCCGGCATGCGCGTACACCCGATTCCCGGCAGCCCGGCAGCCAACGGCCGCCTCGCGGTCGACGAACATCTGCAGCTCGGCGACGGGGTGTTTGTCGCCGGCGACGCGGCAGCGTTCACCCACAAGGGTGCGCTGCTGCCCCCGGCAAGCTATATCGCCGTGCAGCAGGGCCGCCGGGCGGCGCAGAACATTGAGCGAGCCGCCGCCGGGCGGCCGCTTCTGCCCTACCGCCCATTACTGCACGGGTTCGTCATACCGGTGGCCGGAGGAAGCGGCTGCGGCCGGATACACGGCCTTCCGCTGACCGGCCGGCCGGCCGCCGCAGTCCATTATTCGGCGGCAGCCGCGCGGGCGCACAGCTTCGCGCAGCGCTGCGCCATCTTGCGCGACCTGGCGCGCAGCCCGAGCTAGGTTAGCGGTCCCTGAGGTTAGACGCCCCGGAGGTTAGAGGCCCCAGTCACCGGCAAGCTCGCGGGAGTGCTCGAGGTCGTTGAGCTGGCGCCGGCTCGGGTTCTCAACCGCTTCGAGCCTCTCGAGCAGACCCTTCAAAACGAGGCGCGCCTCGTCGCGGTCGGAGAGCGGCTTGAGCATAAGCGAGCCTTCGTACACATAGGAACGTTCAATCGGGGTCTTTGCCTGCGCGTAATCAGCACGCAGGCGCGCGTGCCGGCTTTCGCGGCGGCGCTCGCTCCAGTTGCGTGACCACAACCGCTCGGCCAGCCCGGTTACGACGCTGTCATATCGGACCTTGATCTCGCGCGCCTCGTAATCCTGCTCGTGCAGGTCGTAGGCGCGCCGGGCGAGCGACACCGCACGTGCGTCATTACCGAACGACAGCGGGCGGCCCGGCAGCTCGTCGTAGAGCTGCGACAGCAGAAAATGTGCCTCGGTATGATCGGGGTCGCGCTCGAGAGCAGCTTCACCGAGATCGCGGACATCACTTGCCATAAACAGTGCTCGAATCACGCCGCGTATCAGCCCCCGCAAACCTTTCGCCGAACCTTTCCAGAAGTAGGCGCCGGCCAGATCGGGATCAAGCGCAATCGCTTCGGCGGCGTACTCCTCGGCCTTCTTCAGCCGCTCGCGCGCTACTCGGTCATCGAGTTCATCCGCGTGGTAGTAGAGCTCTACCTCGGCGACAATCGCGCGCGCGCGCCGCTTGACTAGACGTGCCCGCTCGACATCGTTCATACCTGTTGCCTCGAACGCGCCGCTGTCAAGCTCGTGCTCCAATCGTTCCAGGACCTCCTCGTGGTGGTCCTGAAAGTGTAGACGATCCAACTCACGCAGCAGATCTTCAAACTCGGCCGCAAACGCTGCCGGGAGTGCCGCCGCGACGAACAGCACACCCAGTGCTCCAGCTCGCACTTGTCGCATCATCACCGTCCAACTCCTTTGTATGCAAAGCCAAATGAACGCGCTTTTTCCGGTTCGAGTACGTTGCGCGCGTCCATGATGAGGTTCCCGCGCATCTCCGCCTTAGCGCGCTCCAGGTCCAGGTTACGATACTCATTCCATTCAGTGGCAATCAAAAGGGCATCGGCGCCTTTGAGGGCATCGAACTCGTGTTCAAAGTACCGGATCTCATCGCCGAACAGTTTCTTGAAATTATCCAACGCTTCCGGATCGTGCACCTGCACCTCGGCGCCCTCGTCGAGCAAGCGCTGCACAATTGTGATCGCGGGTGACTCGCGGATGTCGTCGGTTTCCGCCTTGAACGCCAACCCGAGCACCGCCGCCACCTTGCCCTTGAGCGCGCCGGCGCCACCCGCCATCTTGAGCAACCGGTTCACGACCAATCCCTTCATGTGTTCGTTGGCCGAAATAACCTCGCGGACGAGACTCATGTCAACACCGTATGAGTCGCCGGTTGAGACCAGCGCGCGCGTGTCCTTAGGAAAACAACTACCACCGAAGCCGGGACCCGGATGGAGGAACTTCGGGCTGATCCGTCCGTCCATTCCCATGCTGTGCGCTATCACGTGGATATCCGCACCGGCCGCCTCGGCGAGCGTCGCCATCTGGTTGATGAAGGTGATCTTCGTCGCAAGGAAGGCGTTGGAAGCGTACTTGATGAGCTCGGCGGTCTCAAGACCGCACCACACCATCGGGACGTGGATGAGGTTCAGCGCACGGTAGACATCCTCCATGTACTCCCGCGCCTTCGGCGCCTCGTAGCCGAGAACCAGGCGATCCGGGTGAAAGAAATCCTGCACCGCCTTACCTTCGCGCAGAAACTCGGGATTGGAGACGACCGCAAAGGCCGGATCCGGCCCTTCGGCAGATTCGCCGGTGAGCTCGCTCAAGCGCCCCTTCACCCACCGGTTTGTGCCCACCGGCACGGTGGATTTGCACACCACCACCTTGAAGCCGTTGAGGTTTTTCGCAACCGAGCCAACCGCCTGCTCCACTTGCGAAAGGTCGGCTTCCCCGTTCTCCGATTGCGGGGTCCCCACCGCCAGAAACACTATCTCGGCGTTCCGGATTGCTCTGTCAATATCGGCCGTGAACTCGAGACGACCCGATTCCAGATTGCGCCTCAGGTAATCTTCCAGCCCCAACTCGTAAATGGTGGGAATACCCCTGTTCAGCTTCTCCACGATCTCCGGATTCACATCTACAGCGGTGACGTAGTTGCCGAAGTCCGACAGGCCCACCGACGAAACTAACCCGACGTATCCTGTACCGATGACAGCAATATTCTTCGCCATAATAGGGGGATAATGCACCAAACCGCCGGACTGCTCAACCCGCTTGCCCGGGCCCGCCGGCAACCCCGGCTCGGCTCGCCGCCTGCCCAGAGTCGCCGCCGCCCCCGGGACTGCAAGGCCGGTGGTTTTACGACCGGCGTTCCCTCAGGATTCTGTCGCGTTGTTAACAATGTATACATTCACGGTTGTTAACAGCCAATGCCTACGGCATCGCTGCAAGCCCGCGTGCGGCATCGCTGCAAGCCCACCTACGGCATCGCTGCAAGCTCACCTACGGCATCGCTGCAAGCTCGCGTGCGGCATCGCTGCAAGCCTGCTGCGGACGCATTTCCCGGCGGGAGCGGGGCGGGCAGTACTGCCGCAGCCGTCACTTACCCACCGGGCATTCGGCTTATCGCGCACCGGCAGGCATTGCAACTCGCTGGGGGCGGGCTTCGCCGGACATGTGGCTTTCCGCGGCCGGGGAGGTGCGAACCCATTACGGGCGGTACCTCCCGGGGTGCGGCACCGCGGCGACGGGACACGCCGCGGGAGCGAGGTATGGGAGTTGGCCGAGTTTGTGTTAACAATGCGGCACATACGCACGCTAACAACGCTGCAAAATGCTGAGGTACAGGGTCGCGAGAAATCCCCCAGCATCTCGCGGCATCCCCGAGCATCCCCCAGCATCTCGCAGCATCCCCCAGCATCTCGCGGCATCCCCGGGGTCTTCAGGCGGCTCCGGACGTCTTCACGCAAACGCGCGAATGGCGGCATAGCGCTTCGACCCCCTCGGGGCCCAAGCGAGCCTGGCGCGCGCATGGCCCCGGCGGGGGCGGACACGAACCCCGCCCCGGTCCAGTCGGGGTGCCGGGAAGCGCCCTGAGACAATGTGTGTGCGGGGTAGGGAGCGAGGCGCTCAAGCAAAGCGGCGCGACGTGGGAGGCGGTGGTAGGGTTGATGGAGGGTTTATGGATTTCAATGCGTTTCGGGAGGTGGTGCGGCGGCGGGTCTGCTTCAGCTTCGCCGATGTGCGAGATATGGTCGGCATTAAGCCGGCGAGTCTGAGGGTGCAGCTGTCACGATGGTGCGAGGAGGGTCAGCTAGCTCGATTGCGCAAGGGCCTGTACGCTTTGGCACCGAAGCATAGGCTGCTGCCGCTGCGGGCGCCGGTCGTTGCAAATCTCTTGGTGCAACCATCGTACATCACCGGACTGTGGGCGCTGGAGCATCACGGCCTGATCTCGCCGCACGGCGATGAGGAAGAGGGCCACTGGCGCGGCGAGCCGGCCGGCATATATACGTGTGCCGGGATCCCACGGACGCGTGACTACGAGAATGAGCTCGGGCGGTTTCGCTACTATAAGCTCAAACCGGAGCTGTTGTTCGGGGCACAGAAGACCCGGGTAGGACGCGATTGGGTATGGATGGCAACGCCGGAGAAGGCACTGCTGGACTACTTTTTCGTCACGCCGCATGACTGGCGCGTGCGGCGGATTCTGGAACGCGGTTTCCAGCGCCTCAATTCGCTGGACCTCGAGATGCTGCGCTTCATGGCCGTGCGGTATCGCTCGCCGCGGCTGGCGGAAATCGTGGGACGCTGGCGGATGCTTGCGCGGCGCGAGCGGCTGTTTGCTGCGCGCTGGATGACACCGCCGCAGCCGGCGCACAGCGACGGCGGCATCCAAGCGGCTGAAGCGGCCGCGGGGCGTGACTCAACTCGGGCCGATACGCGCTTTGACGTCGCGCATGTTCTGGGGAAGATGGCGAAGGAGCCGGTGTGGCCGGCTAGTAAGCCGGCGGCGCCGGCGTTTGCACTGGATCAGCTTTCGAGCGAGGAGTTTTTCATCGGCGGGGAGGCGCAGTTGCTGTTGGGACGGCCGATTGCAAACACCATTGAAGGCAACTGGGGACGCAAGTCGGCGAAGCGGCATCACTCGTGGCACATGCTGAGTGATGAGCCGTTTGTGAAGGAATACCAGCTGCCGGTTTGGTTTACGCAGCGCCTCTGGTTTCACCGGCTGCTGAAGTGGGAGGATATGCAGCGCTGCCGGCGGCTGAGACTGCGACCGCGCTGGCACCGGATGAAGGAGTGGTCACGCGAGACCAAACGCCGGCATCGTGAGGACCCCGAATGGTTTCCCGCGCACGATGACTTCAAGCAGTTCGGCTTGGAATACTTGTTCTTCCCGGACTAGCGTGTCGCGAAAGACCCAGGACCTCGGCGTAAACTCGGCAGGTCTTGTGGTACATCGCGTCGAAGGTAAGCTCACGCTCATAGCGGGAACGACCGGCAGCGCCCATGCGGGCACGAAGCTCCGGGTCGCGAAGCGCCTCGGCTACATCACCGCGCTCACCGAGGAACTCAACCTGGTGATCAACACCGAGCTCATCGACGAGGTTGCGGCAAGCATCGAGCAATGGGCCATCGCCGACGAGCCGCAGCCGACACTCGGGCAAGCAGCAGTGCTCGCGGCAGATGATCACCGAGGAGCTAATCGGGCGCGCCGAATGCGCAACTCAATTGAGCGGGTCATCGGTAGCAGTGCTCCCGGCCGGCGGCAAACCCATCGCGGTTAGATACCGCGCGAGTATCGCCGGGAGCTGGAACTCGCCGGCGCGCGCTTGCAGCCGGTCGCCGGGGATCGGGCTGTCGAGGCTCCGGCCAAGCGTATCGGCGAGTGCCGCCCCGTCGCCCGGGCGCACGAGCGGCCCAAGCCGGCCCCATTCGAGCAGCTCCTTGGCCCCACCGGGGCAGTCGGTGGCTACGACCGGAACGCCGAGCGCCATGGCCTCCAACACGACATTGGGGCTTCCCTCGTAAAGCGACGGAAGACAAAACACGTCGGCGCGCGCGATACAGGCATAGGGATTGGCGAGATACCCGGGCATGGAAACGCTCTCACCGAGGCCGAGCTCTTCGATGAGGCGCTCGAGGCGCGGGCGCTCGAGGCCTTCCCCGAGGATGACGGCGCGTACGTTCGTCCGCCGAACGCGTAAGCGCGCGACGGCGCGCAGAAGCGTCGGGAAATCCTTTTGGCTGCTGAGCGATCCGACTGAGATGATGATCTGCGACGGTGAGCGCGGCCGAGAGGCGAGCCACGGGTGCTCGGGCGTCTCGGCAGCGAGACGCTGCACGCGCTCAACATCGATGGGGTTGCCGATGACCCGTACTTGTTCCGGACGTACGACGCGGCGCGACACGAGCCCGGTGCGCGTATCCACACTGTTCACGATCACCGCCCGCGCGCGGGGGTAGGCGCGGCGCATGAGCGCGAGCATAAGGGCGCCGCGCAATCCCGGATAGGTTTGCGGAACGACGACGTTGGCTTCCCGCACCACCACGGGCACCTTTACCCCCGCGCGCGCCGCCCGGGCGGCCGCCCGCAGCGCGACGACGTTCACGTAGTTGAGCGTAGACAGGAGCACGCTCGGGCGCGCCTGCCCGAGGTACGCGGCGAGCGGCTTCACGGCGCGCCGTGCGCGACCGGCGTGCAGGTTCACGACACGGACAGCCTCGGGCACCTGTTCGAGCAGCGGGCCCTGCGCCTGGACGAGAACGAGATCAACCGCAAAACCGGCACCGGCGAGCGCCGCGGCGAGGGTGAGCATTACGCGCTGTGCGCCCCCGGCGCCGAGATCACGCACGAACAGCGCAACAAGGGTGCCCCTGCCGTACGGCGACATCTTTACCTGCGCTTCGAATTGCGGTAATCTGCGGACTACGATGCGTCGCAACTTCATTAAGCTCATCATCTTCCTGGGCGATTTTGCCTTGCTGTTCGCAGCCCTCGCAGTCTCATTGCTGTGGCGCGACGGCTTCGACGGCTTTGTTCCCTACTTTCTACAACATATTCCCGCCTTTTCGATAGTATTCCCGTTATGGTGCGTCGTGTTCTACATCGGTGACCTCTACAACTTCAGCGTACAGCTCAACCACCGCCGCTACTCGTATCTGCTTGCGGTGAGCATCGCTCTGGCGGTCGGGTTCTTTTACGCCTTTCCGGGGCTGGAGCTGACTCCCAAAACAAATCTGCTGCGCATCGCGGTGGTATTCACGGTGTTGTTCTACGGCTGGCGTACCTTGGTTACCCGAACGCTCGACCAGTTGGGCATACACCGGCCGGTACTGCTGGTGGGCTCCGACAAACAGTCACTCGAGATCGCCCGGAAGCTGATTGCCGACGCGCGAATGGGATATCGCATCGTGGGAATCGTGGAGGACAACGGCTCGCCGGTTCCCGAGGAGATTCTGAACGCGCATAACACGAAGCTCTTGCGTCAGCCTGACGAGATCAGGGCACTCGTTGAGCGCAAGCAGGTGCATACGGTAGTGGTGAGCGACCACAACTTCGTCGCGCTGTACAAGATTCTGTATCAGCTTATTCCGCTGGGGGTGTATTTCTTCCGGCTCACGACGTTCTGGGAAGACTTCGATCAGTCGATTCCGGTCTTTTCGGCGCATGAGACCTGGTTCCTCGAGAACATCAACCGGCGCCTCAGCCGCGCTTCGGATGTAGTCAAACGCGGCTTCGACATCGTCGTCACACTATTGCTACTGCCGGCGGCGATTCCTCTTGCGCTGTTCACCGCGCTCGCGGTGCGGATATCCGGGCGCGGGCCGGTGATATATTCGCAGACTCGACTCGGCAAAAACGAACAGCCGTTTACGATCTACAAGTTCCGATCGATGGTGCCGGACGCCGAGCTCAACGGTCCGCAGTGGGCGAGCACCGGCGACCCGCGCGTTACCCGCGTGGGTCAGTTCATCCGCAGGAGCCGGCTCGACGAGCTTCCGCAGCTGTACAACATACTGCGCGGCGAAATGAGCCTCGTCGGTCCGCGACCCGAGCGTCCTGAGTTCGTGCGGGAGCTCACGAAAACCATCCCTCATTACCGCCTGCGGCACATGGTCAAACCCGGGCTCAGCGGCTGGGCGCAGGTGCAGTATCGCTACGGGTCAAACGAAGAGGACGCCGGAGTGAAACTGATGTACGATCTGTACTACGTGAAGAATGCTTCGATCATCCTGGACACCAAGGTTCTGCTCAAAACGGCGGCCATCGTGCTAACGCAAGGCGGCTTGTAGCGGGCAAGCTCGACGCGGTCTACCCGCCGGGGATATAATACGCGCCACTCGGAGGCTACAGACGGATGAGAACGAACTCAGGACACAATCTGCATACGATCTTTGCTCCTCGTGCGATCTTCGCTGCATTCGTGGCGCTGACCCTTACGGCGCCCCTTGCGGCAACGCCGCCGGAGGCAAATGAAGACGGCGGGTTCTTCCCGGCGGAGATGCATCGCCCGCGCGTCGCCACCGATCTTGATGACGAGATCTACGAGTACCTCCAGATGTGGGAGGACCGCGGCTATCTCAGGCGGCCGCTGCCGTACCTGCGTCCCTACCCGCTGCAGGTCATCCAGGATGCGCTCGAGGACGTGATCGCACGTGCTCCGCGCCGGCAGGCCGCACGCGCCGAGGAGTTCCTGCGCCACATCGACCGCGAGCCTGGCATTCAGCTGCGCGGTGAGCATCTCAGTGAGTTCTCGCCGGGGGGTGAGTATTTCGGTGCGACCGGCGGCGCGGTGCAATCGACAGGCTATCTGAGGGACAATCTTTCGATGTCCGGTCGCATCGGCATGTACCTGATCGACGAGCCCGAGGTCGCAGACGATGCCTACCCGCGCGCTATGCGCGGCGATTACGACTATTTTCGTGACGACAGCCGTATAGGAGCCCTGGGGCGCGAGTACCTGCTGACCCCAAGCGTTCAGGGCGTGGCCGCGTTCGGCAGCGACAGCGTCTACCTTCAGGCGGGGTTAACGCGCGGCAGCTACGGCCCGTTTTACGATTCAGGTGTCATTCTAACTCCCGGCGCTCCGCACGCGGGACATTACTCGTTTACCTATCGTTCGAACCGCTTTACCTATCAGCACCTCATGATGTCGCTTACCGCAACAAAGGACGACGGTACCGCGCGCGATCACCGGGCGGACACTCGCACGGTGAGGCCGAATAAGTTTCTGGTGCTGCACGGGCTCACGTTCCATCTTACCGATTGGTTGGACTTCAGCCTGCACGAAAGCATCACCTATGGCCAGCGGTTTGATCCGGTGTATCTAGTCCCTACTTCGGTGCTCATATACAATCAGATCTACTACGGCCAACGCGACACCGCATTCATCGGGCTGGGTGCAAACGCTCGTTTGCCGTATGACTTCGCCGCTTCGGCCACCCTGTATGTCGGCGATACCAGTTTTAACGATCTGGCGCGCTTTAATTTCGACACGCGCTACAAAGCCGCAGCTCAGACCGGGGTGCGCTGGACACCGTTCCGGGAAGTGCTTGAACGCGTGAGCGCCGACTACACCTTCGTCCTGCCGTACACCTATACCCATCGCCGCGAAAGCCCCGGCGACGGCACGCGCTTCCAGTACGATGATCACGACGACGTATGGTTCGAATCGCCTGAGTACAATTATCAGAACTACACGCACCACGGGCAGTCGCTCGCGGATATGGACCCCAACTCCGACCGTATTCGACTGCAAGGCAGGCTGCGGCCGAACCGTTTCGTAACGATAAACCTGCACAGCGCATTCCTGCGGCACGCCAACGCCACTCCCGGAGACGATGTCTACGACGAGGTGAACCTGGAAAACGTCGGCACCTCTGACGGAAGCGTCTACGATTCCGGGTACGTCAGGGGAGGAGAGCATCTGTTCGACAATCTGGAGTTCCTCACCCAGGATACCATCGAGCGGATCATCCAGCTGGGATTCGACACTGAGATCACCTTCCCCGTCAGCGTGGAGTGGTTCACCGCCACTACCGGCAACCCCGGTGCGCTAACCTTCGATTTCGGCTACACCTTCGAGTACGGTTGGGACCGCCGTCCGCGCGGTGAAGGTGAGGTGGTGCAGCTCGGCGACCCGCGGGGCGAACGTCTGAACCGCCCTACGCCGGAAGCGGGCAATCACGGGGCCCGGCACTTCGGCAGAGTCGGATTTTCGCTCGCGTACTGAGCTATAATTAGGGCGCAGATGAAACAAGACGTACGAAGAATAGCGGTGCTGGGCTGTACACTCCTTACCGTCGCGACTCTCCTGATCATTCCGGCGGCCGCTGCGGCCAACGGTGCGGAGCGCAATCCGGTACGGAAAGGGCCGGCCTCGGTGGATGCGGTGCTTGCCGATCTGCACCCCAACATGCGTACCACTCAGCGGCTGACCACCGAACAGGTCCACGATCTCATGGCCTACGGCGCCGACGGTGGCTACATGATCTTCGAGGTGCTCAACGAGATGGTGATGTACCTCAAGAACACCGGAGCGCGGGCGGAGATTAGCGGCACCGATCTGCGGCTTGCGGAATCGACGTTTCGGCTCGGCGATGAGCAGATTGACGTACTCCTTCCGGTAGCAAAGATCGAGCGCGTTGAGCTCGGGACGGTTTTCTGGGGCAGTCAGGCGCCGTTTGAAGTATACCTGAGGGAGGAGCACACTGATTTCCTCGACGTGGCCTACTTCGACATGGAAACCCATTTCGGCTTCGCGACGGTTGAAGACCACCTGTTTGCCGACGGGTTCGGCGTGCGCGCCCGGCGGGCTTTCCTGCGCTTTCGCATGAGTCACATGGAGCTGGAGGGTGACCGGCGCGTGCGCGCGCATGTGCACCGCTTTCCGCGCTCACGCGGGATGCGCTTCGGCGCGATAGAGTGGTTATAGCCATCCGGCTGTGTGCCGTCGGCTCATTTGCTCCGCGCTCGGGCTGAGCTCAGCATGCGTTCCCATAGCGGCATTATCGCACTCGGGCTATGGCGCTCGGCGAGCTCGCGTCCCCGCGCTCCGAAGCGCTTGCGCAGGCGAGAGTCCCTGATAAGCTCGGCCAGCGCCTCGGCAAAGAGGTCGGTACTGTGCGGCGGCACGACAATACCCGATGCGCGGTGCCCGATAATCTCGCGCGGGCCGGCCGGGCAATCGTAGGCGACGCATGGAAGCCCGCTCTGCATTGCCTCGAGCAGGGTGTTCGGGAAGGCCTTGCGGCGCGCCGGCAGCGCGAAGATCTCGGCGGTCCGGTAGTAGGGCATGGTATCTTCCACCACGCCGGTGAGCTCAACCGCGTGCTCTATGCCCAGTTCGGCGGCGAGCGTTCCCAGCGCCGCCTCCTCAGACCCTCCTCCGACGATGCGAACCCCCCACTCGGGAAACTCAGCGCGAATGCGCGCAAACGCGCGCAGCAACAGTTCAAACCCGTTGTGCGGCTCGAGGGATCCCACCGCGAGAATCTGCGCCTCCGGCGACCGCGCGACCGCCGGGCCGGAGGCGGCGCCCGGGATGTTAGCGCGAGTGCTTCCGGCGGGAGCGAAGCTCGGAACGATTTCCAGTTTACGCACGGCGGGAACCAGACTCCGAAGCTCGGCCGCAGCACGCTCGCACGGCACCACGTTCAACGGCGCGCGCCGCACCGCCCGGCGGTAGGCGCGCAGCCCTCTCCAGCCGCGCGCTGAGGCGGTTGCAGCCGGTGTGTTGCCGGAGGCGAGCACCGTAGGAAGATGCAGCGCGCGTCCGGCGGCCGCCGCTTCCGCCGCGGCACCGCCGCCGTCGGCAATTGCAAGCACGGCGTCCACGCCAAGGTCGGACAAGCGTTCGCGCAGCCGGCGGCCGAGACGCCCCCAGCCGGCCAGGCCGAGGTGCAGCACCTCGGGATGCAGCTCGAAAAAGGCCGATTCGCGATCCTCCGGCACTATGACCGCGACGTCGCGACCCGCGCGGGCCCAGAAGTTGGCCATCGCGGTAGCCACACGCGCAGCGCCGCCGCCGGCTAAAGAAGACAGCACGATTGCAGTTCGCACAACGACTGTTGAGCTTAGTGAGGTTACGACCGAGCTTCAAGGGGGGCGCTGCGCTGTAACAGCCAAGTCGTTCGACGTGGCAGTTCAGGCAGTGTGACACATCGGCGGCGGTGGGGTAGACTGCGGGGTATGCGAGTGCTGCACCTGATTACCGGACTGCAACGCGGCGGGGCCGAGCACATGCTCTACAAGCTGCTTGAGACCGATGGGTTCCGGGGCGAGACGGCCGCGGTGGTTTCGTTGACCCCGGGGGGCGTGTTCGCCGAGAAGATTGCCGCGCTCGGCGTGCCGGTTGAGGATCTCGGCATGCGCGCGGGCCCGGCAGCGCTCGCGGGGCTCGGCAGGCTCAGGAAGGCGATTGCTCGCCACCGGCCCGATGTTGTGCACTGCTGGATGTACCACGCCGGGGTGCTTGCGGCCGTGGCAGCGCGCCTGGGGCGGCTCGACCTTCCGCTCATCTGGAATATCCGCCACTCGGTGCAGTCGCTCTCGGACGAGAAACGCACAACGCGGGCGGTCATTCGCCTCGCCGCGCGGCTCTCCCAGCGCCCGAAACGCATCGTCTACAACTCCTACACCGCCGCCGAAGAGCATCACGCGCTCGGCTACCGCGAGGCGGCCACCGAGGTGATCCCCAACGGCTTTGACCTCGAGCGCCTGCGCCCGAACCCCGAGCTTCGCAGCGCCACGCGCCGAGCGCTCGAGATAGCCGATAACCAGATTGCGGTGCTCCACCTCGCGCGCTTTCACCCCATGAAGGATCACGCCGGCTTTCTCGAGGCGGCCGCGCGCCTCGCCCCCGACCGGCGTTACGTCATTGTGCTTGCCGGCTCCGGCGTCGGCGCCGAGACGCCGCTGTTCGCTCGCCTGCTCGCCGAGCGCTTCACCGCCGAGACGCGGCCGCGCGTTCTGCTCCTCGGCGAGCGCGACGACGCCGAGGCGCTCCTCAACGCCGCCGATATCGTCTGCGTCTCCTCGGCCTACGGCGAGGGCTTCTCGAACGTGCTCGGCGAGGCGCTTTCGCTCGGGGTGCCGTGCGTGGCAACGAAGGTTGGCGATGCCGAGCGCATCGCCGGCGGGGCCGGACTGGTGGTCCCGCCGCGCTCGCCGGAAGCGCTCGCCGAGGCGCTCAGGGCGCTCGCGGATGAGCCCGCCGAACGGCGTGCGGCACGCGGCCGCGCGGCGCGCGAGCGCATGCAGCGCGAGTACTCCATACCGGCCGTCGCCGACCGCTACCGGCGGCTCCACGCCGAGGTCGCCGCCGCCTCCGGCGCGGCAGCGGGCGCGGCAGCGCGCGCCGCGCGCCCTACTCGCTGAAGAAAAGCGGACCTTCGGCGTCGGCGCCGCGGCGGCCGAACTCGTAGCGCACGGTGCGCCTGAGCGCCTCGAGCAGCTCCACCGGCGCGGCGAACCCGCTTTCGGCTGCCGCGCTCGCGAACTCGGTAGTGGCGCAGAACTTCTTCACGCGGATACTGCTCAGCGGCAGGCTGCGCCGCGTGAGCGCCGCAACCGCGTCGGCTGCGTAGCCGAGCGCGAGCCCCAGCGGATAGGGCAGTTGCAGGCCCACCCGGGCGGGCCGCCCGAGCTCCGCGCGCACCGCGGCGACCAAGGTGTTCATATCGAGGTCGGGTTTGTCGACGTAGTTGTAGAGGTGTACCCCCGGGCCGAACCCGAGCGCGTGCTGCAGAAACGCCGCGACGTTCTCCACGTAGGCCATCGATTTACGGTTGCGGCCGGTTCCTACCATCACAAAGCGCCCCGAGGCGATTTGATTCAGCAGGTTGTAGACGTTGCCGCGGTTGCGCTCGCCGAACACCACGGTGGGCCGCACGATCACGAGGCTGCGCCGCGCGCGGTGCTCGGCCTGCCAGGCGCGGTATACTTGCTCGGCGCGCCATTTGGTGCGTCCGTAGTCGTTGAAGTAGGCGATCTCGCCGTGCTCGCCGGTCCCGGCCGGGGCGAAGCCGTACACCGCGACGGTGCTCGTAAACACCAGCCGCGCGATACCGAGCTCGCGCGCAACGCGGCAGACGCTCCCGGCGCCTTCAATGTTGACCTCGTCGTAGAGCGAGCGCGGGCGCACGTCGTCGCGGTGCTCGGCCGCGAGGTTCACGATCGCCGGCTCCCCACCTCCCGCAGCCGCATCCCCCGCCGGGCCGCCCGCCGCGGCGTCCCGCGCGGCCACCGCGCCCTCCCCGCCCCGCGCCTGTGCGAACGCTTCGCGCAGCGCGCTCAGGTCGCGCACGTCGGCCGGATGCAGGTGCTCCGGGAAGGCGGCGCTCGGCGCCTTATCGATAATGGTAAACGGCGTTCCCGCCTCGTGAAGGCGGCGGCACAGGCGGGTACCGATAAACCCCGAGCCGCCGATGACGTAGATCATGCGCAGTCCCTCATGCCCCGCCGAGTATACCCGGCGCGCGCGTGTTGACTCAATCGATGCGAATCGACTATGCAGAGGAGAACACCGATGGACCCCGAAGCGAACGAGCTAAACCCAAGCCGCAGCCCCAGCCCCGAACCGGGCGCCGAACTCAAAGCGAACCCAGGCCATGCCCCCAAGGGCAGCCGGAGCTCGGCCGCGGGGCCGCGGGTGGTGGTGAGTGCAAACACCGCCTGGTACGCCTACAGCTTTCAGGGTGCGGTGCTGCAAATGCTGCTCTCGCAAGGCTATGGGGTAACGGTGGTGGCGCCGGCCGACCCGTTCGCTTCCAAGATCCGCGCGCTCGGCTGCGATTTTGTGCCGCTAAAGCTCAACAACAAGAGTACCAACCCCGTGACTGAGCTCGCGGCGCTGTGGCGCTTCTACCGCACCTACCGCAGGCTGCAGCCGGACGCGATTCTGCACTACACGCCGAAGCCCAACATCTACGGCTCGCTCTGCGCCCGCGCGCTCGGCATCCCGAGCATCAGCAACATCGCCGGGCTCGGCAACGCCTTTGTGCCAAGCGGGCTCCTCAGCCGCCTCCTCAGCCGCATAGTCAAGCTGCTCTACCGCGCTTCGCAGCGCTCGGCGGCGCGCGTGTTCTTCCAGAACCGCGACGACATGCAGCTGTTCATTGAGGCGGGCATCTGCCGGCCCGCGCAGGCTGAGCTCCTGCCGGGTTCGGGGATAGACCTCGAGCGCTTCACGCCGCAGGCAAGCGGCGCCGATTGCCCGGACGCCGACGAGCCCACCCCGGCCGCCGGCGGCGACGGCCGGGTGCGGTTCGTGTTGATCGCGAGGTTGTTGTGGGATAAGGGGGTTGGGGAGTTTGCCGAGGCGGCGCGCGCGGTGCGCGCACGCTACCGGCAGGCTGAGTTTCAGCTGGTGGGATTTGTGGACGGGAACAACCCGCGCGCGGTGCCTGAAGAGGCGATCCGCGGGTGGGAGTCGGAGGGCGTGCTTGAGTGGGTGGGCAGGCAGGACGACGTGCGGCCGTTTATCGCCGCGGCCGACTGCGTGGTGTTGCCGTCGTACTACCGCGAGGGCACCCCGCGCAGCCTGCTGGAAGCCGCAGCGAGCGCGAGGCCGGTGATCGCGGCCGACAGCATCGGCTGCCGCGAACCGGTGGACCACGGGGTCACCGGGCTGTTGTGCCGCCCGCGCGACGCAGCCGACCTTGCGCGGGCGATGGAAGCGATGATCGCAATCGGCGCCGCCGAACGCGCCGAGATGGGCCGCGCCGGGCGCGCCAAGATGGAGCGCGAGTACGACGTGCGGATCATCACCGCCGCGTATCGCGCGCTGGTGGCGGAGCTTACCGCTGGCGCATCGCCTGGCGGCCCTCCGCCCGCGGACGGACCGCCGCGCTAGGTGCCGGTGAGCCCGCGCGGGTAACCGAAGGCCTCGAAGTCGCCGCGGTATAGGGTGTACACGCGCGAGGCGAGCTCCGGGGTGTAGTACTCGCGCAGCTTGGCGGCGGCCTCCTGGCGGTTGGCGGTGCGCTCCTGCAGGCCCTGAAAGCTTCCGGGGCCGTACACCCGCTCGATCACGGTCTTGAGGCCGTCCTCGAGGGTTTCAATACCGCCGATGAAATGCAGCCGCGCCGGGCGAATCGGGAGCACGCTGCGCTGCGGTGCCCAGTGCGGGTTCTTGTAGAGCCCGCCCCGTTCCAGATAGGTGATGAAGCGCTCAAACGGAACCGGTTCGCCCGGGCGCATGCCGAGCGCGCGGCGTACGAAGTCGTAGGTGCCGCCGGTGCGGCCGAGCTTGTCGAGATAGGCCGAGAGCAGACGCGAGTAAGGATTTCGCACAAACGTAAACAAGTAGAACCGCCGCTGCAGATCGTCGAGCCCCGTGGCTTCAGCCTTGAGCAGGTGCGTGAACCGCTTCTTGCTTCGGCGGCCTTTCGGGTCGTCGGCGCTTACCCTCATCCCGGGGTCATGATGCGCGAGCGTCTTCACGATCGTGGAGTTGGCGCACTTAGGGATTCGGAAATAGCAGTAGCGGTGCTCGTTAGAGACCGCCGCGCGCTTGATGATCGAGTTCGCGCGCACGTGCCGGCCGATCTCACGCCCGAGCGGGTGCAGACGAATTCTGAAGTTGCCGAGGCGCTTTTGAATGCGGGCTGATAACGGCTTCACCTTACTGTTACCTCCGGTTATACTCGCAGGCTAAACTCGCGGACCACACTATGAAAGCAACACCCGGCTTCGTCAAGAATGCTGTCTCGATGCTAACGGCCCGCGCACCGGCCGCGGAGCCGGCAGATAAGAGAGTACCCCAATGAGCGGCACCAAAGGCAGCGAGCACGATGTGCTCGTTTGCCTCTTGAACTACAAGCGTCCCGAGAACCTCCGCCGCGCGATTGCGGCCTGGCGGCAGCAGAGCGTGGCGGTTCGCATCGCGGTCTGGAACAACGGCGACCCTGCCGAGCGTTTCGAAGAGGCCGACTACCTCTTCCACAGCCCCGAAAACCTGATCTGCCTGCCGCGCTGGCACGTCGCGGCGCTGCTCGGCCGTGAGTACATCGCGGTCATGGACGACGACCTCATTCCGACCGACCCCGAGCTCACAGCCCGCTGCATCGCCGCGAGCCGCGCTTACAACGACGAGCGTATCCTCGGCCGCAGCGGTATGACGATAGGCGCAGGGCCGCAGTACTATTCGCACGGCAACGCCGACGCCCCGCAAGCCGACCGCGACGTCTTCACCGACGTGGTAAAGGGGCGCTTCATGTTTATGCACGCTTCGCTGCTGCAGCGGGTGCCGCTGTACAACCGCTACTACGACGGGCGCGGCGACGATATCTGGGTGAGCCTCAAGACCTCGCGCTCGCGAGGGCACCACGTGCTTCCGGCGGGAATCAAGAAACGCGTGAAATCCTCAAAAGACGAGCACGGGCTGGTGGGGCAAGGCGGACACTGGCGCCGGCGCGACAAACTCGTGAGCGACCTGCTGGAACACGGCGAGGTTGCGTGGGTGCAGCCCGACCTGCGTCACCGCGGGTTCGGTCTGCTGTGGCGAGTGATAAACTGGGCGGTACGGGTGGGATTAATCCGAAGGCGGGGTAAGCATGAACGCCCGCGCGGCTTTCCGCAGTAGCGGGCTACAACGAGCGGCGGGTGAGAAAGCGATAGAGCGGAAGGCCGAGCGCGCCGAGAACGCGCACCCGGCGGGGCGCCCTGCTTTGCCAGGCAAAGTCGGGCTTGAGCGCGATGACTTCGGCACGGCTCATGCGGTTGCCGTTGATCTGAAATCCCGGGTCAAGCGGCTTTTCGGCGACAAGCGCGTCTCGCGCGGCCGAGAAATCAACGCCCAAGCGGGAGGAGAGCGCATCGAGCACCTCACCCGGACGAGTGACGAACGCTTCGTATGAGACCACGGCGCTTGGCGTGCCGCCGTACAGCACTGCGGTCCCGATATTGCTCGCGATCCAACCGATGAGCACCTTGAAACCGGTAAACCGGCGCTGGCCGCGGGTCGCCTTTCGGTAAAGGGAGTACAGTACCGCGCGCGGATCGCGGACTAAGTGCACAACCAGCACCCGGTGGCCCTCGCCGCGCAGCGCGCGCGGCCGCAATAGCCCCGCTACCGGTGTCTTCGAGCTGTCTACGAGCAGCCCGCAACCGGCCTCGCGCTCAACCGTGCTGAAAAAAGCATTCCGGACCGACGCATACCCGCGCGGACTCCCCGGCTTACCACCCGGCTTGCCACCCGGCTTATAAGAAGCCGCCCGGGAAAGCTCATCGGCAAGCTGCGTGCGCAAGGACGCCCAGCGAGGGGCGGCGGCGGGGCGTGAGCGGCTGAGCACGGAAGGGTCACGCTCGAGCATCGCAACTTCGCCGAGATTAAGCGCCCCGTGCGCGTTCCCGAGCACTATCCCGAGCACGGTGGAGCCGCTGTGCCCGTAGCCGGCGACATACACAATTTCGGCCACCGCTCAGCCAACCCCGGCCTTGCCGCCGGCCGCACCGCGAAGAGAGCCTGCAGCGGCTCCGGGCACCAGCTCTTCAAACGCGTCGGCCCAGGCCCCGAGCGTGTAGTGGTTCTCAACGCGGCGACGCGCCGCGGCGCCCATCGCGCCGATTCGTTCGGGGTGGTTGCAGAGTGCTTCCAGCCGCAGGCGCAACCCGTCGAGCTCCTCGGTTGGAAAAATAAGCCCGCTCTCACCGTCGACCAGGCAGCACTTGGACCAAACGGTATCGCTACAGACCACCGGCAGGCCGTTTGCCATCGCCTCGAGCACCACCATCCCGAACGGCTCGCCGCGCGAGGGGAGCACCAACACGTCGTGCGAAGCGTATACCGCGTTCATCTCTTCATGCGGGAGCGAATACCTGAGCGTAACGCGGTCACTCAGGCCGTGCGCCGCAGCCGCCTCGCGCACCGCAACCGCACCGCGCGAATTCGGCCCGCCGGAGCCGACAAAGCTGATGGTGACCGGGCGAAGTTTGATG
>PWQX01000151.1 GCA_003556605.1 Spirochaetaceae bacterium
AGCCTGCGCGCTGAGCTGCGTGGAACCGGTGTTCATGCCGGAGTCGTCTGCCCCGGGTTCGTCTCGGAAACCGGACTCTGGGCGGGGATCGGCATCAAGGCTCCGCTGGTGATGCGTGAGGTCTCGCCGCGAAGCGTCGCCGCGGCGGTGCGCCGCGTGATTCGAGGAGCACCTGAGGTGCTGGTCACCCCCGGCCCGGCACGCCCGTTCGTGGTCTTGGGCGAGCTGTTCCCGCGGGCAGCCGAAGCGCTGGCTCGGGCGAGCGGAATCCAAGCAAAACTGGAAGAACGCGCACGGATCACGCTGTCACGGCGGAACGGTTAAGCGCAAGCGTCGTAATTGCACCCCGTTTGTGTAGGCAAGACCGGCCGGGCCGCCCGAGGTAGGTCACGGTTCCTCGGTTGTTCGAGTTGCAGCTACACTGTTTCGGGTGTACGATAGCAATACCGGGGACGGTAACAGAAGGTAAAGGAAATTGGTAAAGGAGGTCAGTAACAATGCGCAAACTTATAGCACTGGTGAGTGCGCTGGTTCTTGTCGCGGTGGTCGCATTTTCGGTTTTCGCGGCCGGTGCCGCGGAAGAGCCCGTAGATGAGGATGTACTCCGGGTTGGAGTAGTGTTCTCGATTGGCGGCCTCGGCGATGAGTCGTTCAATGATGCGGCCTACGCCGGTCTGCAGAGGGCGGTTGATACGTTCGGGGTCACGTTCGATTACGTGGAGCCTGACGATGTGGCGGAGATGGAGGATCATCAGCGCTCGTTCGTCGAGGCAGGCTACGATCTGGTGATCGCAATCGGGTTTCTCCAGGAGTCGGGGCTAGAAGCCGTAGCGGCCGACTACCCGGATGCCAAGCTTGCGATTGTCGATTCCGTGGTTGATGCGCCGAACGTCGCTTCGCTGATTTTCAAGGAACACGAAGGTTCGTTTCTCGTCGGAGCTCTGGCTGCAATGATGACCGAAACCGGCACCGTTGGGTTTGTCGGCGGGATGGAGGTCCCGGTTATCCACAACTTCCAGATCGGCTACGAGCAGGGCGTGGACTATGTTGACTCGGACCTTGAGGTACTGATCAATTACGCCGGAGATTTCGGCGACCCGGGCCGCGGGAAGGAGCTTGCGATAAGTCAGGAAGGTCGCGGTGCCGACATCATCTACCACGCGGCCGGAGGCACGGGTATGGGGGTCTTCGAAGCTGCCGAGGAGCTGGGTTTCTATGCGATTGGAGTCGACTCGAACCAGGACCATATAGCTCCCGGCTACATTCTGACTTCAATGCTGAAGCGCGTTGACGTTGCCGTCTACGATACCGTCGCAGACCTTGTCGACGGTGAATTCCGACCCGGTGTCCACGAGTTCGGCGTGGCCGACGAAGGCGTCGGCACTACCGATTTCGAATATACCCGGGATGTCATTCCTCAGGAGGTCCTTGACCGTCTTGATGAGATCAAGGCGCAGATCATAGACGGAACGATCAACGTCGTCAGTGCCCATGACTGAGTAGCGGAAGCGGCACGAACGGCTCCTCCGTGCCGTGCCCTGCCGCGCCGTGTAAAGAGAAGTATCGTAGTGCGCCGCAGCGTCGTAGGCCGTGTCCACCGGCGCTGCGGTCGCCGTGAGCCTTGTCAGTACCAAGTACGCAGTTACATCCAGGGAGTGCGGCGGTGGAGAATATTCTCGAGCTCAGCCACATTACCAAGCGTTTCCCCGGCGTAATCGCCAATGACGATATCAGCCTCGGGATCAGAAAAGGCGAAATCCACGCCCTCGTCGGCGAAAACGGGTCGGGTAAGTCGACGCTGATGAATATCGTATACGGTCTGTATCATGCCGACGGGGGCGAGATCATTCTCCACGGCAAACGAGCGGAAATAAGTGAGCCCCGGATTGCAATCTCGCTGGGTTTGGGCATGGTATTCCAGCATTTTATGCTGGTGGAAACCCTCACGGTTGCGGAGAACGTAATACTCCACTCCGAGCCGCATAAGTGGGGCTTTGTAGACTACAGGCGCGCGGCCAAGGAAGTCGAGGAGCTGGCGGCAGCGTATGGGCTGCGCGTCGACCCACGTGCGAAGGTCACCGATATCTCGGTCGGTCAGGAGCAACGCGTGGAAATTCTCAAAGCTCTGTACCGACAGGCGGAAGTCCTCATTCTCGACGAGCCTACCGCGGTGCTTACGCCGCAGGAAACCGAAGAGCTGTTTCAGGTGATGAACAATCTGCGCGAACAGGGCACGACGATCGTCTTCATTACTCACAAGATCAAAGAGGTGCTGGCGATTTCCGACCGCGTGAGCGTGCTGCGGCGAGGTAAGCTCGTCGGAACCCGCAACACCGCCGAAACCGGTCAAAAGGAGCTTGCGGAGATGATGGTCGGGCGTGAAGTGCTTCTGCGCGTTGAGAAGGAGCCCGCGAAGCCTGCGGACACGGTCGCATCGGTTGTGGGCCTGCATGTCCGAGACCGCAGGGGAATGCCGGCTGTGAAGGATATTTCGCTCGAAATCAAGCGGGGCGAGGTATTGGGGATAGCTGGCGTTGAAGGCAACGGTCAGCAGGAGCTTGTGGAGGCAATAACCGGGCTTACGATGCCCGAAGCGGGTACGGTGATGCTCCACGGCGAGCCTATTCAGGGCCTCAGCCCGATGAAGATCAAGCGGCGCAAAGTCAGCTATATTCCGGAGGACCGGCACAAGCGCGGCCTGATCCTTGAGTATACCGTCGCCGATAATCTGATCCTCGGGCTGCATTCCGATCCGCCCTTTGTTGAGTGCTATCTGTTTCGCAACGACAGGCAGATCAAGGAACACGCTGAGAAGCTCGTCCGGGATTATGATATCAGGCCGCCGAATCCCTCGCAGGTTATTCGCACTCTTTCCGGCGGGAACCAACAGAAGGCGGTGGTGGCTCGCGAGTTCTCCCGCAGCCCCGAGTTCCTGGTTTGCTCTCAGCCTACCCGCGGTCTCGATATCGGAGCGATAGAGTTCATCCATCAGGAGATCATCCGGCAGCGCGACCAGGGTACCGGCGTGCTGCTGGTCTCGGCTGAGCTCGATGAAATAATGTCGCTCAGCGATCGGATCGCTGTGATCTTCGACGGTCGGATCGTGGCGGTTCTGTCTGCCGAGGAGGCCGATGAGCGACGCTTGGGCTACCTCATGCTGGGGGGCGACCCGCAGCATGCTACAGGCCCGCAGCAGCCTACAGGAGCGATGGAAAGTGGAGTTACGGCAGAGTAGTCTCAGTTCCCGGAATCTCCTTGTTCCGGTAGGGTCGGTTGTGCTCGCGCTGCTCGTAGGTTCAGTGTTTGTGCTGATCGCGGGAGAAAACCCGATCACAGCGTATAGGGTGCTGTTCGTCGAGTCGTTCGGCAGCGTGCGAAGTATCGCGACGACCCTCCAACGCGCGACTCCGCTCATTTTCACCGGCCTGGGCGTTGCGTTTGCTTTTCGCTGCGGGCTGTTCAATATCGGAGCCGAGGGGCAACTGTACGTGGGTGCTATTGTCGCGGCTATCGTCGGCGTGAGTTTCGGTGATCTGCCCCGGGTGATTCATCTTCCCATGGCTGTGGGAGCAGGGATGGCGGCCGGCGGCATTTGGGCTGCGGTTCCGGGCATTCTCAAAGCAAAGCTCGGAGTGCATGAGGTCATCAACACCATCATGATGAACTTCGTCGCCTATTACCTCACCGATTTTCTGGTGACAGGACCGTTCCACGGCGGCAGGTGGGCGCCCGAGACTGATCGCGTGTTCCCTTCTGCAGCTCTGGAACGGATATTCCTCCCGACGAGACTGAACAGCGGTATCATCCTGGCTGTCGTCGCTATCGTTATTGTCTACGTAATCCTCTGGAAAACGAAAACCGGATACGAGATCAGGGCGGTTGGGTTTAATCCCCCTGCCGCCGAGTACGGCGGGATAAGCGTC
>PWQX01000086.1 GCA_003556605.1 Spirochaetaceae bacterium
ACAACCACTGCGGCAGCGGCTGCGAGCGCCACTTCCGCGCTTATCGCGCCGATCATCGTGCGCCGTTTTCCGAAACGCGCAATGACAATGCTAGCTGGAACGTTTCCGGTAAGTGCGCCGAGTGCGAACATCGACATGACGATTCCGGTGAGCGGTAAATCAGCGCCCAACGCGCGGATGTAGAGCGGGAGAACGGGAAGGATGGCCCCTGCTCCGGCGGCCCACAGAAAACCCGGGATATAGAACGGCACTAAGAGGTGACGAAGCCGGAACTCAGGGTTTTGCATAAGCAAGAAGCACAAACCGGAGGATAAAGGCTGCAGGAAACGGGAAATTATTCATTGTCGGTTTCCGTCTAACAGTATATCCTACCCTCAGAGTTTCTAAACTATGGATGTCGTGAAGTTCAAAGCATTTCACATGGTTGCTTCGCTCAAAAACATCAGTAAGGCGGCGGAGAAACTTCACTATACTCAACCGGCGGTGAGCGCACAAATTCGAGAGTTGGAGAACACGTACGGCAGTCGTCTGTTCCAGAGAGTAGGGCAGAACCTGGAGCTTACTGAAGCCGGGATTCGGTTGCTGCCGTACGCGCAGCAGTTGTTGGATCTGTTTGAGGAGTCTCGCAAAGCGGTCACGGAGGCAGCGGACATTGAAAGCCATTGTGTTCGCGTTGGAGCCAGCAGTCTGCCGGGAATCCATCTAGTGCCTGAATTGATCGGCGAGTTCCACCGGCAGAACGCTCAGGTCAACGTTGTTCTCACGGTGGACGACGCGTATCAGATAGAGCAAATGCTTGTCGGCGGTGAAGTTGATGTCGGGATACTGGGGCGGGCCGGCGGCACTCACAAGAAAACCCGGTTCGTGGAGGTGTTGCTTCTTGAAGATCCTGTTATGGCTGTCGTGGGCTGTGAGCATCCGTACGCCGACAGAGATTCGCTTCGTCCACAAGATCTTGGCACCCAAGCGCTCATCCTTCCACCCGAAGACAGGCTCACTCGGCGCGCGGTAGAAAAACGGTTTCGGCAACTTGGGCTCGAGTTCAGGTTGGCGCACGAGATATTGTATACGGAATCAATCAAACGCCTGGTAATGAACGGGCTCGGAATCGCTATGCTCAGTCGGATTGTAACCTCGCGGGAGGTAGCGTGGGGATGGTTGCGGGCGATACCTGTGCAAGGGTTCAATGTCAATCGTGAGATCTTCATGGTCTATCCGAAAGCCCGGATCCTCATCCCCGCAGTGCAATCCTTTATAGATTTCGTATCCGGCAGCACCGCTGAGGCCTAACTGCCCGATGGGTAATCCACGGCGCCGCCGCCGGAATCCCGGGCTGTGCAACCCGGGAAACCTATCGCAGCTGTCTACGTGAAAACCTGCTGCATGAAGACGTTTTGCATAATAAACAACGCAACGTAAGAAATTGCGGCCGCCACGGTAGGCGTCGCAACCCACCCGAGCACGATATTAAGCAATAGCTTCAGGTTGAGATTTCGTCCCCCCTTAGCGACACCGATACCAATAATGGACCCAACTGCAGCTTGTGACTGGGAGACCGGGATCAAGGGGAATGACGGTAGCCCCACAGATTCCATCGCGTGTGCCAGTCCCTCCGAGGCAAATAAGAACAAAACGGTGGCCGTGGAAAGAATAACGACAAACGCGGTAACGGGAGACAGCTTGAAGAGGTTTGAGCCGACGGTCATCATGACCCGCTTAGAGTAGGTGGCCACACCTAGACCCGCCGCAAGCCCGCCGATCATAAAAAGCTGCTGGGTACCGGTGAAGGTGAATCCGAAGACCGACAGGTCGGTGAACGGCGAAGCTTCGATGAACACCCCTACCACATTCGCCATATTATTCGCTCCAAGGCTGTAAGCACCGAACGCTCCCGCGATCATGAGGCCGTTGCGGGTGTATCTGTCAAGCTTGATAAGGTGCAGACTCAGTCGATTCAGGGCAAACCGAACGACGAAAAACAAGACGAATGCGATGCATGCGCCCAGGATGGGTCCGGAGATCCAGGTACCCAAGATGCGCGTTAACGCCTCTTGGTCGGTTGGATACCCCGAGAACAGGTTCCACCCAACGATTGCGCCCACAATCGCCTGGGTCGTTGAAACCGGCAGTCCGGCTCTGGTCATCCACATTACGGTAAACGCTGCGCACAACGAGACCGTGAACGATCCGGGCAACGCATTAACCGCGCCCAGTGCACCCAAACCGTGTGCCGTTCCGGCGCCGCTTACGACGGCGCCGGCGGTGATAAAAATAACGGATATAATTGCAGCGGTACGGAAGCGCACCATCCGTGTGCCGACAGCAGTACCAAAGATATTGGCTGCATCGTTGGCGCCGAGTGACCAACCCATGTACAGTCCACTGGTAAGAAATATCAGCCCGCCGATTTCCATTACTCCTCCACTCAGATGCTGCGCTTAATTACTGAGATCGACAGTCGATCAGCAACGGACTCTGCTTCATCTGCCAGCAACGATATGCGCTCAGCGAAGTAGCGCATGTGTACGCGCTTGCTGAACTGTTTGATTTCGGTCGATTCAAACGCTTTACGCTTCAGACGGTCTTCGACCTGATCTGCCTGATGCTCCCAGAAGTGGACTTTTTCCAGATGTTCCGAAACGCGGTAGAGCTCCCGGAAGAATGCTCTTATCGCCAAAGTAAGCTCGCGTGCAGCCTTGAGACAGATCTCAATGAGCTCTTCGAAATCGGGCTTCAGAAAGGGATACACCTCGGGCTGCTCGATGCTGAAATGGCTAACAACGCGTTTCGCGACATCGGGAACGTTGTCGGTGGTTTCTATCAAACCAAGTACGTCACCGCGTGAGTCGGGAATGAGCATCTCGGCATAGATTCGATGTGTAATTCCTCGACGCAGTTCGTCCGCACTCTTCTCAGCCTCATCGATCTCGCGCGACTTCTCTTCAAAGCGCTCAAGATCACCGTCGAGGTATTTTTTCAGCGCTTCGCCGAGCAGCAGCACGCACTGGTCGACGCAGCTCAAATACTGGTCGATCTCCATCTCGAGCGCTTTCGTCCGCGACCCGAATACCCGACCGATTCCCTCCCGCCCCGCTTCTTGTTTGCTGATGGGTTCCTGTTTCCTTGCCATTAGGTCACCTGTGTTGATTAGTGTTTACCTGTCTTCGTCGACCTTGGTTCTTCCTCGATCTTGGTTGCAGAGAATACGCAAAACTAGCGTATGATAACCCTGCGCACAGTGTTAATAGACGCGGCATAATAGGTGCCGTGGCTATTCCATACCCACAACGCGTTTGGCTGCCCTCAGATAGTTGGTATTCGGCTTTGATGCCAGCCCAAGTTCTTCGATTACCTGCTTCATACCGCTGTAGTCCTCGCTCTCAGCGCAAGCGGTTTCCACGAGTGCACCATTGAACCACACATTGGCGTACTCGCAAATGATTTCGTCGATGGTGAAGCCATAACGCATCTTTTCAACGTTAACGACCGCAAGCTCACGGTGTTCTCTCGCCATAGAGATGAACGTGTCGATGTCGTACTCGGCTTGGTCGAGATTCATGTCTACCTGAAGATGAGAAATAATGGTTGCCAGGTCATCTTTCTTTACCGGAAACTGAAACTTACCGCGGGGCTGAAAAACCTCGTAGCCATCCGGTGTTTCGTCGACTTTCGTCTTGATGTCCAGCAACCCTTCGCGGACTTTCACGTTGGCTTCGTTGGTGTGCACTGAGAGAAAGTATGTTTCCATCGGCATGCGCCGCGCTTTGTACAGGACGGTTCGACCGTTCCACATTCGCTCACTGACTAAATCGATTACACCACTTTCAAAAACGCGAAACTCCGCACGCGGGACAATTTTTGCGGCTTCCTCCGCGCTGGTAGCTTTGCCCTGTCCGTACACATCAGCCATAATACTATTCCTCCCTTTGTGTTGAGTCTTGCCTTAGCCCGCATAAGATGAGCTTTCTGGGGCCGGCTTCGAATGGTACCATACCATTGTCAAAACATTCCAATCAAAATGATTGTTGGTCGCCATAGAGAACTTTTGGCGTATCGAAAAGGATTGTGAGCTTGACAGTAACTCGTCGGCAGCGCGCCCTTGGAGCGAGCTGCCGGATGAGTGCTCCCAATTTGCCCCATTAAACCAATTTTCACAATTAGAAATGACAAGGCCAAGCAGTATTATCGTTCGTGGTGCCGGCTTGTGGACTGCGCGGTCAGATTATGTGATCGTAGGGGGAGGGATCTGCCGCATGGACGAATCCATTACCCATTACCCATTACCCAACTGTTTTTGGCCACCCTGTACAATCAGCAACACCACCACGGTAATCCCGACAGTAGTAAACGCCATAGCCATTCCTAACGGAATGACGCCCTGATCGAACTGTCTGAAGATAAACGTCGCCGAGGTTTCAATGTGCGGCGGACGAATCATCATCGAAGCAACCAATTCGCGTACCGAGATAATAAATGTCATGATCCACCCAGAGACCATTCCGGGGCGAATAAGCGGAAACAATATCCGCCGGTTGATGTAGCCGGGCTTGGCGCCCGAAACCTGAGCGGCATGAAACAGCGAGATATCAATCTGCTGATAGCTCGCTTTTACGTACTGGACTGTGTACGGCAGAAACGCGACAACGTAAGCGACTGCTACCATGGCTGCTGTGTTATATATGGTAGCGGGCAGCCACGGAGAGTTCCACAGCAGAATGAGTCCGACAACGATGACAATACGCGGTACAGTATTAGAGAGTAGGCTGGAGGAGTCTATAAACCGTTGGAGAAATCCTCTACTCCGCACAATGAGCACGCCTAAGAATGTTCCGAGGAACATTGCAATTGTTGCGGCAATTACCGACAAATACACACTGTTCCATAACGAGCTACCGCCCAGTGTGCCCGGCGTAAAAAGCTCGATATAGTGGTCGAAGGTGATATTCGCAAGCGTTATATCGGCTCCCCAGAACCGCAGGAGCGAGGCGGTTATGATCGACCAATACGGAACGCCGATTGAAACAAGCAACAACAACCCGATGTAGGCCCACCCGAGGAATCGAAACTTGCCCAAAGAATACATCTTGCGGCCTCCGCTGCGGCCGCCCACAATAGAGTACTTATATTTGTTCGCAATCAGCTGCTGGACATACCAGATCAGCATGCAGGTAATCAACAAGACCGAGGCGAGCGCTGTCCCCCGCGCGAAGTCAATCGGGAACATGCGGGTGTACTGATAGATCTCGGTAGTGAAAACGTAGAATCCAACCCGTCGCCCCAAAGTTGCGGGCGTACCGAACTCGGCGAGCGTTTTTACGAAAATGAGCAAGGCTCCCATGGAGTACCCCGATAACAAGAGCGGCAGGATAATTCGGCGCATCCGGTACCAGAAGCTGCCGCCGTGCACCGCTCCGGCATCCTCGAGCGAGCCGGTTATCTCGATGAGGTTGTTCTTGATGACCAAATAAATGAAGGGGTACAGATTAAGACTCATCACGAAAGCCACACCCCAGAACGAGAAAAACAGGGGTTGAAAAATAGACAAAAACGGCAGGTATTCCTCCACGACCCCACGGGGTTGCATGAACAGAATCCAGCCCATTGTAGCGATGTAAGGCGGTGTCATAAACGGAATGAGCAGCGCCACATCGATCCAGCGTGCCCGCGCAAGCTCCGTTTTCGAGGTAAGGTATGCCAGCGGAGCGGCGATAACGGTGGTGAAAATCACCACCGTTATCCCGAGCTGCAGAGAGTTGAACAGTACCTCAGCCAGTTCGCCCTCGAGTATGGTTCGTATGGGGTTCAACGGGTGAAAAACCCGGTCAACCGTGAAACTCCGCAGGAGCACCATTACCACCGGAATGAGTATCAAGACGGTCAGCAGCGCAATAGCAATAGCAGTGTTGCCGTGTCTTCGAATTGTTTGCTTAGCTCTCATCGTATATATAACCCGTCATATCACCATACTGTGGTGCACAGTGCTCCCTTTTCTGCACCCGCTCACCGAATAATCTGCTGAAACCGTGTGAGTACCTCGCCTTGGTTTTCGGCCATCCAGTCCCAATCGAGATCCAACACCGGGATATCCGCATAACCGACCCGGTCGGGATGGGCTGCCACGTCAGCGCGTCCGGGAATAATGTACTCGTCAGCCACAAACTGCTGCGCCTCATCAGACAGCATGTAGTCGAGAAATGCTTGTGCACCTTCGGGGTTGTTGCTCCAGCTGGTCATCATCGCCGGACGCGGGTTAACCACCGTGCCGCTTTCAGGATAGAACATGTCTACCGGGCTCCCTTCGGCCATGGCGCCGTAGGTCATATAGTCCACCCCGGCGAGCACAACGAAATTGGCGGCGGTGACAACCGAATCGAGTGCGGGACGGTTCGGACCGGCCACTTCAAGCCCGTTGGCGGCCAGCGTTTCGAAAAGCTCCCACGCCTCGTCTCCGTAGTTGAGCACGTAGCCGGTGACAAAATCGAGGCACGAGCCGGACTGCGCCGGATCGGGCATGGCGACCACATCGCGAAAACGCCCGTCCGTAAAGTCACCCCAATCCTCGCCGGGATCATCCACCTCATTGGTGTTATACACTACACCGAGCGCTGATGCGCTGTAGCCAAAGAAGTAGTTGTCGTAATTCCAACCTTCGTTGAGCTTATCGGCATTCTCAGGCTCATATTGCGCCAGCCAGCCATTTTGGTACAAGGCAAAAGCTGCGGGCCATGAAGCAAGAACCACCACGTCCGCATGCGGTCGATCCGCCTCTGCCTCTAAGCGGCCCAAGACATCGCCGGTGGTCGCCTGATAGAGGTCAACGTTGATCCCGGTTTTCTCCTCGAAGCCTTGTGCGATGTTTCTGGCTAGCCCCCCCGGCCCGGCCGAGTATACCACAACGCTTTCCTCAGGCTCCCCCGCGGTAAACGCAAAGACGCCGACAAGGCCGATCAAAACGATTACCATTACAACGATACGCGACGCTTTCATACTAAACCCTCCTTAGTGGTTTCGCCGACCTCCTCCCGTATCGTGTGCACGTGTCGGGGCGAAAGGTACAGCGTTAACTCCTGTCCAATTCGCGGGCGCTGGTCGAAGTAAGCTACCCAGTGCCTATCGTCTACACTGAGCTGAGCTTCGTACCGGTCGCCCACGTACGAAACCATTTCAACCGTTCCGGAAAACTCAAGGTCTTCGGAGCTGTCTTTCTCTAGAGTCAGGAACTCGGGACGCGTCATCAAATGCTCATCACTGGAACCGTTAGGATTCGGGATGAAGTTCGTTGTTCCGACGAACTCAGCGATGAACAGCTCTTCCGGATTGTTGTACACATCTTCGGGTGCACCGGTTTGCAGCATCACGCCCTCGCGCATGACGACGATGCGGTCGGAGATCGACATTGCCTCGTGCTGGTCATGGGTAACGTATACCGCGGTGAGTCCAAGCTCGTCCGCCAAGCTTCGGAGCATCAGCCGCAAACCTTCACGCAGCACCGCGTCAAGTGCGCTTAACGGTTCGTCAAGCAGAATGATCTTCGGCTCCGTTACAATAGCGCGTGCAAAAGACACACGCTGTTGCTGACCGCCGGAGAGCTGCTTCGGATAACGGTCGTCGTAGCCGCCCAGCTGTACACGGTCTAACGCCCAGCCGACCCGCTCTCGGAGTTGTGCGGTATCTTTTCGAGCGCGCAGGCCGAACGCGACGTTTTCAAACACGGTCATATGCGGCCATAACGCGAAGTCCTGGAAGACCATCCCCACGCCGCGATCTTCGGTCCGCACCTCAATGCCCTGTGGCTTAGAAAACACAACCCGATCGAGTAGCTTGATCGTGCCGTTATCCGGCACTTCCAACCCGGCGATAGTACGTAACAATGTGGTTTTTCCGCATCCGGACGGTCCCAGCAAAGTTACGAACTCGCCGGTTTCCACAGTGACGTTGGTCGGCTGAAGAGCTCGAACCGAGCCAAAGGTTTTCTCTACATTCTCAACTACTATGCTCATTACGTCCTCGTCGTCTCCAAATATGCCGCTCTTTTAATGTGGTATACGCTCAGGACCGCTTCAGCCAACGCGCCCTTTTTATCGAGAGCCGCGCGTACAACCGCAACCACAAAAACGCGGCCGTTTGAAACCTGAAGCCAGTGTAACCGCAAGGTCATAGCGGTGTAAACAAGAGATTATCTATAAAGCTCAATACATATTTCTAGATCATTTAGCACCCTCGGTCAAACTCAGAGCTTTACCAAGAACTCTGCAAGCATGGGTTGCAGCTTCTTGCGTGAGATAGCCGGGTTTCCCTGGAAATACAGCGCGGTCGATTCGTCTATGTCACCTGCGTCAATAGACTGCAACTGCAGCTCGCTCTGTTCTAAGAACTGCAGCACCTTTTCTCGTAATGATTGATCTGGGCAGTACACTACCAGTTCCCGGGTAAACTTGGGTGCAGTATACGCGTTCATCGCGAGCAGCAGATCTAAGTTCCTGGCCTCGGCGTATGTAGTAAGCGCACCGGACAAGGCCGGGTCTTTTTTTAGCCAGTCGCCTACCGACAGGAGAACGCTACTGATCCCAATACGGTACTCCCCTATTTGCCATTCCTTGTAGTCTTTTCGCAATAAATCGGCGGTGTCCAGCGCGGAAACATTGAACTTCTCGCTCTGAACGGCATCGAACAACTCTTGCTGATCGACGCCGCTGAGTGCCAGGAGCTTAGCTGCCACGCGCTCGTCCTTCGGGGTTACTCGCTTCGCTTCCGGATCCAGGTTAACGGTATCCAATAGGATTGTTCCCAGCAGTAGCTTCGTTGCACCTTCGTCGAGCAGGTCTTCGTGTCCATCGAGTATGGCCTCAGCGACCAATGTTGCTGTAGAACCAACCGGCTCAATTACTCGAAGCGCTGCATCGTGATACAAACCTTCGTCTGCATGGTGATCAACAATCTCTGCAACTGCACTTTCGAACTTGGAATGTGCGGCCGCAGGCTTATTATGATCCACAAGCGATAGCTTTAAACGTCCTTCACTGTGAAGTTTTGCAAGATCCACCTCATCGGCAAAAAGCAACAAGTCGGGCTCAACACCTGCTTCGTTGAACAGAAATACCGCTTCCGTTCGCAGCTTAAAATCCGCTCGCGGTATGTTGATAAGCGGCACGAACGCGGCATCATTCTGTGCGTTTGTGCTCCCCCGAGAATACGCATGCATTACTGCCGACGCCATCGAGTCCAGATCAGCCGATTCGTTACCTACCACGCAGTGCACCGTGCTTGCCGCCTGCATAGCATCCCTAATGGTCCGCAGATAGGCTCTTAGCTTGTCAGCCCCCTCCATATTAGACATGACACCTCCTCCTTCTTATTCTTACGCTCATGAATTGCGTGTGAGTATACTTGGGTTTAACTTGCGGTCACTCCTCCGACGATTATCCTGCGGTCCGGATCGATGGCTGTCAAGCTACAGATTGCCCGGACTCGGCGTCGGCGTCTAGAAGTTATCTATCTTGAAAACAACTATTTTGATTAGAGCACGCTTGAGCACCGACGTTACGGCCTCAGCACAACAGGCCGTGCGTATTGAGCGAGCTCAGTGGCGATCCGCTACAAGGCACTGTACAAGGCACTGGCGGGCTGCCTGAGAAACGTTTCACAGCGCGCTGTGGAGCAGTTTTCGGAAATCGTTGGCGGGCATCGGCCGTCCGAAGTAGAAGCCTTGCATCAGCCGGCAGCCCATCTGTGTCAGGATCCCTACCTGTCGGGGATCTACCACACCTTCTACGACAACCGATTTACCGCGCGCGTGTATGCCCGCAATGATGCCCGCGAGAAACCGGCTATCCTCTTCGCTCGCGGCTATGCCTTCGGCAAATGCGCGGTCAATTTTGAGCGTTTGCACCGGAAGCTGCTTGAGGTAGGCGAGCGACGAGTTGCCGATACCGAAGTCGTCGATCCAGACTTCAACACCGAGTTGCTGCAGGCGCTCGATCGTCAGAACTGCGGCAGCAAGGTCTTGCATACAATCGCGTTCGGTGATCTCCAGCTTGAGCCTTCGAAGGTTGAAGCTTCCGGAGTGGCTCAGCGCGGCCTCAATAACCTCAACAAGATCGTGATTGGCGAACTGTGCGGCGCTGACGTTTACCGTAATAAACACGTTAGGCCAGTGGGCGAGCAGGCGGGTTACCTCGTATAAGGCCCACTTGTCGAGTGCCTTGACCACGCCGGTCTCTTCAGCCAGTGTGATGAACTCCGGTGGCTCAAGAAGGCCGCGCTCGGGATGATGCCAGCGAATCAGCGCCTCGGCGCCGACCACCACCGAATCGTTGTCGCGCTGCTCAATAATCGGTTGATAGTACAGCTCGAGTTGCCGGTCTTCAAAAGAACGCAGCAACTCGGTGTGCAACTGCATTCGCGTCAGCGAGCGTTGGTGCAGGTTGCGGTCATAGTACAGAAAAGGCTCATTGAGCGCGTCGGCTTCAACGCTGGCGGAGTTGGCGTACTGCACCAGACGGTCGGGGTCGTCGTTGTCACCCGGAAACACGCTAACGCCGATGGCGCAGCCGATAGTTACGTCTGTGACCCGAAAACGGTACGGAACCGTAATAGAGTCATGCAGCTTCTGAGCTACCACTCCGGCATCGGTGACGTGACTAATTTTGGTCAAAACCACCACCAGGTTGACACCCTCAAAGCGGCACAGGTGGTCACTAACACGGATGTTTTCCCTGATGCGCTCGACGGTGCTCTCCAACAGTAAGTCGCCGACGTTGTGTCCGTGGGTCTGGTTGACACGCTTGAAGTTCTTGAGACTGATGAACAACACCGCCCGCAGATCATCGTCGGAGCTGCGTTGCGCCTGGCTGATCTCTTTGCGTAAGAGCATCTCCAGCGACCGCCGATTGAACAGACCGGTGAGCGGGTCGCGGTACTCGTAGTCAGCAAGGCGCGACTCAATGTCCGTCAGACGGGTGATATCGTGCGAGAACACCAACACGTGTGTGATCTTGCCATCGTTCTCACTGTAGGGATAAAACGACACGTGCATGTGCCGCCGCATGGACCCAAAGGCAAATGTATCGATGTAGTGTATCTCTTCGCCGGCGAAACAGCGGTCAAGTTTCGGCTTAATGGCCGACTCAAACCTGTCGGGTCCCCAAACATCGCAAACCGAGGTTCCGAGTATACTCTCGCGATCTCGTCCAATGTTTCTACAGTAGGAATCGTTGACAAGCTCGTACCGGTAATCCCGATCGATCAGCGTGATGAAGTCGTGCGAGAGGTTAATGATGTACTCGTAGCGGTTGTTCATAACTCGGAGCCTGCATCGATTGCGGTAGGCAACAGTATACCGGGGAAAGGCCTGCTACGAAACCACCTATGCTGCAACAACCGCAGAATTGACGGTAGACCGCCACGTGAGCGAATCGCCGGCGGCTCTTCACGGGCGGCGCTGTTTCACGGCGGCTGAAATCGTGGCGATGAGGTACAGGACGCCGCCCACCGCGAACACCACATCTGGTGAGCCGGCGCGCTCAATCGCCATCCAACCGATGAGCGGACCGGTAGCGGCACCGAGATCCGACGCGGTCATTAGGCGTGCAAAGCTTTTCGACCCGTTAACCCCTGCTTGCGAGATAAGCGCGAGCTTGCATACTACCGTCGCGACAAAGAACAGCACAACTGCCGGAATGAGCAGAGGAGATGCCAAGAAAAACGCCGCCGCCGCAAGCGCGGCGCCGCCGGCGGCAAAAGCGATAACCTCGGCGGTGCGGCGTCCGACACGGTCTATCGCGAACCCCAGCGGCGGCGAGCCGGCGCTGTTAATCACGTAGTTTAGTGCAATCAGGAAGCCGTTCAAGGTTGTAATGCCGACAACCAGCGCGCCGAGCTCGATCGACGATCCGAAACGGGTGCGTAGTGTGAAGCCTAAAGTGGAGATGATGAGCCCCGTCCCAACGCAGGCTGTAATGAAACCACGCAGCAACATCATTGGGTCGCGCACCGGTTCTGCGGGCCTGTCGTCACGAGCCGCTGAACCGGCCGGCGGCAGCCGCCGAAAACCTGCGAAGTCCAGCGGAACAGCAGTCAGCGACACAAGCGCCGCCGCAACAAACGCCGTTGAGTACCCGAACGCGTCGAACAAGAGCGCACCTGCCAGGGTGCCGCCGATGAAGCCGAGTTGGACCACTCCGTTGTAAACCCCGAGAACGCCGGCGGCGTAACGGCGCGGCCCTGAAGCGATTGAGGTCATTACGCCGGTGTGCCGGATAAACGACCAGCACACTCCCCAAAGCATCCGCGCGCCGAGAAAAACCAGAAACGGCGGTGCGGCGGCGTATATCAAGGTAGCAGCCGCACCGGCGCTGAGCACCACAGCGAATACGCGGGGTACCTGCGCGCGCTCCAGCACGCGACGCGCCACCTGATTACTGATCAGACGCACCCAGCGGTTTGCGGAAAGCAACAGCCCTACCTGTATGGGACTGAAACCAAGCGTATGGTAATATACCGGTAGGACGGCGTAAATTGTTACGTCGCCGGAGAGAGAGAACGCAACCGCTAGTCCCAGCAGTACCACCGGGGTCTTGTTAAACCGAGCTGTCCCAGCACGACGGTTAGCGCACATCGGCGCCAATTATGCCACATTTCAAAGCGGAAGCGTAGCTTCAGGTGAGTGCAACGCTGTCGTTTATCAGTGCCGGAAGGACGTGATGGAGGTGGTGGGAATCGAACCCACGTCCTGAAGTCCAAGCGGCACACCTCTACAGGTTTAGTCGCCTGATTATTGTTTCGGACAAGGAGGTTCAGGCGACCGACCTGTCCTCATCCTGAGCCCGCTTAGATGTCCCTCACGTTTTGCGGGCTAAACGCGAGGTAAGCCCTGGTGTCTTCCAGGCGATCACGGCATTCAGGGCTGCACACCGTGGGCCCGTGGCCGCAATGCTATGCAGCCAGTGCGAAATCTGCTTCGTTGGCAGGTAAATTGGTTGTCGGTTTAGGAGACGACGCTCCACCTGCAGCGTACTCGCTTGCGTGAACTTCAGTCGAAGCCTTGACACCCCCGTAGATTTGGTGTTCCTGTGCATGTTTACAGTACTCAAGCCGTGTTCAATTGTCAAGCAAGGCGCAGCTTGCTATAGTAATAGCCTATGAAACCGGTAAAGGTTAAAACAGTTTGCTTGATTTGCTTAGCGGCCGCTCTTGCGGCCTTTGCTATTGGCTGCGCGCGGGAAGTTGTTGAAGAACAGTTCCAGCCTTCACAGTCGCATCGGCGTTACCGCAAGAGTCTCGAGCATTTCGGGCTGCTGGAGACCGCTCTCGGCCGCGACTGGGTGCATGCTGCCGAGACGGCGCTGAGCGACCCTGTAACGGTAGAGGTGCCGTTTCTTGAGGCTGCGGTGTTCGATGCGGGCCGCGCCGAGGCGGTAGGCTATCGCTTCAAAGCCTTGCAGGGTCAACGGATTACGGTCACGCTTGAGTTTGAAGAGCCTGCCGGACCAACGGGTGAGATCACCGTTGACAGGCACGACGAGGATGCGCAGCCCGCCCGTGAGATTCTTGAGGTGAACGACGGTCTGAAGGTTTTCGCGGATGTGTTTCGAGTAGACAACAACGGCTCTGAGCCGTTGGAGCAGGTTGCGAGCTACTCCGAGGCGCTCAATCGACTGGAATTCGAGCCCCGCCGCGACCGTGAATACATCCTGCGCCTGCAGCCTGAGCTGCTTCGGGGCGGCAGGTTCAGGGTTACAATCGAGACTGAGCCGTCCTTGAGCTTCCCTGTTCAGGATCACGGTCCTGAGCATATCTATAGCTTCTTCGGAAGTCCGCGCGATGGTGGCGCTCGGGTTCACGAGGGGGTCGATGTGTTTGCGCCGCGCGGCACTCCGGTAGCGGCGGCCGCCCCTGCGGTGGTGCGACGGGTGGGTACGCGCGAGCGAGGCGGAAAGGTCGTCAGCCTGTATGACGAGGAGCGCGATCTCATCTATTACTACGCGCACCTTGATGAACAACTCACCGAGGGCGGGCAACGCGTTGAGCCCGGCGACATCATCGGGACGGTGGGGAACACCGGCAACGCGCGCACCACGCCCCCGCACTTACACTTCGGTATCTATGAAGCGCGTTGGAACGCGGTTGACCCGTGGTACTACCTCTACGACAAAGGCCAAGAGCCCCTGCCGCCCAGCAGCGACCTCGAGCTCATCGGCGCTTGGGCAAGAGTGAACGCGGAGGAAGCGCCGGTTTTCACTTCGTTAGGCGGAACGCGGGAGACGGTCACGACGGTGGGGCCAGATGCCGAGTTCAAGCCGGTGGGCGCTGCCGGAGAGTACTACCGGATTCGGCTGTCAAACGGAGCCTACGGTCATGTCAGCGCCACGGTTGTGAGCGCTGCGCAGCAGGATCTCGACCGATAGGTCCGCGCGTAAGGGTAGGTCCGCGTATAAGTGCAGCAGCCCGGAGAGAGGCTGCGGGTGGAGTTACCCTCCGGAACGCAGCGCCAGCACCGCGTCATGCACCAGCGCGTTGGTGGCGAGCGCGCTGGTGCCGGTGGCGTTGTCGTTGCCGTTGATATCGGTGAAGCGACCTCCGGCCTCTTCGATTACCGGTTTGAGGGGCGCTATGTCCCATAGGTTCATGACTGGGTCGAGCATCACCTCTGCGCGGCCCGTTGCCACCATCAGATAGCCGTAGGCGTCGGCCCAGGTGCGCACATGTCCGGCGGTCTGGTACAGACGGCGACCAAAGTCGGGCTGCACACGAGCCATATCGGCCGGATCAGTCAGCATTACCCAGGCCTCCGACAGCGAGTGCACCGTGCTCACGCGCGCTGGGTTACCCTGAAAGGTGCACCCAAGGCCGGTTGCAGCCGAGACGGTTTCATCCAGCGCCGGGTTATGAATCACGCCTAGGATCGGCTGTTGCTGATGCAGCAGCGCGATCAACACACAGTACAGCGGCACGCCTTTCACGAACGACTTAGTACCGTCAATGGGATCGAGCACCCAGGTGAATGGGCTGCCCGCGGTTCCGCTTTCACCGAGCTCTTCGCCGAGCACGGCGTGGTTGGGGTAGCGCGAGAGGATACGGTCGCGCAGAACAGTCTCGGCTTCGCGGTCGGCCTCCGTAACCGGTGACTTATCGGCCTTATGTTCTACAGTAAACTCCTGCTTGAAATACTGCAGCGTCACACGCCCAGCCTCCCAAGCGATCTCCTCGGCGAAGGTACGGGCGGTTCGCAACGTGTCGGAATCGGGTACGCTCATCATAAGTTTCCTTTCATCTCGCGCGCCTGCTCACGTTTCAGATCGCGCGCTTTAATCGCTTCGCGTTTATCATGAAGCTTCTTGCCCTTGCACAGTCCGAGCTCAACCTTGACCAGACCGTTGTTCAGATAGACCGAAATCGGAAGCAGAGTGTAGCCTTTTTCCGTGACGCGACGGCGTAAGCGCTTGATCTCTTGCTTATGGGCAAGCAGCCGGCGTTCGCGCGTCGGATGATGGTTATAGATGTTACCGTGGTCGTACTCGCTTACGTGTAACCCAACGAGGTAGAGCTCATCGGCACGTATGCGCGCATGCGCGTCGGCAAACGAGAACCGCCCCGCCTTGATAGACTTCACTTCGGTTCCTTGCAGCTCAATGCCGCACTCGAGCGTTTCCTCTACCGAGAAGTCGTGGAACGCCTTTTTGTTGCGGGCGAGTTGTTTTCGTGCCATGCAGCGCCACCTTGTCGCTGTGTTTTTTACCGCTGCGACATCCGAATAGACTCCGGCGACGCGAGGGCAAGCCGAAACCCCAAGAAAGGGCTGCTCCAGTAGTGAGGCTGGCCGCCTACTGCGGCCAGCGTGACCTCATCGCTGCGGTTGCCCCATGAGCCGCCGCGAACGGCACGAAACGGCAGCTCAGCGTGCAGCGACTCCTGCGTTTCGGCCAGTGAGGCCATATCGACTTCAAACGGGCGCAGGGCGTACGCGGCGGGAGCAAAAGCGGAAGCGGTCCATTCCCAGGTGTTGCCCATCAGGTGATAGAAGCCTAAATTGCCGCTGTGACCGCTGTCGGCGGCCTTAGGGCCGGTGAGAAACCCGTCACGAAAGACCGGATCGTAGAGATCCGCGCCGTCGAGCAGCGCTGCGAGTTCCCATTCCTCAGAGTAGGGCAGGCGGGCAACCAGGTTGTATCCTTCCGCCTGCAGGCGCGCGTTGAACCAGGCGGCGAACTCCTGTGCCAGCGGATACGAGACGTATCGAACCGGCTGGCGCAGCCACTGCTCTTCATTAAGCTCTTCGCGGTTATTCCAAGCGGCGAGATGATCCTGGGTTACCAGTTCGCGCTCGCGTAAGGTCGCGGTAGCGCCGGGCCCCCACTCGGGGTTATCGGCCAAAAACTCCCCGAACAGGCTGTTAGAGACCGCCGACTGCATCAACCAGAACGAATCGGAGCGTACGAGGTGGGGAACACGTAGAGGGTCCTCGTGTAACGAGTCATCGCGCTGCATGCCGACCAGCGTTTGAATCGGCGGGACGCGAATGAAGGGCACACCGGCGAAACGCGCTCGCTGAATCTCTCCAACATCCGGCGGTACCTCTTCGTAGCCGGCTGCGGCGAGCGCCGTAGCGTGGCGTTCGCGCGCAGTGCGATACCAGTTGCCGGCCCTGAGCTCAGCGGCGGCCGCATCGGGTAACACCGCATCCAAAACTCGAAAGAAACCCCGAGAAGTTTTTTCAAGTCGTACAAAATTTTGCACAACCTCAAGCGCGGTAAACGCAGATAATACGCCGCCGGCGGCACGATCAAGGGTAGACGCCCGCAGGAAATCGGCGCCCGCGCCCTGATGGCTGAGAAATGCGGGGGCAAGGTGTAACAACGCGGCGATCTCCCCGGAATCGTTATAGGATTCACCGGCCGCCGGGCCACCGGGCACCGGTTGGCTTGCAGGATCGGCATACCACGCCGCAACCGCGTCGGCGAGCACACGCGGCGATCGACGGCGAGCTGTGGGCTCTTCGGCAAGCGCCCATTGCGTGAAATCCTTCGCCGAGTCAGTGATCAATGCTTCGGGCTCTGCAAGCTCCAGGCGCCGCCACAGCTCGCGCGGACGGGTATGAAACGGTATACGAAACAGTTGGTTGCCGGCTGTATAGGTAAAGGTTTCTTCGTGAAACCATGGATGCTCGAGGCGTAGCTCACGGGTTCCGCGCTCGAGGAACACCTCAACCGGCGTGGAACCGACGCGCTGGTTATCTACATAGACCGAGCTGCCGGTTGGGCTGGTGTATATCAACACCGCGACACCGGGATTGCGAACTGCCGGCAACAGAAATACCGACGCGAAAATCAACAGGAGCACCCCAGAGAAGACAAGCGGAAGGTAGCGCTCGGGCTCCACACCCAAGAGCGGGCGGAGGCGTACCGGCGGGGGCGGGGATTCGGCGCTGCTCGGCGAAGAGGCGTCGGCTGGGGCTTTTTTCATATGCTCGGCAAATTATATGGATAAGCGGTTGCGCTTGTCAATTGAAGGCCCGTATGATAGCGTCCGATGGCTATGAAACAGCGCTATTACGCGTTTGCGCGACAATTGGTGATGGGAACCGAGCGGTTCCTGACCTGGCGTCGCCTCAGGAAACACCGCAAGCTGGAACGCCTGAAAAAGAAGAACGTGATCCTTGACTGGGTGGAAGCGTTCTTGTGGGCGGCGCTGGTAGTGCTGTTGATCAATCAGTATGTGCTTCAGGCGTATCAAATCCCCACCGGGTCAATGAAGGACACCCTGCTCGAGCAGGATCGGGTATTTGTGAATAAGCTGGTGTTCGGGCCGGAGCTGATCCCGGGGATGTGGAAGGTTCGGGGCTTTCGCGAGCCGCAGCGAAACGAAGTAGTGATTTTCGAGAACCCGGCTTACGTGAGCCGCGGGCCGGCCTTTGAAGTGCTGCAGCGCGTGATTTACATGCTGACGCTCTCAATGGTCGATATTGACCGCGACGAACACGGATTGCCGCGCGCTCAGTTCTTGATTAAGCGCTCAGTCGGTATGGGTCATGATCGGTTCAGGGTACGTGACGGCCGGATGCAGATCCGTCCGCAGGGCGAACGCGACTGGATGAGCGAGGCTGTGTTTCAGGAACTGGCCGGAATCAGCTATCCGGTGAACCGTCTGCTGGAGCCCGAGGATTATCCGGCGATTCGGGGCGGCGCGATGGTATCGGGTTACCGTGATCTAGGAGTTGGGCCGCCGGAGTTTGCCCGCGAGAAGATGAGTGATCTCCGCGCCGTCGGCTTTCCCGATGCGATGTACTTCGATAAGTGGCGTGAACGTACGGTGTTCATGGCACGCGCGCACGACCGGCAGTCGCGGCACTCGGCGCAGCGCCATGAGACCGGCTGGTACATCCCGGAAAACGGAATCCTGATGCTTGGCGACAACCGCGATAACTCGCTTGATGGACGCAACTTTGGTCCGGTGCGCGCTGATAGGGTGTTAGGCCGAGGTATGATCAAGTACTGGCCGCTCGATCGCTTTGGGCCGATTGAGTAACCGCGAACACGGCGCAGATGACGCCGGCGGGTAACGGCACGGTTATGCGACAAGGCTTTTCTCGTTCGCGACGATCGCGAAAACCACAAAAAACGCAGCGGTACAAGCAGGATAGACGGTACTACCGGCCGCAGCGCGGGCGCTCGCCGTTGCGGCGACTGCTGCGGCTGTTCGTGCTGCTGTTCATCGTGTATCAGCTGATCCAGATGCTGGTGATGCAGCCCTTTGCGGTACAGTCCGCTGCAATGCTCCCGACCCTTGCCCCCGGCGAGCGAGTGCTTGCCTTGCCGGCTGCCTACGGGCCGCTTGTGCCGGGCCTCGGATATCGCCTGCCGGGCTACACCGGGCCGCAGCGGGGCGATGTTGTGTTGGTGCGGCCGCCGTACTCCCGGCGCCTAGGCCTTCTGCGCCGAGGTCTCGATCCGGTGCTGCGTTTTTTCAGCGCGCAGCGTCTGTCGCTCACCGGGAGCTCGGAAGATGTGTGGGACGCGCAAGTAGTGATCAAACGCCTTATCGGGCTTCCTGGTGACCGGATTCGCTTCGAGCAGGACCGTGCGTACCTCGTTCCCGGTTCTGCGTGGGGCGGCTCGGGGTTTGCATTGGAGCACGCGGTAGTAGAGCGCGAGTACCAGCTGCGCTTTGATGATCCACCCGAGCGCCTGGAGGCTGATTCGCCGTTTGCCGGGTCGATGAGTGAAATCAAGCTCGGTGATGAAGAGTACTTTGTGGTCGGTGACAATCGCTCGCGCTCGCTTGACTCGCGCCACTGGGGGGTGGTCGCCTTCAGTGCACTGCGCGGTCGTGTAGTGGTGCGTTACCTTCCGTTGGAGCGATTCGGCGGCCTCTGAGCGCAGCTGTCAAGTTTATTGACAGCGTAAGAGTGTGCATGGTAGCGTTTCGGGACCTTCTTCGTCGAAACCGACACTGATTGCCTAGACTTAAACGAAACAAAACAGGAGACAGCATGTCAGGGCATAGTAAATGGGCAACCATTCGCCATAAAAAGGGCGCGATGGATGCCAAACGCGGTAAATTGTTTACCAAGCTCATCAAAGAAATAACGGTTTCGGCGCGGCTCGGCGGCGGTGATATGGAATCCAACCCGCGGCTGCGCACTGCAGTCGCCAAGGCTCGTACTAACAACATGCCGAAAGACAATATCGACCGTGCCGTCAAGAAAGGCACCGGTGAGCTCGAGGGCGTCGACTATACCGAGATTATCTACGAGGGTTACGGCCCTGGCGGAGTCGCGATCATGGTCGAAGCACTAACCGACAACCGCAATCGTACCGCCGCCGATGTGCGCAGCATTTTCTCCAAAGGCGGCGGCAATCTCGGTGAGAACGGATGCGTCTCGTACTTATTTCAGCGCAAGGGCGCTATTGTCTACGATGCTGAGACCTACGGCGAAGACGAGGTGCTGGAAAAAGCGCTGGAGGCTGGTGTTGACGACGTTGAGACCAGCGGTGACGCAATCGAGGTGACCTGTCGGCCCGAGCAGTTCAATCAAGTGCTGGAGTTCATGCAATCGGCCGGCTTTGTGCACCGTTACGCCGAGATTTCCAACGTTCCTGATTCCACGGTTACCCTCGATCACGAGAAGACTGCGAAGGCGCTCAAACTGATCGAAACGCTTGACGATCATGACGATATACAGGCGGTGTCGAGTAATCTCGATATCCCTGACGATTACGAGTTTGACGGCTAAGCGCGTGCACGAGCCGAACGGAACAGCTGTAGCCCTATGAGAGTTGTAGTAGGAATTGATCCGGGCCTCGCCTCAACCGGGTTCGGGGTCGTCGGCGAGTCTCATGGACGCTATCGTCACCTCGGGCACAATGTGTTGCACAGCTCGAGCTCGGAATCTGTGGGGGAGCGGCTGAGCGCTATCCATCAGGCTCTGCGTGGAATGATCGAGCGCTACCGGCCGGTGGAAGCGGCGGTAGAAACGCTGTACTTTGCGCGTAACGTCAGCAGCGCGATGCCGGTAGCGCAAGCGCGCGGCGTGCTGCTGCTGGCGTTGCACCAGTTCGGGGTGGAAGCGTACGAGTACTCGCCGCAGGCGGTCAAGCTCGCAATCGTAGGACGCGGCCGCGCCGAAAAGCACCAAGTACAGGAGCTGGTGCGCGTTCTCTTGGGACTGGAGGCACTGCCGAGCTCTGATCACGCCGCCGACGCGCTCGCGCTCGCGATCTGTCATCTGCAGAGCTCGGCCGGGATGCGGCGCATCCGAGCAGGGCTTGCACGCGCGTGATGTAAGCGCACGGTGTAGGAGTATAGGCGGTGTTTAACAGTCTTACCGGCGAGGTCTCGCACGCAATTGGAACCACGTTGCGCCTGCGTACCGGCGGGGTTGAGTGGCAGTTGGAGGCCCCCGGCGGCACCATCGCCGACATGGCGCGTGCGGGCCGCGACAGAGTGCGAGTGTTCGTGTATCTGCATCATCGTGAGGACACGATGATGCTGTACGGCTTTGCAACCGAAGCCGAGCGCGCCTTGTTTTTGGAGCTGATCAAGGTCTCAGGGGTAGGCCCCAAGCAGGCGATTCGTATTCTGTCGGGCACCAGTATAGACAGTTTCGTAGCGATGATGGAGGCAGGCAACCTCGATGGGCTGTCAACTATCCCCGGTCTCGGGAAAAAGACGGCGCAGAAGATCGTACTCGCGCTGCAGGGTAAGTTGGTCAGCGCTGCGGGCGGCGGGAAAGAGGGTCCGGCCGAACCCGGCGGCGCCGACGCCGAGCTGGTGACGGCGCTGTGCGAGATGGGCTTCGACCGCAAGGCTGCTCGTGAGGCGATCGAGCACGCGCTGGGTGAGCTGGAAAAGCAGGGCGTTCACCCCGCCGAGCGCGAGCAGGAAGCCTTTCGGCGCGCGATCATTGCGCTGAGCTGACCAATTGAGCTCAAGGATTGAGTGTACAAGCATATGAGTAACGACGACGATCGTGACCAGTTCTCGCAAGACGAGATTCCGCCGGATACCGCTTCCCCGGCCGACAGTGAGCTTCTGCGTGGGGAGGAAGGAAGCGACGACGTCCATGAAACGCGTCTGCGCCCGTCGCGCTTACGCGAGTTCCAGGGCCAAACCGAAATCAAGCGCAATCTCGAGGTGTTCATTCAGGCGGCGCGCGAGCGCGGTGACAGTCTGGACCACGTATTCTTCAACGGTCCGCCCGGGCTCGGGAAAACGACGCTTGCCGGGATCATGGCGCATGAGCTGAACGCCGAGTTCAAGGTAACCGCCGCCCCGGCGCTCGAAAAACCGAAGGACCTTGCAGGTATACTCACCACCGTGCCGCGTAACACTGTGTTCTTCATCGATGAGATCCACCGCCTGCGTCCCGCTATCGAGGAGATGCTGTACATCGCGATGGAGGATTTCGAAATCGACTGGGTGATCGGGCAAGGGCCGTCGGCGCGCACCATTCGCATCCCGATTTCGCCGTTTACATTAGTGGGTGCGACGACCAAGGCCGGGCTCATCTCCGGCCCCTTGTACAGCCGGTTCGGGATCACGATACGGCTTTAGTTCTACAGCGCCGAGGAGCTCGGACAAGTGTTGCAGCGCTCGGCCGATATTCTTGAAGTGTCGGTTGAGCCCGAGGCGGTGCGCCTGCTCGCGCACAGCGCTCGCGGAACCCCGCGTGTGGCCAACCGCTTGCTTCGCAGGGTACGCGACTTCGCGCAGATTCTGGGCGACGGAACTATCACCGCCGCCATCGTTGAGGAAAGCCTCACGCGCTTGCAGATTGACCGCTACGGTCTCGAACGACACGACCGCCGCATCCTCAACACTATTATCACAAACTACGGCGGCGGTCCGGTGGGTGCCGAAACGCTCGCAATCTCGATCGGCGAAGCGATCGACACGCTGGAAGACTTCTACGAGCCGTACCTTATTCAAAGCGGGTTTCTGCAGCGCACCCCGCGCGGGCGAGTCTGTACGCCGCTTGCGTACACGCATCTCGGTCTGCCGGCGCCGCAACCGGGGACAAACGGCGGCGGCACACGGGATCCGCAACTAAGACAGCCAGGATCGCATGAAGACCAAGGATTTCTTTTTTGAGCTTCCCGAGCGCTTGATTGCGCAGCACCCGGTCCAACGCCGCGAGGATGCACGGTTATTGATGATGTCGCGGGTCAACGGCGGGCTGCAGGACCGCGTAGTGACCGAACTGCCGGATCTCTTGCCACCGCGCTCACTGGTGGTGCTTAACGACAGCCGCGTCGAGCCGGTACGGCTGCGGGGACGAAAGCTCGCGGGCGGCGGCGCGGTGGAGGTGTTGCTCGTTGAGCCGTTCACCGGCCGGCGCTGCCGCGCGATGCTGCAGCGCGCCCGGCGGTTACAGCCGGGCGCACGGCTCGAGCTGCCCGGGCGAGTCGTTGCTACCGTGGTCGCGAAAGACCCACCGTTCGTAGAGCTCGAGTTCACGTGTGACCTTGACATCGCGTATCTGCGGCGCTTTGGTTCGGTGCCGCTTCCGCCCTATATTCGGCGCGGCCCCGTTGCCGAGGACCGCAGGCGTTACCAGACGGTGTATGCGGCGGTGTCCGGCTCGGCAGCTGCCCCTACCGCCGGACTTCACTTCTCTCCTGAGTTGCTGCGCCGCCTGCGCGGAGGTGGTCACGACATCGCGTTCGTCACGTTGCACGTCGGCCCGGCCACGTTTCTCCCGGTGCGCAGCGAGCGTGTGGAGGACCACCAAATGCACCGCGAACGCTACTCGATTCCGTCACCTACCGCAGCGGCGCTTGCCACTGCGCGTTCGGAGGGCCGCCCGGTAGTTGCGGTGGGCACCACCACGGTGCGGACCCTTGAGTCCGCCGCCCGGGCCGATGGGCTGAAGGCCGGCAGCGGCGAGACCGATTTGTTTATCTATCCGGGGTTCGTGTTTCAAGTGGTCAACGCGCTCTTCACCAACTTGCACACCTCCGAGTCGAGTTTGATGATGCTGGTGGCAGCCTTCGCAGGATACGAGAACGTGATGGCTGCCTACCGCTACGCGGTGGAGCAGGGGTATCGGTTCTTCTCGTATGGTGACGCGATGTTGATCAAGTAGCGCAGCTCAGCGGCTCGGAGATCAAGTAGCGCAGGTCAGCGGTTAGTAGGTGTCTTCGTCCATCTGCTCAAAGCGGCGGCGAACCTCACGCAGGTGTCTGAGATGGCGATGGATTACGAAATCGTAATCAAGGTCACCGGTCTCGATGCGGTAGTTCTCGTCGGCCCAGTACTGTACATCGGGCAGATGAACGTCGCGGAACTCCCATGCAAGATCCGACCACTGCAGCGTTATTTCCCAGTATACGCGCGCGAACTCGAACAGCTCCTCGGCGCGGTCGAGGCTTTCAAGGTTCTGACGTTTCCACGGGTAATTGTAAAAGTAGGCTGCGCGCTTGTTATACTGGTTACCCCACTGCAAGTACAGCTCAACGAGCTTGAGGTTTATGTGCATCGTGAACAAATAGCGGTAGCGTGCCCAGTCGCGTTGATCCTCTATTACCGCCAGCGCGTACAGCGGGTTCGCGAAGTCGGCGCGCAAGGCCTGTTCCAGCCAGTATATGTTCTCCTTGATGAGATTCGGATTCTGATGTAGGTGCTGCCGATACAAGCGGTACAGCTGTTCGCGATATATGAGCCGATAGCCGAACAGCGGGCAGGCGAGGAGCAGTAGCGCCGGAATGAGCACCGCGAGACGTTTCACAGTCTACAGTATCGGCGTAATAGCGAGGCGGCTCCAGATCTCCTCGGCGATCGTTTCGGGATCCCGGCTGCCGTCGACGCGGTGAATCTGCATATTGCAGTCGGCATACTGTTGCAGCGCTTGTCGATACGCGTGGTATACGGTATCTTGAAAGCCTGCGGTTTCGTAAATCTCGCTCAGGCTCCTGGACTTAATCCGCTCCAACCCCGTTTCGCTTGGTAAATCTAGAAACACCAGATGTTCCGGAAGCGCAAAAGGGGCATTCAGCATTTGCACGAGCTCGAAGCCGCAGAGGCTGCCCTGGTAAGCAAGCGACGAGAACAGGTAGCGGTCACACACTACGTAGCGGCTCCGGGCAAGCTCGGCGCGAATGCCGTGCTCGGGATCATCGAGGTGCTCACTGCGATCAGCCGCAAAGAGATAGGCCATGGTAACGTCGGTTGCACGTTCCTTCCCCGAGAGAACCGCTCGGATATGTTGTCCAATCGGCCCCGGGGTAGGCTCGGCGGTCAACACCGCGGCGTGCCCCGCGCTGCGAATGCGATCGGCGAGCCGTCGCGACTGCGTAGTGGTACCGGCGCCGTCAAGACCTTCAAATACGATAAACCGAGGGAGCACCTCAGGCGGGAAGCTGTTCGTCGAGCTTTTAATTGATGCCATAACGTGCTACCATGTAGGTGTATAGGAGACTGTTGCTTCTTTTCATGAGCACTGTACGTATTCGACCGAATATCATAGCTCTGGCCATCCTTTTAATTACGGTTGCCGTCGTCGTTAGCCCGGTTCATTCCTTTATGAGCGCACGACTTACGGAGTTGAAGGCCGATGCGCTCGATCAATTAGAGGCTGAGCTCGGGCGCAGGGTGAGCTACGACCGCATCTCTCCGTCGATTTTTCGGCGCCTCGATATTCGCGGCCTGCGAGTGCACGGCGCGGAGGCAGATAGCGAGGTTCTACTCGCCGTTTCGCGGGTGCGAGTGTACTATAGTTTGGCTGATCTGATAAGCAACCGTGAGCGCAATCCGCTACGGCGCATAAGTATTGAGAATACACGTTTTCGCTATGATTCGGATGCCGATCGTGAGCTGTATGAGCTGGTTCGCGAACTCGCCGAAGCACGTGAGGGTCGCCGTACGCGCGAGTCGGAGTTCTCAATCGTTGGACGAAACCTGTCCTTAGAGCTCGTTCACGAAGGCCGCGAATACCGGCTGGACGACTTCTTTTTCGACGCGAGCCTCGCCGGTAGCGCTCGTTTGCGCGCGCACGCGCGGGTCAGTCTCTCGGAGCTCGGTGCGCCGTTCGGCCGCGCAGGCATTGGCCCGGCGACCGCACAAGTCGCGATCAGCGGACGTATAGATGAGGATTTCAATCTCGCCGACGTCACACTCGAGCTCCCACATTTTGAAACCGAGTTCTTCGCGCTCCAAGACCAGGCTTTTGCGGTGAGTTTGGGTGAGCGCAAGATCGTGGCGCGTAAGCTCCAGGACCGGGAGCCGGTGGACATTACCTTGAGTTATAACCTCGAATCAGGGGAGGTGGCCGGGAGCTTTCTTGCGCAGGACTATCGCCCGGCAGATTCACTACGCCTGCACGGTGCGGCAGGGGAATACGACGGCTGGATGCAAACCGTAGTCTCGGGCGAAGGGCGCTTGAGCTGGCAGCACGACGGTGACCTCGATTACCGCGTCGCGATGCAGGCTGAGCTTCCATCCGAGGCCGAGCGCCTGCGCGTGTCGGCGGTGCTGCGGGGCAACCGCAAGCGCGTGGACTTCGATCACGTTATAGCGCTGTCGGAAACCGGTTCGGCCGGCTTCGACGGCTATGTAACGCTGCGGGATAACACTCCCAACGGCGATCTAGTCTTGAACGAGTTCAGTTACGGAGGTTCCCAGCGGGTCACCGGGCGTGTGGCGTTGTCCGGCGGCGACGGATTGTATCAACTCAGCTCACGGCATGTGGACTACGGCGGGTTTGAGTTCTTCAACCTCCGCGCCGAGATCAGGCAGCGCAACGGCGGTTTGGGTTTTGAGGCTTCAAGCGACCTTGAGTTCTTGGGCGAAAGCGCGGTCGCGGCCGCCGGTGTGGTGAAACTCGGCGAGCGGCCGAACGTCTCGGTCGATGTGGACGTGCGCAACGTGCCGCTCGAGCGACCATACGCAGCCTGGCAAGCGCTCAGCGGCGGTACCCAAGCGCCGCTTGCGCCTGCAGGTCTCGAGCGCTACATCCTAGACTCGCAGATTACGATCGATGTGGACGACGCGACGGTTCAGGTCAGCGCTCCGACTGTATCACTGTACGACCGCGAGAACCGCGACAACTTTGCCACATTCACAGTACAAAGCGTAGGCGCCGACTATCACGTTGAGAATATCGTGGTCGGTATCGGCGAACGCCGGGGCCGTGGCGCGTTAACCGCACGAGTAGACCGGCGCAATCGGCTTCGATTTGAAAGCGAGGTTGAGTTCGAGGGAATCGCGTACGAGCTTGCCGGGCTGTTTGACCCTGCGGGGCGACTGGTGGCCGAAGGCTCCTACGGACTAGACCTGAACGCGTCGTTTGGTGCGGGTCGCAATGTGGTCTTTGCCCTGGAACTCGATGACTTTCCGTTTCCGGCCGGTACGCGCCGGATGATCGCGAGTGTTAGTCTCAACGGAGTGCTGGTAGGCGTCGACCAATGGGAACTACGCGTTCGCCGCGCTCGCCTTGCGCAACTGCCGTTTCTCTCCGATGACACGGTTGCGATTGAGTTCACCGGACGCTTCGAACCTTCAGGTGCACAGGTGCAAGATATTGTGTACGAGGATCGCTTCTCGCGTCTCTCGGGAAGCGGAGACCTCCAGTACGACCTTGCCGCGCCGCTTAACATGGACGCGGTGTTTGCAGTGGCGAGTGACACCGGAGAGGAGCGCTACGAGGTAAGCTTTGAGCTCAGTGAAGACAGGCTCGAAGGGCGCGCGCTGGTAACCAACGCGTCGCTACGCCGCCTCGGCGCCCAGCCTATTCGCGGTGGCCTGGACGGCGAGTTCGTACTATCGGGTACGCTTGCGTCCCCGCAATTTGACGGGCGCTTCGAGTCGGTTGAAGCGCGTTTCAATAACGACCCTTTTCAAGCCCGCGGTGAGCTTATCTATCGCGAAGGAACCGTTGGGGTCCGTGATATCAGTGTCAGGTATCTCTCTAACGAGCTCACCGACGTGGAAGGCAGCCTCGATCTCGAAAGCGGCGCACTGGTGCTGAACAGCCGTTTCGAGCAGTTCGGCCGGCCCGATGCTATAGAAGTTACCGCCGCACTGCGCGGCGAGTTCAGCCCTCGGGAAGAACGGGCGCTGCGGTTCGGAGACCTCACCGAGCGCGACGTGTTTGCCGAGCTCACGGTGTTTTCCGAAGCGCTTGCGGAGTCCGGGGGACGCTGGGATTTTCAGATCACGCGTAACGAAGGGCAGAGCGCGGTCAGAGGCGGACCCGAGGACGCGATCAACGCGTTCATGGACGATGACGGCTCGTTCCGCCTGCGTTTGAGCGACCCACTGCCGGTGACGCTTACGGCGCAGGGCACCTACGAAGACGGCGCGGTCGAAGCCGACCTCACCCGCATCATGGTCAATGCCGACCGCATGCAGGACCTGTTGAGCTTCCGCCGGTTCGCAATACGCGGGGGGCAGGTGAGCGGCAGCCTGCGCGTGGTAGGTCCGATTAATGACCCCGACTTCTTCGGCACGCTCAGCGCCGAGAATGCGCGCGTGTGGGTCGATTACGTCGCCGACGAAATCACCGCTGAGCAGTTCTACGTAGTGTTGCAGGAAAAGGTAGTTTCGATTAATCCGTTCCTCGCGAGAGCGGGTCGCGGAGAGGTGGATGCCCAAGGACAGGTGCTGCTTGGACGCTGGACGCCTGAAGAGTACGAGTTTGAGTTCCGCACGCTCGACGAGTACGGTGTTAACATTGCGCATACCTTTGATTCTCTGACCATAGACGGCTTCGGCACCGGGATCTTCACGATATCGGGCACCATGCAGCTGACTACCCTCGGGGGGAGTATTACCGCCCGCTCGACGACTATAACGCTCGGGCTCCCGTCCGAGCCGAAGCCACGGAGAGGTGATCACGACGTGACCGTCGACCTGGAGATTACCTCGGGACGTGGGGTAGAGTTTTATTGGCCGACCCGGAGCTTCCCGATCCTGAGGAGTTTTGCGCGGGTCGGCGAGACGATTGATTTTGAACACTCAAACGTAGACCGCAGCTTTGCGTTACGCGGGGATGTGGGCATACAGGGTGGTGAGATCTTTTATTTCGATCGCAGTTTCTACATCAGGGAGGGGCGAATCTCGTTCGACGAGACGCAGGATCAGTTTGATCCGCGCCTCTCCGCGCGCGCTGAGATCCGCGAGATCTCCGACCGCGGACCGGTGACCCTGTATTTGGTAGCTGATGACACGCGCTTGAGTGAGTTTACCCCGCGCTTTGAGTCGGACCCGTTGCTGAGCGAGCAAGAGATCGCCGAGCTGCTCGGTGGCCAGGTTTTCACTCAGACAGCCGGCGATATCGCCGCGCTGTCATCGGCGGTGCTGTTGACCGGGGATGTAGTAACCCAGTTTGGGGTGATGCGTACCTTTGAGAGCCGGGTGCGGCAGTTCCTGCGGCTCGACCTACTATCGGTGCGAACGCCGGTGTTGCAGAACTTGGTTCGGGGAGCGGTCACCGAAGAAGAGGCAGAGCAGCCTATTGACACTACCGGGCCATCTCTTGGAGAGTACTTCGATAACACGTCGGTATTTCTGGGCAAGTATCTCGGAACCGATCTGTTTCTTGAGTTGCTTGTCAGAATTCAGGCATCCGACCGTCGCGATCCGGAGGCTCGGGACTTGGGTGGAGTATCGGTTGATTCGGAGTTGACGCTGGAGTTTCAAACTCCGTTCTTCAATCTGGACTGGAACTTCTTCCCGCAGAATCCGCAGGATCTTTTTGTGACGGACAACACCTTCACGTTTTCTTGGGGGTTTTCGTATTAGCAGACCCCCGGCCACGTTTACGATGAATTGAGGAGACTGTATGCGAAAGCGCTTTGGAGTGTGCGCGCTACTGCTGTTATTGGTATCCGCTGCTTTTGCGCAACAAGACAACGACGATTGGTACCTTGACCAACCGATTTACGATATTGAGTTCGACGGACTCCGTTACGTCTCTGAAAGCGAGCTCGCCGGAATCGTAGAGCCGTTCATCGGCCAACGGTTTACCGAGACGCGTTTCCAGAACCTACAACGCAGGTTGTACGCGCTCGACTACTTTGAGGAGATCGTTCCAATCGCCGAGCGCGGTGGTCCCGACGGTGATCAACTGGTGTTACGCTTTGAGGTATCCGAGCGCCCCGTTGTGTCGCAAATTCGATTCGAGGGAAATCGAAATATACGCCGGCGTCAGCTCGAGGACGTAATTCTGCTTTCTGCAGGCGACGTTGTAACCGATTCGCGCCTCCGTTCGGCACGCAATGCCATTGCCGGTGAGTATGAGGAGCGCGGTTACCCCGAAACCGAAGTAGCAACACGCATTGAGGAAGATGAGGACGGACGCCAAACGGTGGTGTTTGAGATCACTGAAGGGTTTCGAACCGTGATTCGTGAGATCGAGTTCTCAGGCAACAGCTTCGCTTCGGCGAGCACGCTTCGTGGAGCCATGGAGAGTCGTCCGCAGTCGCTTTTCAGCCGCGGAATCTTTCAGGAGGGCCTACTCGAGCAGGACCGGCGTCAGATCGAACAGTACTACAAAGAGCGCGGCTATATCGACGCACGTGTTGTGGATATCGTCACCGAGATTGAGCGTGACGAGGAGGATGAGCGTAACTACGTTACGCTTACGGTGTTCGTGGAAGAAGGGCTTCGCTACACCTATGGGGGGATGGAGTTTGAGGGCAATACCTTGTTCAGCGACGAGCAGCTGAGCGAACGCCTGCGCCTAAGCCCCGGTACTGTTCTCAATCAACAAAGGCTTGAAGCCGATTTCCAACGCGTGGCGGATCTGTACTTTGAGAATGGCTATATCTTTAACGAAATCAGCCGCGAAGAGATCCGCGACGAGGAGGAACAGACGATCTCCTACCGTGTAAACATAGTGGAGCGCGACCGTGCTCGTATTGAAAACATCGTAATTCGCGGCAACGAGAAAACGCGAGATCATGTGGTGCGGCGCGAGATTCCGCTCGAAGAAGGCGAGGTCTTTAACGCCGCGCGCGTTCGCCAAGGGCTTCAGAATCTCGCGAACACGCAGTATTTTTCCAGCGTCGTACCTGAGACCCCGCAAGGCAGCGCCGAAGGCCTGATGGACCTGATTGTGAATGTCGAGGAGGGCAATACTGCCGACATCCGGCTGGGGATCGCGTTCGGTGGCAGTGCCGATTTTCCGGTTTCTGCGCAGATTCGCTGGCAAGACATCAATTTCATGGGACGCGGCCAGACCGTCGGTGCAGAGATCAACGCCTCACCGGTAAGCCAGCGATTCGCCGCGAACTTCCAAGAGCGCTACCTCTTTGGGCGCCGCTGGTCGGGCGGATTGAGCGCTTCGGTTGAGAGGTCTATTCGATCTAACGTGCGCACCCTCAGCGATGAAACCGACGACGCCCCGGCGCCGTATACCTCCGAGGACGAGTACGACGACGCCGGTGGACCGTTTCGAGCGCCGATTCCGGAACAGTATCTCATGGAGTACACTGCCTGGAACATCTCGGTCGGTGCGAATACCGGTTATCGTTGGGCGACCCCTGCCGGGCGTTTGAGCGCTCGGACATCGTTCCGTACCAGCGCCGAGTACATTGATTACGACCGCGACATCTACACGCCGTTCAACGAAGCGACCCGCGAGAACTGGCAGCGCTGGCGCTTCGTCAACCGCTATGGCATCGGCAGCTCGCTCGACAGCCGGGATCTGATCATCAGCCCGTCCACCGGCTTCCTGCTGAGTCAGGATTTCACGTTCGCGGGCGGCGTTTTTCGCGGGACGCAGCACTTCATCAAGACCGAAAGCAAGGGCGAGCGCTTTTTCACGCTGTTCGATATTCCCGTGTTCGAGAACTGGAACTTCAAGTGGGTGCTCGGCGGTCAGTCCAAACTTGACCTCATCTACGATTGGCCCGAGGGTTTGGTACCCGAGCGCGACCGTGATCGACCCGAGCGCTGGATCTCCGACTCCAACCTCCTGTTTCTGGACGGTATGTTCAACGCCCGCGGCTGGACCGGGCGCCGTGGTGACCGGGGACGCGCGCGTTGGAACAATTGGTTGGAGCTGCGCATGCCACTCGCCGAGCGGATCATCTGGCTCGATGGGTTTGTTGAAGGTGCTACGCTTCAGGAAGAGCCCGGTGATATTCTGGACCTGGAGCCGGAAGACTTCCTGTTCAGTACCGGTTTCGGTCTGCGCTTCACTATTCCGCAGTTTCCGATCCGCCTCTATCTTGCGCGTCGCTTTACGATCGAGGAGGGAGATGTGCAGTGGGAGGAGAGTACCGGACCGTTCGGCTTCGACTTTGTCTTCTCAATTGGTACTGAGTTGTTCTAGGTAGGTAAGGAGATGGAAACCAATGGGTAGAAACGCAATCCTAGGAGTGTTGCTGCTGGTTATCGTGAGTTTCGCTGCCTCCGCGAATCAGCTCAGCACCGTTGGAGTCGTTGACGTGCAGCAGGTGTACAACAGCTTCTATCGCGAGTCGCGCCAGGTACGCGAGCTGGAGCGGCTGCGGGACGAGTACCAGGAAGAGATTGACAGTTATCTCGATATGCTCGAGGTGCTTCGCGACGACTACGCCGACGCACGCCACGAGGGCAATATTCGGCGTGCTCTCGAGCTTGAAGAAGAGATCGAGGAGCTCGAGGTGTTTGTCGATGAGCTGACCCGCCGCCGCCGTCGTCAACTCGAACGCCGTCAGCAAGAAGTGCTTACCGACGACTTCTTCGAAGACTTACAGCAGGCAATCGTGTATGTCGCGGAGACCGAGGGCTATACGATAGTGTTGCGCTCCGACGCAGACGGCTTGCAGTGGTGGAGCTCGGTCGTTGATATTAGCCAAGAGGTGGTCGACCGTTTGCGGCGAACACGGTAACTTAACGCGGCTACAGGGAGAGTGAGCTCCCGACCCGAACATATTCACAATGCCCGACAACACTCCGATGATGAAACAGTACGCCCGAATCAAGGCCCAATATCGGGATGCTGTACTGTTTTTCCGCCTCGGAGACTTCTACGAAATGTTTAAGCAGGACGCGATCGATGTGTCGCGCCTGCTCGGGCTGACCCTGACCCAGCGCAACGGCGTTCCAATGTGCGGCATTCCCTACCACGCCTCGCGCGGTTACATCGGGCGTCTGATAGCCGCCGGCAAGAAGATCGCGATCTGTGAGCAGGTACGCTTAGCCCCGGACGGCAAAGGCTTGGCTGAACGAGAGGTCATCGAGGTCATTACCCCCGGGACCGTCACCGAAGAGGACTACCTCGAGGCGAGCTCGAACAACTACCTGCTGGGGCTTGCATCTGCGCGTCAGACCGTTTCCATAGGCTACATTGACCTCGCCACCGGACGCTTGTGTCTTACCGACTGCCCGATAGAGCGGATTCAGGAGTACGTGCGCTGCGAGCTTGTCCGGCTGCGGCCGCGCGAAATCCTACTACAAGAGAGCCTGCTGGAGGTTCTCCCGCATTCGGACGAGCTGTTCGACGGGTGTCTGGTGAATCGTTATCCCGACTGGGCTTTCGACGTTGCCTCGGCCGAGCGCGACCTCTGCGAGACCCTCGGTGTGGTGAATCTCAAGGGGTTCGGCATTGATTCGGGAGCGCCGGTGTTGGCATCGGTTGGCGTCCTGCTTGAGTATCTGCGCGAGAGCATCAAGACAGCCTTGCCGCAGATGCGTGAGGTGTTGTGGTACCGCGACAATGAGTACGTTGTGCTCGATGAGTCTACTCAGCGCAACCTCGAGCTCACGCAGAACATGCAGGATCGCACCGGCGCCCACACGCTGTGGTCGGTAGTGTCGGATACGCGTACCGCCATGGGTGCACGCCGATTGCGTAGTTGGCTCTTATATCCGCTCAAGGACAGAGAGGCTATCGTTGCCCGCCAGGACGCGGTTGAGCGCATGTATCACGAACAGCTGCTGTTGCAACGCGTGCGTGAGCTGTTGTCGGGTATTCTGGACCTCGAGCGCCTGGCGGCGCGTATTGCCGTGGAGCGCGCCCACGCCAAGGACCTGGTTGCGATACGAAACACGCTTGGAGCAGCGCTGCAGCTCGATGGCGCGCTCAGCGACACGCTGGGAAAACAGGATTCATTACTGAGATCCGAGTCACGCGCGCGTGCTGCCGCAATCCGCGAGCGGCTACAGCAGGCGCTACTCGATGAACCGTCGATTCTCCTCACCGAAGGCAACATTATGCGCGCGGGTTGGGATACCGAGCTCGATGAGCTGCGCGAACTGCGGGACAACAGCAAGGCGGTGCTTGAACGCTATCTGCACGAAGAGCGCGAGCTCACCGGAATCAATGCGCTGCGGCTTCGGCAGAACCGCGTTTTAGGGTATTACTTTGAGCTCACTAAGGCCAATCTCGCAGGCGTGCCGGAATACTTCATTAGGCGACAGAGTCTCTCGAACGTTGAACGCTTCACGACCGCGCGGCTCGGCGAGTTGGAAGAAGCGCTGAACTCGGCCGCCGAACGTATCGTCGAGCTTGAACGGCGTTTGTTCGTACGGCTGCGCGACGGGGTCGCCGAGGAGCTGAGCGTGCTGTACGACCTCGCCGATGCGCTTGCCCATCGTGATTGCATACAATCATTTGCGTTTACCGCAACGCGGCGGGGCTACACTCGTCCCGTAGTTGAGGCGGGGACTGAACTGGTCATTCACAACGGTCGTCATCCGGTGGTGGAAGCGTATTCACCGGCCGGGAGTTTTGTTGCCAATGACTTGGAGCTTGGGACAAACGGCAAGAGCTTTGCGCTGATAACCGGTCCGAATATGGCCGGCAAGTCGACCTTTCTGCGCCAGACCGCGCTGATCGTACTGCTCGCGCAAACCGGCTGCTTTGTGCCCGCCGAGGAGGCGCGCATTGGGTTGGTGGATCGGATCTTCTGCCGGGTTGGGGCCACCGATAATCTCGCGCGCGGCGAGTCGACATTCTTGGTTGAGATGAACGAAACCGCCAATATACTGCGCAACACTACCGCCACGAGTCTTGTGATCATGGATGAGGTGGGACGGGGCACGAGCACACGCGACGGGCTTGCGATCGCGTGGGCGGTCTCTGAGCACCTCGCGCGTCATACGCGCCCGCGCACCTTGTTCGCCACCCATTTCCACGAGCTCACCGAGCTCGATGAAGACGCTGTGTTCAATCTTTCGCTCGCGGTCTCGGAGCAGGACGGCGAAGTAGTGTTTTTGAAGCGTGTGCGCGAGGGGCCCTCGAGCCAATCGTACGGCGTGCAGGTTGCGCGCATCGCGGGCTTGCCGGAAGAGGTGTTGCAACGCGCCTACCGCCTGATGGAAGACTCTGCATTCGAAACTTCCTCCCCGCCGCTTCCGGGGCGTAAAGCAGGCGCCGGTCTCACAGCCGCTGCGGGGTTAGAGAGTGAGCGTACCCGCGAGCAGAATGAGCTGTTCGATCCGGCCGAGATCGTCGCAAACGAGTTGAGCGGTTTGGAATTGGACCGCATTACCCCAATAGAGGCACTGAACATCCTGGCTCGCTGGAAGAACCGGCTGAACCGGTGTACACACCCGTGAGATAACTCGCCGGCAGCCTGTGGTCACCGGGGACGGAGCGCACTTTGCAAGCGGTAGGCCCCCACCGCTCGCCGCCGCAACTCACAGCTGAAGCGTCGCTGCAACGACTGCAGCACCCATCGCGAGTGCGCCGATCATCCCGGGCCCTCGCAGGTTCCAGAACACAAGCTGCGCGATAGTCTCAAGAATCCACATTAGCGCGTATATAAACAACAGCGGATACAGCGGGAGCTCCGGCGGCTGCAACACCGCGGTCATAAGCGCCGCTACCACAAACCATCCCAGGTAGTTCGTCAGTGGAACGCCGAAATACCGGCCGCGTCGCTGCCAGCGCCACAGTCCCCAGGTGACCATCTGCGGATCCAGAAACAGATCCCATGCGGTGAAGGCGGCGGCCGCAATCAACGCAAAAGCAAGGCCGGAAGAGGTGCCGAGGATTGCCTGTGCAATCGCCCAGGACGGCGGCAGCATCATCAACCACGCCAGGGGCACAACCACCGGCACGTGCCCAAGCTGCGGTTGCAGCCGTTCAGTATAGATGTAGCCGCCAAACGGAAACCCCGTGCGCGAGCCGGAATACTCAACCACCCAGGCGAGCAGCGCCACGGCGAGGCCGGTACTCACGCCGCGTACGAATCCCCACTGCACCGACAGCACCGTGAGCACCAGGAGACTCTGCATTACCACCCCGGCCGAGATGGCCGCGGGCTCTGCAGACTTTCCGGCAACGCGCCGCACAATCGGAAGCGATATCATCGTCACAAGCCACAGTACGAGCAGCACAACGGTCAGCGGCTGTAGTTCGGCGAGCAATCGGTCAACGTGTAAAGCCACCGGTGATCCGGTCACGGTCCTACCACCTTCAGTCTGAAGAAAGCCCGGATAAACGGTATCCACGGCACGGTGGACATCAGTTTCAAGTCCTCGACCACTGTAGTCTGTTCATTGAGAAAACGCAGTACACGGTCGATTGGGTTTTTCCGGAACAAATGGCTGAAGACCTCCTCACTGAGCTCTCCGCGGCGGTATAGTATCTGCAGGAGCATTGAGTCGAGCAGCCGATAGCGGCGCGGCGCGCGCGGCAGCGCGAAAGGGTGTCCGTGACGCTCGAGCGATGTGACGATTGCCGCCGTGTCGTTCTGTATGCGATGAAACGCGAAGCCGCTCGATGCCTTGACGCGGCCGCCTTTCGTCCCGGTGTAGAGAATATGCCGCCCGCCGCGCCGCGCAAACGGCTGATCGGTCATCGGGATAATGCCGTGTTCTTCCTCTTGAACGCGGTAGCTATGTATACCGAGTACCTCCTCGATGTAGGCGCGCAACTCACGCTCGTATTCCTCAGCCGTAAGTATGTCAGCTGAGAACAGCGTATACTCCACCAACGCCCGCCGCTTGGAAAAAGGCAGAATATAGATAAACCGCATCACGCCGTGCTGGGGTACGCGGAAATCGAAAAACCGAATCGCCTCAGGGTCAAAGCAATCAACGTCGGTCTCAATTACCCAGCCTTTGAAGTGTTGCTTGATGAAATGGTAGCGCGTAGTATCGACGTGAAACTGCTCAGGAATGATGAGACTATCGAACAGATAGCTCCCGCTGAGGGTCTTGCCGTCTACGATGACCTCGGCCCCCTCGGAAGTATCGCGCGTTTCCTCAACGAATCCCTCCAAGAAAGTAACGTTAGGGGTGCGTTCAATCACATCGTGCATGTACTGGTAGAACTCTAAGCCCGGGATCATGCAATACTGATACGGGGCAAGGTGGTAGCGCTCGCGATGCTGTGCGCTCAGAAACTCCATGATGTTCCAGCGATGCCGAACCACCGGGTCAAACACAAACTCGCGGTCGGTCCAGAAACACCAGGTGCGGTCGTTGCTGCGTTTGGGGTCTTTGTCGATGATCACGATTGAGCGGTCGCGCAAGCTGCTTTGCAGGAGCTGATAGGCCAAACTCAGACCGGCTGCGCCGCCCCCTGCTATCAAATAGTCATATTGCTCCATAACCCTTTTAGTATACGCCTAGCCGCAAAATACGGTCAAACAGAAGCGTCGTGAAAATCAAGACAGTGTATTGATAGCGGAGTGTAACAAAATGCGTCTTAGCACTATCAAGCCGCTCTCGATCCGAGAACTGCTGTACAGCTTCGCTGACCTGCTCGCCCCAAAGCCGTGCATTCTGTGTGGTGCCGTGCTCTCCCGCCTCCGCGCGTGGTGTGACGAGGGCGGGAGGCAGAACCCGCCATCGCCCCCGATTCCGCTTGCCCCAGACACCGCGCTCGCCATCTCGACATCGAACGAGTTGCTCACTATCGGAGCCGGCGCGGGGGTATGCCCACGCTGTGTGGACGAGCTTTGTACTGCAGCAAACTTCGCCCGCATGGACTTCGGCCGAACCGAGCTCACCGGGAGTGTCGCGGTGTCATCTCAGCCGGGCCGGTCAGCGCGGCCGGCAGAGAGCAGTTACAGCAGCCGGAGCGGGTGCACCCGCTGCAGCCGCGCGCTGATCTCGGAGCTCGAGCTGTGCAGCACGTGCCGCAACACCGACCCGGCTTTCGCTCGTGCACACGCGCTGTTTGAGTATCGCGGGGCCGCACGCAAACTGCTGTGGTTCTACAAGTTCGAGAATCGAAAGGCGCTCGCACCGCTGTTTGCGGCGCTGCTGTACTCAGCCTATTCGGTACAGTTTGCGCCCGCGCCGATTGTACCAATTCCCGGTCAGAAGCGCGCGCGGGCAGCTCGGGGCTGGGACCAGATGGAGGTTCTCGCGCGCATCCTGCGCCGCCGCTACGGGGTTCAGGTACTTGGTGCGCTACGCCGGAGTTCAACCGGTACCGCTCAGAAGAGCTTGGGCCGCACGGAGCGGCTGAAGCACGCCGCCGGGCACTACCAGTTAGCGGGGCTGGCGCGCAACCTGAAGCTTGAGCACCACCCGCGCGTGGTATTGCTTGACGACGTACTCACCACGGGTGCAACCGCCTCAGCGTGCTCCGGCCTGTTACACCAAGCCGGCGTGCCCGAGGTACAGGTCCTAACGCTCACCATCCGGTAGCTTGTTCGTTCGCCCCCTCCGTACCGGGACCTGGCCCGTTGACACCGTAGTCGCCGCTTTGTTACAGTAAAGCAACACTCAGGCCCATGCCCGTCCGAGGGAGTCGTTCCTGGAATCGACTCCTTTTTTTTGCTCGAGAGTCGCAGCGATGAGCCGCTACGAAGGCCGGAGGGTGTCGCGAGGTAACAGGACAGGGCCTTGCAAGATTGGTGGCGTTATGAGTAGAATTGAGCAAGAGCTCCGGCGAGAGATCGAGCCGGTTATCGACGGTTTAGGGTTTTACCTTGTGGAGCTGAAAGCGTCCGAGTTGAAGGACCGCTTTCATGCGGTGGTGACGATCTATCGAGAAGCCGGCGTAGACCTGGACGCGTGCGCCGAGATCCACCGCACAATCCTACCGCGTATCGAGCTGTGGCGGGATGCACGGGATGTTCACCTCCAGGTGAGTTCCCCCGGTTTGGACCGCACGCTCAAGCACCAACGAGAGTATGCGATCTTCGCCGGCAAAAGGATACGGGTGCTGCTTAGCTCAAGCAAGGAGTGGGTGAGCGGTGTGCTCAGGGGAAGCGATGAGGATTCCTGCACTATCGAAACTGCGGACGGTATACGTCGGGTTGCTTTTGCCGAGATTCGAAAAGCAAAGCTCGATGATTTCTGGGAGGAAAGGTAGACGACATGAGCTCGGCACTCAGTGATGCGATCCGGGGGCTCGCACAAGACAAAGGTATCTCCGAGGAGCTGATTCACCGAACAATCGAGGAGTTTCTGCTCGCAGCGTATAAAAAGAAGTTCGGCACTTCCGACAACGCCGTGGTGAAGTTCGGTGATGACGAAGGTGAAGTCACGTTGTTCGCGCAGAAGCGCATCGTTGAAGACGTATACGACCCGGTGACCGAGATAGAACTGGAAGAAGCGCTTGAGTACAACGACGAGTGTGAGATCGGCGACGAGCTGTTGATTGAGATCAATCCGCAGGAGTTCGACCGGACCGCAATTCAAAGCGCAAAGCAACGTGCCAAGCAGACTCTGCGAGAAATCCAGAAAGACACCTTGTACTCCGAGTTTAAGGACAAGGTAGGCGAGATGATCATTGGGTACTACCAGCGTGAACGCAACGGTAATATTTTTGTTGATCTCGGGAAGACCGAAGGGATTCTTCCAAAACGCTACCAGTCGCCACGAGAGGTCTACCGTCCGAATGATCGCATCAAAGCCTTAATTTACGAGGTCAATAAGGCTCCGACGGGTCTACAAATCGTCTTGTCGCGCACTCATACAGAGTTCGTTCGGCGCGTATTTGAGCTCGAAGTTCCCGAGATTTACGACAAGACCGTTGAGGTCTTCAAAATAGTTCGTGAGCCGGGGTATCGTACCAAGATTGCGGTGTACTCCAACCGCGAAGACGTTGATCCCGTGGGCGCGTGTGTCGGTATGCGGGGCGTGCGTATTCAAGCAATTGTCCGTGAGCTCGAAGGCGAAAAGATAGACATCTTGAAGTTCGATACCAACGTCCCCGAGTTCATTCGCAACGCCTTGTCGCCCGCCGAAGTGTCGCAAGTGGTGATCCTCGACGAAGCCAAGAAACAGGCGCTGGCAATTGTTCCGGAGTCGCAGTTATCGCTCGCGATCGGCAAGCAGGGCTTGAACGTGCGTCTTGCGAATCGGCTTGCCGATTGGAATATCGACGTCAAGACCGAGGTGCAGTTTGCCGAGATGGATGTCGTCGCCGGCTCTAAGCGCGCCGTGTCGCAGTTGTTCGGCGATTACGACAGCGAGGAGGACGAGATCACTACTGTGGCCGAGTTACCCGACATTCCCAAACACGTGGCCGAAGCGCTTAAAGACTACGGCGTTGAGCTGATCGAGGATCTTGTTGCGCTCGGTGAAGACGGGTTGAGACAGATTGAGGCACTGTCAAACGAAGACGTGGAATTGGTCCAGCAGATTGTCGCCGACAACATTGAAATCATCGAGGGTGAAGAAGATGTTGAGGCTGAAGGTGAGGTCAAGACTGAAACCGAACCCGAAGAAGCGCCCCAGCCCGAAGAGCCGGCGGCGAAGACCGCCTCTGAGCGCGCCCGTGAGCGCATCGCCGCCGCCGAGCGCGAAGCGGCCCAGGCCGGTGTACAGCTTGATGAGACGCAAGAAGTCGCTGAAAGCGCCGAAGCGGACGAAGAGCAAGCCCGCACTGGTGAGGATGAAGAGCACGAGATTACTCGGATTGACGAGCTGCCGAATATCTCCAACAAGATCGTGGCGGCGCTCGAGCATCACGGAGTTGAGCAGATTGTAGACTTATTGAACCTCAACGAATCCGAGCTGCGCCGCATAGCAGGGCTCGATGAAAACGACGTCGAGCAGATTCGAGAAATCATTGCCGACAGTGTTGAGATTATCGAGCAGGATGAGGAAGATGGCGAAGAGGTCTCGTCGTGAGATGAGACGGCTATAGTGAAAAGGTGAGTTATGGCGGAAGAAGATCAAGAGAAGAAAGAGCAAAAGCGGAAAGCAACACTGATAAAGCACAAGAAAGAAGAGCCGCAGACAGAGAAGACGGACCAGACGGGAGAGAAGCCCGACAAAAAGAAGGTCCGGGTGGTCGTGAAACGTAAACCTAAGACTACCGCTCCGTCGTCGGCCGAGGTCGGGCAATCTTCCGTACAACGCACTGCTTCTGAGACCGACGGCACCGAGGGTGCAATTGCGCCCGAACGTCCCTCGGAAAGTCAGCAGCCGCAGCATGTCCAAGAACAGCAGCAACGTGAGGAAGGCACCCGGCAGCAAGAGGTCGCGCGCGAGCGGCCTGACACCCGCTCTGAGGGCGCGCCGCCGCAAGCCCGCGGCCCCTCGCGCCCCGAAGACGGCGGCGATCACAGGCGTCGTCCCAGTGACAGGCAGCCGGCCGACAGGCTGGGCAGCGGTCCTCACACTCGCGCAGGCGAAACCGGACGCGGTTCGGGAGCGCCGGGCGGAGCACGCAGCGGCGGTTTCCCCGGCTCAGGCGGCCCGCAACGCGGCAGCGGCGGGCCGCGCTCCGGCGCACCGTCCGGCCGTGGCCCCGGAAGCGCTGCCGGACGCGGACCGGGCGGTCGCCCAGGCGGTCCTTCCCGCGGCGCCGAAGCCCCGCCGCGACAGACCGGCGACAGTAAGACCGGAGGCCCCAAGCGCTTCTATCGCTCTAAACGTAAAGAGTATGCATCAAAGAAAGAACGTGAGCGCGAGAAGCAGATTCAGGTGAAGCAGCGCAAGCCGGTTGTGAAGGCTAACCCTGTACCCAAAGAGATCGATATCATGGAGGTGATCACCGTATCCGAGCTTGCGAAGAAGATGAACCTCAAGGCCTCGGATCTGATTTCGAAACTGATGTCGATGGGTATGATGGTTACTATCAATCAGCAGATAGATGCCGAAACGGCCGAAATACTCGCCGCGGAGTACGGCTGCAAGGTCAGGATTGTGTCTCTGTACGATGAAACCATCATCGAGACCGAGAAAGATCAAGAGAGCGACATGGAAGCGCGTTCGCCGATCGTGACCGTGATGGGCCACGTGGACCATGGGAAAACCAAACTGCTGGATGCCATTCGTGCAACCGACGTAGTAGCCGGTGAGTTCGGCGGCATAACCCAGCACATCGGTGCCTATCAGGTTGAGATTCCGCAGGGACGTTTGACTTTTCTCGACACGCCGGGGCACGAGGCGTTTACCTTGATGCGCTCGCGTGGAGCGCAGATCACCGATATCGTAATCCTCGTAGTGGCCGCTAACGACGGCGTGATGCCGCAGACAGTTGAAGCGGTTCATCACGCTAAAGAAGCCGGCGTTCCCATAATCGTCGCGATCAACAAGATAGACCTGCCGAGCGCTAACCCCGATCGTGTCAAGCAGCAGCTATCGGAGCACGGCCTTGTGCCCGAGGATTGGGGTGGAAACACCATGTATCTCGAGGTTTCGGCGCTGCAGCGCGAGGGGATCGAAGGGCTGCTTGAAGCGGTGATGCTTCAGGCGGAGGTGCTTGAGCTCAAGGCAAACTATAGCTGTAAGGCCGAGGGTAAGGTCATCGAATCCAAGATCGACCCGGGCCGCGGGACGGTTGCCACGGTCCTCATTGAGCGCGGCACGCTAAATATCGGCGACTCGTTCGTTGCGGGAATCTATCCCGGTAAGGTGCGGGCGATGTTCGACGACCGCGGCGTCAAAGTGGAGTCGGCGAAACCGTCGATGCCCGTGGAGATCCTCGGGTTTACGGGGATACCCGATGCCGGCGACCCGTTCCAGGTGACCGCAAACGAAAAGGTCGCGCGCCAGATCGGCGACAAGCGGCAGGAGCTGAAAAAGGTAGAGGTCGCTAAGAACGTCAAGAAGATCACGCTTGACAACCTATACGACAGCATCCAAGAAGGTGAGATTCAGGAGCTCAAGGTCATTATCAAAGGCGACGTACACGGATCGGTCGAGGCGTTACAGTCATCGTTGGAACGGCTCTCAACCGCAGAGATTCGCCTCTCGGTTATTCACGCCGCCGCCGGCGCGATTAACGAAAACGACGTAATGCTCGCTGCGGCCTCAAACGCAATCATCATCGGTTTCCATGTACGACCCACGCCGCGAGCAGGAGCGGTGGCCGAGCAGGAGAAGGTGGAGATTCGCAAGTATAGTATCATCTATGACGCGGTCGACGACATTACGAACGCAATGGAAGGTATGTTGCAGCCGGACATCAGTGAAGAGGTTATCGGCCAAGCCGAGGTTCGCGACACCTTCAAAGTGCCGAGAATGGGCACAATTGCCGGCTGTTACGTGGCCTCGGGCAAAGTGCGACGCAACGCACACGCGCACCTCATCCGCGACGGTATCCAGGTCTTCAGCGGTAAGATAGGCTCACTGAAACGGTTTAAGGATGACGCGCGTGAGGTTGAAAGCGGTTACGAGTGCGGAGTGGGCCTCGAGAACTACAACGACATCAAAGTTGGCGACGTGATTGAGGTGATTGAATACAAAGAAATTGCCAAGACGCTCGATAAAGCGGGGTCGGAGGATTGAGGAAGACGGCTCGATGTCTGAGTGGAGACTGAAGCGGGTCGAAAGTCAGTTGCTCGCCGAGCTCGCTACGCTCATTTTGAGCGGCGAGGTTCGGGATCCACGTATCTCGCAGCTCGTGACCGTGCTCGGCGTCACGGTCACAAAAGACTTGAAGCACGCCAAAGTACGCGTAGGCGGGTTTCTCGAACCCGCGGCGTTGGAGAGAGCTGTTGCCGGGCTTAACAATGCCTCAGGATTCATGCAGAGCCGCATAGGCCGGCGCTTGAAGTATAAGTACACTCCGCAGTTAACCTTTGTAGCCGACCTGAGTGTTCGCGAGGGATACGAAGTTACCAGGAGGATAGAGGAACTCGACCGGTGAGCACCCCGCGTGACGGTCTCGTCTTATTGCACAAACCGGCCGAGATAACTTCGTTCCAAGTTCTCAAACCGGTAAAGGCGCGCCTGGAAACCGGCAAAGTGGGACATACCGGCACCCTCGATCGCTTTGCCGAGGGGCTGGTGATTGCGGTGGCCGGCGGATGCTTGCGCTTTGCACCGTACGTTACGGCACTCGAGAAGGAGTACCGTGCCGTGGTGCAGTGTGGCACTGAAACCGCAACGCTTGATCCCGAAGGTGAAGTCACCGCCACAGCGCCGCTACCGTCGTGGGAACAATTGCGTTCGGCAGCTCAGCAGTTTCGTGGCGAGATCATGCAGAAGCCACCGCTATACTCTGCGATCAAACTCAGTGGTAAGCGCGCGTCGCAGCATACCCGCTCGGGAAACGTGCCGCACCTCGCCGAGCGCCGTGTCATGATCTACGATCTCGAGCTCTTGCGGTACGAGACGAGGGGTCGTCTCGAGCTTCGCGTGGTATGCGGCGCAGGTACTTATGTGCGCTCACTCGCCCGCGATCTGGCCTATGCGAGCGGTTCATGCGCGCATCTTATCGCGCTGCAGCGTACCCGCATCGGCGCGTTTCACTTGCGCGAGGCAGTAGTGCCGGAGGCTTTCGATCCCGGGCGTGATCTGTGGCATCCGGCACGGTTTCTTCCACAGCTCAACGGTATTACAACGCTGGTGGTCTCTAATGCGGTTGCCGAGCGCCTACTGCACGGAACTCCTCTACACCAGCCGTATTTTGCCGAGGTGCGTGCGCAGGTGTCCGACGATGGAGTGTTCGCTGTTTGCCGTGATGATGGCCGGTTCATCGCGCTCGTTGAGCGCGATGAAGGGATCTGGAAATATAGGTTCGTGAAGGCAATCGACCCGTGAGAGTACTGTCTTGGGAGCAGCTGATCGGCGCAGAGGTCGCCGTGAGCGAGCCGGTGGCGATGTCGATAGGGGTGTTCGACGGGGTGCATCGCGGGCATCGTTGTTTGATTGAGCTCATTCGCGGGTATGCGCACGACACAGTCCCGGCCGTGTTGACCTTTCGCCAGAATCCGGCACGCCGGCTGCGACCGCAGTACTATCACGGTGATGTTGAGAGCTTTCAACAACGCTTAGAAAAGCTCAAGCAGCTTGGAGTAACGACGGTGATCGCGGCTGAGTTCACCACGCAGTTTCAGCAACTCACCGGTGAGGAGTTTCTCGATCTGTTACGTGCGTGTTTACCACTGCGCTATCTCGCGATTGGACCGAACTTCCGCTGCGGGCGTGAGATGCAGATGACCGCACGAGACGTCCGCCGCTACCTTGAGAACCTCGGCGTCAGGGTTGACATCGCTATCCCCGTTGTCGATAATGACATCAAACTGCCTGTAAGCAGCACAGTGATACGGCGAGCGGTGCTGGACGGCGAGTTGGAGCGCGTGCGACACCTTTTGGGAAGTGATTTTGAAGTGGATGTAGCTGATGTACCGCTACAACAACACGGTTCGCAGTGTCGTGTGCGCAAACGCGATTGTCTACAAGTTCTTCCGCAGACCGGCTTGTTTGAGGTGGAGCTGCTCGGCGGGGGCAGTACACATCGGGATACACTAGAGATAACGGAAAACCACTTCGGGTGGACACAAAACTGCAATACTACAGATCGTATTCGTTTTTTACGGCAACTCAAATCGCACGAGTAATAAGGAGAACAATAGATGCCGCTCAGTAAGGAAAAAAAGCACGAAATCATCGTCCAGTTCGGGAACGGCGAGCAGGATACCGGTAAGACCGAAGTTCAGATCGCTATGCTGACCACCCGCATTGAAGAGTTAACCGGGCACTTCAAAGCGCACAAGAAAGACCATCATTCCCGGCGCGGGTTGTTGAAGCTTGTCGGCCAACGGCGGCGCTTGCTCAAATACCTCCGGCGCAAAGATCTTGACGCGTACCGAGCTTTGATCAAGCAGCTCGGGCTCCGCAAATAGCATATCGGAACAGTGAAGACAAGGATTAGGAAGTAATGGAACGTATCTCAATACACATCGGAGACCAGGAGTTGGTTCTGGAAACCGGCAAGATGGCCAAGCAAGCCAACGGCTCAGTGTTTGCGACCTTGAAGGGCACTGCGGTCTTGGCGACCGTATGCTGCGGTAGCAAGATCGAGGAACGCGATTTTGTGCCGCTGCAGGTGGAATATAACGAGAAGTACTACGCGGCGGGTAAGATCCCGGGCGGTTTTCTGAAGCGCGAAGGGCGCCCCAAAGACAAAGAGATTCTGGTCTCTCGCCTGATTGACCGCCCGATGCGGCCGTTGTTTTCCAAAGCGTTCAAGCGCGAGATTCAAGTGGTGCCCACCACCGTGTCGGCCGACCAGTCTAATCCACCGGACGTAGTGGCGATGGTTGCCGCCTCGGCAGCGGTGCATATTTCCGATGTTCCGTTCGACGGCCCAATCGGGGCAGTGCGCGTAACTCGGTTCAACGGCGAGTACCTCATCAATCCCACCTTTGAGCAGACTGCGCGCGGCGAACTCGACATCATAGTGGCCGGCAGCGAGCACGGTATCATGATGGTGGAGGGCGGCGCGCATCAAGTGTCTGAAGAGGTGATGCTCGGCGCGATCGAGGCTGCGCGCGAACCGATCGCGCAGTTGTGTCGCATCCAAGAAGAGCTGCGCGCGAAGGTCGGCAAGGAAAAACTGCCGCTGGTGGAGGAGCCCCAGGAGCCGGCGATCGCCGAAAAGGTGCGCGAGTATCTGCGCCCGAAAGTCGCCGAGGCTACCTTTGTTGAAGGCAAGTTCGGCCGGTCGAATGCCTTGAAGGCGGTTTCCGAGGAGGCGCTGGAGCATTTTCGTGAAGAGATCGCTGAGGAAGACGAGCCGCAGTTCAGGAAGATTGTAGAAGAAGTTGAGCGCGAGGTCATGCGCAGCGCCATCGTCGAACGTAATGAGCGCTGCGACGGGCGCCGTCCGGAAGATATCCGGTCAATCAGCTGCGAAATCGATGTACTCAACCGGACGCACGGCTCGGCGCTGTTTACGCGCGGTGAGACGCAGGCGCTTGCAATCACAACGCTCGGTACCGTGTACGACGAACAGATCATGGACGATCTCGAGGGCGACCGGCGCGAGCACTTCATGCTGCACTACAACTTCCCGCCGTTCTCGGTTGGCGAAACCGGCCGCCTGGGTACCGGGCGCCGCGAAATCGGTCACGGGCATCTTGCGCATCGTGCGCTTGAGAACTTAGTTCCGACAAAGGAGGAGTTCCCGTACACCATTCGGGTTGTCTCGGAAGTGTTGGAGTCCAACGGCTCCTCCTCCATGGCGACCGTCTGCGGCGGTTCTCTGTCGCTAATGAACGCCGGCGTCCCAATTGCTAAAGCGGTAGCGGGAATAGCAATGGGTTTGGTCCAGGAAGGCGACACCACGGTGGTGCTGTCCGATATCCTCGGTGAAGAAGACCACCTCGGCGATATGGACTTCAAAGTTGCCGGGACGACAGACGGAATTACCGGTTTTCAGATGGACATCAAGATCGCGAACGTCAGCCAGGAGATCATGCGCGTAGCGCTCGAACAGGCGCGCAGCGGTCGCATGCACATTCTCGAGAAGATGAACGCAGTGATCGAGCGCCCGCGAGAGGCACTCTCGGAGCACGCTCCGCGTATTCTGAGTTTCAAGGTTGACACAGAAAAGATCGGCTTGCTGATTGGTCCGGGCGGCAAGACCATTAAGAGCATACAGGAAAAGCACGACGTCACCGTCAGCATAGAAGATACCGGCACCGTCACGATATACTCTAAGGATAAGCCGGGCGCTGAGCACGCGAGAGAGGCGTTTCTGGCGCTGCTCGAAGAGCCGGAAGTCGGGAAGACGTATGACGGCGTGGTTCGGCGCATTGTGGATTTCGGCGCTTTTATCGAGTTTCTCCCGGGCAAAGAGGGGCTGTGTCATATATCGAAGATGGCGCCCGGCCGCGTGAACCAAGTGAGTGATGTTCTGCAAATGAACCAAGAGGTTCCGGTTAAGATTATTGAGATCGACAAAATGGGCCGCGTCAATCTCAGTCTGATCTACGATACCGATGAGGAAGAACGCGACTCGGGTTATCGTGATCGCGACCGTGAGAGGGTGCGAGAACAGCGCGACCGTGACGGTCGAGGACGAGGTGGTGACCGTGGCCGCGGTGGTCGCGGTGGCGACCGCGGAGAACGCGGTGGTGGACGACCCCGGCGCGATTGAGCGCAGCCGGGAGGCCTGCGTGAGCTCTAGCTGTGGGCACGGTTGAGGTTCTGTACCGGTCGGAATCCGGCCTGCACCCCGAGTACTCCTCGGCAGATGCGGCCGGTGCCGACTTGAAGGCGGCGCAAGAAGTGCGAATCGCGCCGGGCGAGCGCCGGCTGGTTGGTACCGGGCTGCATATCGTGCTCCCCACCGGTTACGAGGCGCAGGTGCGGCCGCGCTCCGGTATAGCCTGGTCGTACGGTGTTACCGTGCTGAACGCCCCCGGAACGATCGACGCCGATTATCGTGGCGAGATCAGGGTGATGCTCATTAATCACGGGGCTGAGGTCTTTGAGATTGCCCGCGGCGACCGTATTGCACAGCTGGTGATTGCGCCGGTAGAACGCGCGCGCTTTTTGTCGCAAGGTGAATTGCCGGAGTCCCAGCGAGGGGCCGGAGGCTTCGGTTCCACCGGCATTTAGCCGGAGGCGAAGAAGTATATTGAAGGCACATAAGCCGATCAGCGGTTACGGCGTGATGTATTGCTATCTCACGCGAGAGTTCCTACTTGCGTTCGCTGTAGCGTTCCTTTTCTTCTTCGTTATTTTCTTCGTAAATCAACTCCTTCTTCTCGCGGAAGACATTCTTACGAAAAGCGTGCCGCTCGGCGATGTTGCGCGCTTAGTGCTGTACTCGCTTCCGTCGATAATTGCCCTCGCATTTCCCTTCGGCGCTCTCGTAGGCGCGCTGCTGAGCGTTGGCCGGCTTTCGCAAGACAATGAGTTCTTGGCGATACGCGCAGCCGGTATTTCATTGGTACGCATGTTTATCCCGTTCGCGGTGCTTGGGCTTGCGTTCTCCTCAGTCTCGTTCGTCATGAACGACTACTTTTTGCCGGTAGGCACCATAAACTTCGCGCGCTTATACCGGGAACTGTTGTACTCAAACCCCGACCTTGAGCTGGAGTCCAACAGCGTCACTGAGTACCAAGACAGCATCATTGTCACCGGCGAGGTTGAAGGCAATCGTATCAGCAACCTCGTTATTGTCGACCGTGACGGCGACACCGACCGTCTGATTCTCTCACGTTTTGCGCGTCTGCGCCCCGAGACACACGGTGCCGGAGTGATATCGCTGGAGCTTGAGCGGGTCACAACTCACGAGGCGCAGCGAACCGAGCGTTTGAGCTACCAATACGCTCGCTCGGAACGAATGGTCTATCACATCCTGCTCGGCGACATAACGCTTGCAATGCACTCGCCCGGTCCTCGCGAAATGAGCTCCTACGACCTGGCGCAAGAGATTATGGAGAAGCGCCGCAAACTCGACGCACAGCGTGAGAGCCATCACGAGTCGCTGCGAGAGCTCGAGCGGCGCGCCGAGCAGCAACGCGCCGAGCGTGACAGGGCTTTGGAGCGTGACGATGCTGCCGCGCAGGCTGAGGAAGCCGAGCTCGTGCTGCAACGCACACAGCGCGAGCTGGAGCGTGACCGCGAGCGAACCTTCTTTGACCGGACGCTTCAGCTGTATAAGATTGAGTTTCACAAGAAGTTTGCGATTCCGTTCGCGTGTGTCGCTTTCGTCATTTTTGCCTTTCCGGTAGGTATTGTCGGTGGTAGGCACGGGCGGTCAATCGGGTTCGGAATCGGGCTTTTTATCGCGGTGTTGTATTGGGCACTGATTCTCGGCGGACAGACCGTTGGGATGGAGCCACCGTACGTCTCACCGGTGCTGGCGATGTGGTTTCCAAACCTCTTGGTAGGCGGAATTGGCGTTGTGTTATTCGCTGCCGTCGTGCGGAGATAGCTTGTATTATGGTGGTTACGCTCGACCGGTTCATCCTCAAACAACTCGTTGCGAGCTTACTGGTGAGTCTCAGCTTTTTCGTGCTGTTGCTGCACGTCATTGAGCTTTTCGCGAATATTGGTCGCTACCTCTCGCTTGAAATTGAGATGCGCGAGGTCCTGCGGGTCCAGCTTTTGTATATTCCAAAGTCGGTGTCACTTTCGTTGCCGTTGGGGATGTTGTTCTCGGTAAGCTACACACTCGGCATGATGTATAGCCGCAACGAACTAATCTCGGTGTTTGCCGGCGGCATGCCGCTACGGCGCTTTGTGACGCCCGTGGTGGTCACTGGAGCGCTAATGAGCGCCGTGGGTTTCTGGTTCGAGGAAGCGGTGGTGATTGAGTCCTACCGGCAGAAAAACGCGTTGCAACGAGAGCTTTTGCAGGCGCACCGCGACTTCAGCAACCCCGATGTCGCGGTCTTGGGTGACGCTAACCGCATTGTCTACATCGCCGATTTCTACGACGCCGACCGCCGGACGCTGTCACGGGTACTCGTGGCGGTGCGCAACACTGACGGTGAGTTGCTGGAACGGATCGACGCCGGGTCGGCGCGCTGGAACGGAAGTGCTTGGGAGTTCCAGAACGTCCGCCGATACACCCGCACCGTCGGCGATGAGCGGTTTGAGCGTCAAGACCTAAACACTTACACCGACTCGCGCTTTGACACCGAACCCAACGTGTTTGCGCGCTTAACGCGTGAGATCGCCGAGATGCCGCTGGAGCAAGCGCACGCTTGGGTAGAGTCTTTACGCGCGGCGGGGTTACCGCATCGCCGTCAGTTAAGCGAGGTCTACGAGCGCTACGCGTTTGCCACTACACCTCTACTCATGGCGTTGTTTGCCACCGGTGTAGGCTCGCGACTGAAAAAAAACGTGCTGCTCGGCAGTTTGCTTACGTCGGTTTCGCTTGCGGTAGTCTACTACGTCGCCCGCATGGTCTTGAATCTACTGGCGGTTTCCGGTAGCGTTGAGCCGCTGTTCGGGGCGTGGGCGCCTGTCGGGGTGTTTCTTACGCTCGGTATTGCGCTGTTCCAACACGCGCGAACATGAGCATGTACTGCGTCATAAGTCGATCAAAGAGTGAGCAACACCGGTGTTTAGCATTCATCATCAAGACCGCCGTTGCAGCGCTCGCACCGGTGAGCTGCGCCTACCGCACGGCCCGGTGACTACACCGGCGTTTATGCCGGTAGGGACCGCCGGTTCGGTCAAAGGGCTGGAGCCTGAACAGGTTGCCGCCTTGGGTTTTCGCCTCATCCTCGCGAATACCTACCACCTTTATCTGCGGCCGGGTATGACGGTGCTGGCGGAGCTCGGTGGGCTGCATAGCTTTACCGGTTGGCGCCACAACATCTTGACCGATTCGGGCGGATTTCAGGTCTATTCACTTTCGCGACTGCGCAGGATGCACGCCGACGGTGTGGAGTTCCAATCGCACATCGACGGATCACGGCACCTGCTCACGCCGGAAAAGGTCGTTCAGATTCAGCGGGTGTTCGGCAGTGATATCCAGATGGCGCTTGATTACTGCACCGGCTTCGAGATCACCCGTCGAGAAGCTGAGAATGCGCTAAAGATTACCACGGAGTGGGCGCGACGGGCCGCAGCCGCCTGGCGGGCGATAGAGGGTGGGTATCAGGGTGTATTGTTCCCGATAGTGCAGGGCAACTTCCATCATGACCTGCGGCGCCAAAGCGTGGCCGAGATTACCGCGCTCGATCTGCCCGGTATAGCAATCGGGGGGCTGTCGGTAGGAGAACCGTTCGCGGTTTACGAGGAGTTCGTAGCGGCTACTGCTGAACAGCTGCCGACCACGCGACCGCGTTACGTTATGGGGATCGGGACCGCCGAGTACGTGCTCACCGCAATTGAGCACGGAATAGACCTATTCGACTGCGTTTTCCCCACCCGCGCCGGCCGCAACGGCTTAGCATTCACCGCTCACGGCCGCGTGGTGCTGAAACACGCCGCGCACCTGAGCGCGCAGGAGCCGATTGAGCAGGACTGCGATTGCGACACCTGCCGCCGGTATTCGCGGGCGTACCTGCGGCATCTGTTCAAAGCCGGCGAATTGCTGGGGCCGGTTCTCGTCAGTCGGCACAACCTTCGGTTTATGAGCCGTCTGGTTGAACACGCGCGTGCCGCGATCGAAGCCGACCGCTTTCTTGCGTTCAAGCACGAGTTTCTCACCGCCCATAAAACAGGTCTTGCGTCACAGCCTGACGCACCGGATGAGGTGCAGCCGTGAGCAACGAACCCCCGGAGGTCGGCCGAACCGCGCACGCCTCCCAGCCCTCACTGCGAAGCAGCACCGTCTCGACGTTAGTGGTCATGGTCTCCACCTTTGTGTCGCGGCTGCTGGGGTTCTTGCGCATCGCGGTGATCGGTGCGGTGTTCGGCGCCTCGGGAAACGCCGATGTCTTGAACCTAGTGTTCAATATTCCTAACAACCTAAGAAAACTTCTCGCCGAGGGCGCGTTGTCTTCGGCGTTTATTCCGGTCTTATCGCGAGAAATCGTGCGTGACCCCGCCGGCGCAAAACCACAGCTCGTAGTCCGCAACATCTTGGCGCTACAGTTTGTGATTCTGGTTCCGTTGCTTATTCTGTCGGTGGTTTTTGCAAATCCTATCATCAACACGATCCTGGACTTTCCTGAGCCTGAGCGCCAGGCGCTCGCCGCCGATTTGTTCCAGTATTTGATCAACTACTTGCTGCTGATCAGCATTAGTGCGGTGCTGGTGGGCACGCTGAACGCGCACAACCGTTTTCTCGTGCCGGCGGTAACTCCGTTATTCTTCTCAATTGCGGTTATCGTGTCGATTCTTACGCTGCATCGCCAACTCGGGGTGTTCTCAATGGCAGTAGGAGTGCTTGTCGGCGGGGTATTGCAGGTTGCGTTTCAGGCACCCTTGTTCCTGCGTTTAGGCTACGGTTTTCGCCTTTCATTTCGGTTCGATAGCCCGGAGTTCCGCCAAATCATGCGACAGTGGCTACCGGTGGTGGCTACGGCTTCAATTTTCACCATCAATCAACAGGTGTCGCTCTTTTTCGCAAGCGGTTTGGAGGACGGTAGCGGTTCGGCGATGACCAACGCGTTGACGTTCTGGCAACTGCCCTTCGGCATCTTCAGCGCCTCTATTACTACGGTTTTGTTCCCCCGCATGAGTCGCGAGCACGCACAGGACGATATAGACGGGCTGCGTCGATCGGTTGAATACGGATTACGATATCTCTTCGCCCTGTTGATACCGGCGGCGCTGGTCTTGGGACTACTTGGGCGCGAGATCATCGCTGTGGCGTTACAGCGCGGGGCGTTTGAGGTACAGTACACCCAGTTGGCTGCACGCGTGCTCGGCGGATTCAGTATCGGCCTGTTCAGCGTGGCGGCATTTACCTTTCTGCAACGCTTTTTTTATGCCTGTGGAGACTATAAGACGCCGCTTCGTGTGGCGATAATAACCTTAGTCGTGGATGTAGCGCTTGCGCTTTGGCTAAAGGAGACCTGGCTGCGTGTGGTGGGCCTTTCCATCGCAAACTCAGCGGCGTTTACCCTCGGTGCGCTCTTGTTGTTTCGGGGTGCCTACCGGGATCTGAACGGCATGGCGCTGCGTGCATTCGCAGTGACGGTGCTCAAGGTGAGTGTGACGGGAATACCTCTCACCGCGTTCATCTTGGCCTTTCTTGCCTACAGCGGCGATTGGTGGGTCCACGGGAGCACGCTCGGAAACCTCGCTCGGCTGGCCGCAGTCGGATTCCCTAGCGTTCTCATCGTGGTCTTGATGTACATTCTGTTGCGAGTGGAGTTCGTACGCACCATTGTGTCGAGGAGAAGGAAGCCGTGAGATCGATAACGGTAATGCTGGTGCTGATACTGATAGCGCTCACGAACGCGGCCGGCGATGCCTACGCCGAGAGTCCCTGGGGGGACGCCGCCTGGGAGGAGTTGGGCCCGAGAGAGGCGACCTCTGACGGCGTGCGGGCCGGCGAGTCCGGCCCGGCGGATGATAAGGCTCCAAGGAGCGAAGTCCGTAGTGATTGGGAAGAAGACTTGCCGGGGGGAAACGACCCGGATGCGCAGGATTTAGCACCGGTACCTGAAACCGAGACCGAAGCCGTCGACCAGCCTGTCGACGCAGATGAGGAAGCGGATCCGCGGATCGCCGACTGGCGTGCGAGCCTGCTCTATGGAATAGACGATCTCGTGTTGGAAGCGCTGTCGGAGATGATCTCAAACCAGCAATCCGGACTGGGGCCGGAGACCCTGGAGGTGCTGTCCGCGACACGCAACAACGAGGTGCGCGCGCAAGCGCTTCAGTATCTACGCACCATTGAAGACGCGGGTGCAGCCGCTATTGCGCTTGCACTGCTGCAGAACGGTCCCGACGGTGAGGTAATGCGCGCGGCCATTCGCTATCTTCGCGATGTGGAGCCGAACGAGCCTGAGCACTCGGCGCAACGGGCTCAGGTGATGTTCGAACTGATACCCGACAGCTCGCTGCGCACCGCGCAGGTCGCCGTGCGGGCAATTGGGGGCTTCGGCGGCACCGAAGAGGCGCGCTTGCTCGCTGAGTTATTCAACGAGCTGCCTTCCGATTCGCAGCAGCTCCAAGGCGAGATTCTGCTCGCGATTGGAGACATCGCAAGTGAAGACGCGGTACCGTTCCTAATTCAAGTCTTGCAAGACCCAATCTACGGCAGTGTTCTGCGCCGGTACGCGGCCGACGGTTTGGGGCGTACCGGAGACGAGCGGGCGCTGCCGGCGCTCCGGGAGGCGGCCGAGTCTGAAGACTCCTCCTTGAAAGCATACGCGGTTGGGGGGCTTGCACGGTTTGAAGATGCGGCGTCGGTTGAGACGTTGCGGCGGGCGATGCGCGATTCCAATCCGTTGGTACGGCGCTTTGCGATCGAGGGACTCGGTCGCAATCGCGAGACGGACGCGGTCCCGGCGCTGATCTTTCAAGTCCGCCGTGATCCGGACTTGCAGGTACGCTTTGCGGCAACGGGAGCGCTCGCACAGATCGGCAACGATGAAGCAGTTTCGTTTCTGCACGAGCAGTATCGTATAAGCGCTACTCCGGTGGAACTGCGTAACAGGATCGCCGGCACCTTGATTGAGCACCACTTCGAACGCTCCAGCGATCTCTTTCACGAGGTCATGGATGAAGAGTGGCCACGGAATGATTCGCGCGTGCTCCAACACCTTGCACGTACACTATCGGAGACAGAAACAGACGCGGCAGCGGAGTTCTACAAGCGGCTGCTTGAGCATCCCAGCTTCGTGATTCAAATCTACGCAGTACGCGGCATTCATCACAACCGCCTATCAGCGTTTCGCGACGCGCTCGAGACGCGCGCTCGAGACCACAACCACCCGGCGCTCAGGCGCGAAGCGAAAGCTGCATTAGCAGACCTTGGGCTGTGAAGCCGGTCTTAAACGTTCTCGAGAGCGGAGCGTGGGTCTTCGCAACCCGGCGGGTTAGAACTCGGCGGGCTCTACGGCCTCCACCACGTAATCGTATTCACGCTCGTTGATCTCAAATTTTAGGTGATCGCCGGGAGCTCGATTATAGAGCTTGCTTCCGAGCGGCGAGAGATACGAGATAACCGAGTTCTCCGGGTCAGACTCCCACGGGCCGAGGATGGTATAAGTTTCGGCCGCGCCGGTGCGGTTGTTCTGCAACTGCACCCGCGTGCCGAACGATACCGTCTCGGTCTTCACCTCGTCGGGGCGCATGACCTCGGCGGTCTCAAGCTCTTCCTTGAGGCGCGCCGCGGTGGAGTTCAGAAAATCCTGACGCTCTTTGGCCGCCTTGTATTCGGCGTTTTCCTTCAGGTCACCGAGTCCCAACGCTGCGTTGATTTCTTTCGAGTTCTCAGGGACCTCAACCTCCTGAATGCGTTGTAGTTGTTTCTGCTTGTTTTCAAATGAGCGCGGGGTGGTAATAAACCCACGGCTGACGGTCTCCGCCTCTTGTTCGCCGTAAAACTTGAACTTCGGGAAACGATCAAGGATCTGCTGCTTGAGCTCAATACGAATAGAGGGATCTAGATCTTTAACGTCGCTGATAAGGGTGTAAATCCTCGTGATTGACATCTCTTCCGCATCGGCAATGAACTGCGACACGTTGCGGTCTTTGAACAAGAAGCCGTGAATCTGTCGATTGAGCTTGCGGTTGTACGTGGTATCACGCTTGTTGTCGATGTCACGATAGGTGATGTCCAGCAGGTGGATCATACTGATCAAAACCTTCTCAAACGGCATCTCCAGTTCTTGGAACCACTTGTCTTGATAGCAGTTGCGAACCAGCCAGATATACGGTTCACGTTGGTCGCGGTAGTTGGAGTGCAGCCGGTGAAACAGCTCCTGCAGCTTGTCGGTGCGTTCGGCACGTTCGAGCTCGGTGATGATTTCGCGGGTGAGGGCGTAGGGAAACAGCTGCACGAAGCGATCCGGCCAGTCGGAGACCTGCCGGCGCAGGTGCTGCAGAAACTCTTTGCGCAAATCGGCGTTTTCAATCCACCGGAACACCTCTTCCAAATCCGAGATTTGCTCATAGTGCGGCAAGAACTCGAGGTCGAGGTCCCCCGGATGTAAGAAGGGGTAGCGCGCTATGATACGACGAACGAGCAGAAGACTCGAGATCGTATACTCGTTGACTGTCGTGACGTTGCGTAAAGACCCCACGAAGTAATCGAACATCTCGCGGAAGAATTGACTGTCGGTCCCCTCGATGCCGCCATCTTCGATGTAGTCGAGAAACTCATCGATCGTCTTGACGCGGTCAAAGAAATTCTTTTCGGCTTTAAACTTGTTGAACGTCTTTTCCTCAAAGGTGATCGGCTGTTCTCGCACCATATAGTGGTCGAGCTTGTCAGTGAGATTACCGAACTCCTGGTTGGTCTTGAGCTCGTTGCGCGCCTTCGCGCTCCATGCGGTCCATTCGTTGGGGGTGAGAATCGACGGAACCAGCTCGGCCTTGATCCGCTTGATATCGGCCGCATTGCCGCAGCTCTTGACCACGGTGCGTAACGCCCACACTACGTCGCCTTTTACTTTCTTGCGGAGTTTCTCCTTCTTCCAAATGCTTTTCAGAACCCACAGATGGTTTCTCTCGAGAATATCGAGCGAGCTCACCGCCATCTTCAGCGACATGGTGTGTCCGCGTCTACGCGCAAAATCGACAACGACAGAGTCGTCGTCAATTGAGCGGATAATCCCAACACCCCAAGCGCGATGATGCACGAAGTTCCCCGCGTCGAACGAGATGTGCTTCTCAAAGTCGGCTATGGCGTCATGGATATTGCGCCAGGTCTGATTGAGGTTCGAGAGCTTAATATACTCCTCGAGGTGGCTGTGATCCGCATACTTGGCACGGTAGCACTCCACAATTTCGTTACGGGCGAACGCGTTTTTCGGTTCGTAATGGAGAATACGCTTCAACAGCTCAATCGCGGTGTCCCAGCGTTGATTGTTCTTGAAGTAGGGATAGAGCTCTTCCAGCAGTTGCGAAGCGCGTTCCGGACTGATGCTCTTTGCAATCTTGCTTTCGGCGTGGTAGAAGAACTCGGTCTCCTCGGGAGCATACTGAATAAGTTTGTGCCACACCTCGCGCAAGTTGTTAAACGCCTTCTTGTTGATATAACGGTGCAGGGCCTTCTTGTAATAGTCGACTGCCTCCTCAAGCTCACCGAATTCTTCCTTGCGCTCAGCGAGGCGCCGGACAATGTCAGCTTCATCGAAATCAACGCGAATCAACCGCTCCCAGACGGCATACATATTGTCGAGTTGATTCTCGTTGTTGTAACAATCGGCGAGCGTTCGCAGTGCGGCCTTGTTTTCGCCGAACTCAAGAATCCGGTTCGCCAGGTACGCGACGATGTTCCATTTGTGGTTGTCGGCGAATATATTGATCAGTGCCACCAAGTTAGTGTCGTTAACCGTCTGCCGGGAGATGTGTAGGACTCCGGAGATGTAAAGCGCGATGATGCTGTTCTTCGTGTGCTGCAGATGTTCCTCGCACTCGGCCAAGACGTCGTCTTGGCGACCTTCTGCGAAAACCTGCTCGAGTACATTGTCGAGTTCTTTGAAGTTGTTGACGGTATAGTTGTTCAGCGTTGCTCTCGTCCATTTCTCTTCATTCAGCAGCCCGCTGATATCGGTTAGAGCCTGCTCAGCCATGTTTGTACACTCCCCCCACTCAGGTAATATAGTGCTCGTAGATCTTAGGATCGATGCTGCGGAGTTTCAGCAACACTTCATCGATCTTATCCCGGTCCTCGCCCGTGTTGAAATAGTGATCAATCAACCAGAAATACCGGTTGATCAAACGGGGTACCAGAAGCTCGTTCTTTCCACGCTTGTCGCTGTGTTCCCGTTCAAGCGCGTAAATCGACTGCTTCAGCCGGCCGTATTCAATTGAGCGCAACTCACGTTTGACCGTAAACACCCCGTACAGCACCCCATAGACCGGCACCCATTCTTCGAGTTCCGGCGACTGGTAGCCAAGCCCACGCAGCTTGCTTACCAGTCGTGTGATCAGCTCAGATTCCAGAAACCCGAGATCAATGCGCTGTGCTCCCAGGAAAAAGGCCTCACGAAAGAACGCCTTCGATCGCTGAACCTCATTGACGAAAGCATAACAGTCGGCGAGCTCAGCGTAGATTTCGGCATCGTCCTTCTTCTGAGATGCCGCCCGCCGGAGGCTCTCCAGCGCGCTGTCGTACTCGCCTTTCCCCTTGTAGCACCGCCCAATGCGCAACAGCAGCTCCGAGTCGGCGTCAAACGCTTCATCGAGCAAACCCCGGTAGCGTTCCAGCGCCGAATCAAACACGTGCTGTCTCACCGCATATAGGCATTGTTCAGCGGCTTGTCCGACCCGCTCAACAAAGTGGTTGAACAACTGCCACTGCGATACCAGATATTCGGCCTGCTCGAAGCTGGTCGCAATCTCCTGCACCGCGCGCCCACGGTCTCGCCAGAAGTTCACGTACTTGAGGGCGGCTACCACTTCGGTACTGTCAAAGTCCAGCGAGAGCGCGCGCTCTATACCTTCGGCGGCAACATCCAACTCATGGCTTTTGATCGCCTCATACGCACTATTCAGCAAATCTTGTATGTTCTCGTCGCTGGCGACCGAGCTATGTGCGTGCATAGTATCCTATCGTATTGTAGCTTCTGATGGTAATCCGTTTCCCCGTCCAGCGTCAACGCCCCGGACGTCGCGCACCGGGTAAGGGGAACTCGATTTACACGGTACAACCTGTTCGGGTATTATAGCAGAATGAACGTGTTTGTGGCACCATCACTTCTGGCAGCCGATTTTACGTCAATCGGTGATGCATTACGGCGCATTGACGGCAGCGGAGCCGAGTGGGTTCACCTGGACGTGATGGACGGGCACTTCGTGCCGAACCTGAGCTTCGGTGCGAAGATGGTGGCAGATATCCGGACGCGTACGAAACTACCGCTTGACGTTCACCTCATGATCGAGCACCCGGAACGCTCTGTCGAGCAGTATATCAAGGCCGGCGCAGATTACATTACGTTTCATATCGAGGCGTTGGTGCACGCTCATCGCTTAGTACAACAGGTTCACGCCGCCGGCTTAGGATGCGGCATCGCTCTGGTTCCATCCACGCCGGTATCAGCGGTCGAGCATCTGTTGGGCGACGTGGATTTGGTGCTGGTGATGACCGTAGACCCCGGCTTCGGCGGGCAAGCGTTGATTCCGCAGTGCGTCGACAAAGTGCAGCGGTTTTCCGAGCTGCGGACGCAACGCGGGGCGAGGTTCTTGCTCTCGGCTGATGGCGGGGTGAACGGTGATACCGCCGGAGCGCTGCGCGCCGCCGGCGTGAATGTCCTAGTATCGGGTTCTGAGTTTTTCCGGAGCTCGGACCCGGCACACGTAGTGTTGCAGCTTCGCGGACAGCAGGTTGCGTGACGCCAAAGCGAGCTGCTGAAGCGGCGGCGTCTCAGGGTTTAGTTTAGTGTCCAGTGGTCGACATTGTATGTGAGGCACAGTATATGCAAGCAGTAGCACGAATGCGCACAGTGGCACTAAGCGGCGTCGTCTGCGCGGCGCTGGTGTTGATTGCAACGCCGAGTGGGGCGTTGCAGCGGTTGCCTGCCCGCGACCCGTTCGCCACCGCGGTACAGCAATTTCGGGCGGGTAATTTTCGCGAAGCGGCAGACACATTTGCGGAGACCGCTGAGCTGGAGCCGAGCTATGCAGCGCCGGCGCTGTTGTGGAGCGCAAAGGCACTGATAGCCGCAGATCAGCTCAGCGCGGCCGAAGCCCGGCTGGAACGGGTGCGCAGCGAGCATCCGGGCACCGAGCCCGCCGCTGAAGCGTTGTATCAGCTCGGACGGGTGGCGTATATCGATGAAAAATACGGCAGAGCACTGGGGTATTTCTCACGCTTCGTTGACGTGTATCCGAGCTCACCGTTTGTCGGCAACGCGTACTACTGGGCCGGCGAGTCGCTGTTGTCCCTGGGGCATCTTGATGAAGCCGAGACGATGTTCGCCACAGTGGTAGAGCGCTTTCCTGACAGCTATCGCACCGCGAACGCCGAGTCACGCCTAGATCTCATGCAGTTACGCCGCCGCGACGCGTACTTCCGGCGCTTGTTGCGCTGGAGCCATGAAGAGCAACTGAGCCTCATCGAGGAGCTTGATCGTCGCGATCAAGCGCTGCGAGAGGCAGTCGACGATTATCGAATCCGGCTGTTAGAGCAGGCGCCGAGCGAATACCGCGCCCAGCTGTTGGATCTCGAGCAGCAGCGGCGGGCGCTCGAGCAGCGCTTACAGCAGCGCGAGCAGCGGATTGCAGAGCTCGAGCAAGAAGTCTACGAGCTGCGTGATGCACAGGCAGCGCCGGAGACTACGGTACGCGCGTACCGGCGGCGTTTCGAAGTGCTGGAGCTCAAAGCAGAAGCGCTGGAGTTGCGCCGGCAGCTCCTTGATAGATTGCTCGAGCAGGAGCGCCGCAGGCCGGGAGGGGCGGAGTGAAACGCACACGCTTATCGGTGTGGGTGGTCACCGCAGCAGCGCTCGGGGCTTGTATCGCTGCGGTACCGGGTTTAACGGAGCTCTCGGCCGAGCCAGGCCGCCGCGCAATAGCAGAGCTAGAGCGCGGCCGCGTACGGCTGGAAGTGTACTCCGGCCGCGACGGCTTCATGCTGTGGTATCTCGATCCACACGATGAATGGACACCGCTGTTATTCCGTGGAGACCCTGCGGCAACGGTAATGGCGGTTCGCGACGGCGATCGTATCGTGGATTTGGGTCGCTCGTCGCGTATAAGCATGCAACAAACCGAGCGTCGCGGGCACGCTGTCGTACAACGGTTCGTCGGTTTTGATATGGCGATCGACCGTGTCTTTACCCCGGTTCGCTCGCGGGGCTCACAGCGAGCTGACGGCATTCGTATTGTAATTACGCTCCATAATCGCTCGAACCAACGCCGGAATCTCGGGTTACGCGTCCTCTTTGATACCTATCTCGGCGAAACAGCCCCGGGCGAGGCTGGTCATTTCCAACTCGACCGAGGGTCGCCGGTGCGGTTCGAGACCAGCCTAAGACCTGAACAAGAATCGGTGCGGTACTGGCTCACGCGCGCGCCGGATCGCCCGGAGCTAACGCTGCAGCAGACGCTGCAGGGCGGCGGTGTGACCATCCCGGACCGGGTGGTGTTTGCCAACTGGAAGCGCTTGTTCCAGAGTACCTGGGATTACACGGTCTTACCGTCGCGGCGGTTCAGCGACCCCCCGTATTCGTTAAACGATTCGGCGGTTGCCGTGTACTACAATCCGGTTTCAGTGCAGCCGGGAGCAAGCCGAGAGATTGTGATAGTGCTCAGCGCCTACGCCCCGGTCGGCTTCGACGATATCGAAAACCGCGAGGATGCGCATTTTCCGCCGGTTCCCGACGATGAGCCTCCGCCGTTACACCGGCGTGAACCTGACGAGTTTGCGATCATGAGTATGAGCCCGGAACGACGGGCGGAGTATCTTAGACGATTGGAGGAATTAGACGCGTTGATCGCCGATTTGGAGCACGAAGCCGAACGACCGCAAGAGTTGACCTTGAAACGCTTACAGGAGCTGCGCCAACGGCTGGATGAGTTGCGTAAACCGCAGTAATCATGGCGAGGTCGAAATCAAAAGGGCTCAAACGCGCAGAGCGACTCTTCCGCCGCCGGCGGTACAGCGAGGTAATTCGGCTGCTCGAGCCTCAAGTGTTCATGTACCGTGACCGCCCGATGTTTTATTATTACCTCGGCGTCTCGTGTTTACACACCGGCGATTTCGGAGGGGCGTACTCGTACCTGCAGCGGGCACAGCAACTTGACGCCGATAACATAAACATCGGACTAGCGCTCGCGGCAATCGCAATGCGGCGTCGCCAAACCGACCTCGCGCTGCGACTGTATCTCTCGGTACTGGACCGGGAACCTAAAAGCCCAATCGCAAAGCGAGGGCTTACAGCGCTGCGGCGGGCTGAAAACGAGAACGAACTGGCCGAAGAGCTCGATCAAGGCGGAATCGGCCGTTACTTGCCGTGCCCCGGACCGTACCTGCCGCGGCCGCTGCTGATCGGTACGCTTGTAGCAGCCTTGGCAGCTGTGCTCGCCGTTATGCTGCCATCTGTGGTGGAGCGTTTCAGTGACCCCGCGGCACCGGAGCGTGACGGCGTTGAAGTGCTCGAACTCGAGCACATGCAGCGCGACGTTGTACAGTACGAGGGTGAGTTTCGGTATGTCTTGACCACCGACGAGATTCGCGACACCTTTGAGCGCATCGGCGATTACTTCAACCAGTATCGTGACAACGAGGCGCGCCGGGAGATCAACCGCATTGTACACTCGAACGCGCACCACGAGATGAAAGAGCGGGCGCGATTACTCGCTGAGTATCTTCAGACGCCGAGCTTCACAAACTTTGCGGCCGAGGACAGCTTCACGTACGAGGAGGTGCAGGCTGAGCCCCGCCTGCACGACCAAACCTACGTTCGCTGGCGCGGGCGTGTTGCAAACCTGCGGCACAGCGAAGAAAAGATCGAGTTTGATTTCCTCGTAGGCTACGAAGATGAGCGTGTGCTGGAGGGCATAGTTCCGGCACGCCTGGAGTTCTCCGCCCGAGTGGAGCCGGCTATGCCGGTTGAGCTCATCGGCAGAGTCGTAACCGACAACGGCTTCGGTAGACTCGAGGTCGTCTCAATTCGTCGTATATCACCGCAAGTCGGCTGAAAACTGCGCGGTAACTCGATCACCGAGACACGGGGAGGGAGAACGCCAAATGCGAGCAGTGGTGCAGCGCGTCAGGCATGCGAAGGTTACGGTAGGGGGCGCGGAGACCGGACGTATTGACTCGGGGATATTGGTGTATCTCGCAGTCGCATCGGATGACGGAGGCTCGGACCTCGATTACGTCGTCGAGAAAGTGCTAAACCTCAGGATCTTCGAAGACGAAGAACGCAAGATGAACCGTTCGGTCCTTGATACCGGCGGCGGTGTGTTGGTGATATCACAGTTTACGCTGTACGGGGACACCCGCAAGGGCCGCCGGCCGTCGTATAACCGGGCCGCTCCGCCACAGCAAGCCGATGCGCTGTATAGGCGCTTCGTAGATGCCATCGCTGCACGAGGCGTTGCGGTTGCAACCGGTGCGTTTCAAGAGAGGATGATCGTCTTAAGTGAGAACCTCGGCCCTGTAACCATCCTCGTTGACTCTAAGCGAGAATTCTAGACTGTGGGCCGGCCGCTGGTCACAGTACGGTACAGTCTGTCGCAGCTCAGTAGATTCACAGCGCTGCGGTCACATAAACAGCTTTGGAGAGGACAAATACGTGCGGGCATGAAAATCATCGAAGAAAGGCGAAAGCGACTGCTCCTCATTCATTCGCATAATCAGCTCAGCACTCAGACGGGCCGAAGACACCACCTGCAGCGACGGCAATCGGCGCTTGAGATCCCCCGACACATCCAGCGTATCGGTAACCAAGACAGTGTCGAGCATGCCGTTGTCGTACAACCACCCGAGGCGGTCTACAGCCGGACCCGAAAACACGGGATGGATGATCGCAATGTGGACCTTGGCAACCCCGCGCTTCTTGAGCTCTTGCGCTAAGGTGTGAATAGACCCGCCGGTGTCAATCATGTCGTCCACGATCCATACTTCTTTTCCGCTCAGCGGAGAGTCGCTGAGGATAGTGGTGGATTCCACGGTATTGGCTCTGTTGTAGGCACGTTGCTTGTGCGCGATTACAAGATGTGTGTCGAACGCACGCGCGAACTTCTTGGCAATCCCCTCGCCGCCGGCATCCACCGAGCAGAACAGCCACTGTTTCTGGACATAATCGGTCAGCACCTCGTTGGTCTTAATGAAGTTTTCGGCAATGTACTCCTGCAGCAATGGCACCGCCGGCACGTCGTCGATCGCACACAGACGCGGGTCGACAACGGTCTTCGACTTATCTGAATGCAGCTGATAGGTGATGATATGGTCCACTCCGAGGCTCATCAGGGTCTTATAGTGTATCCAGAACCCAACTGAGTTTCGTCGGGTAGTACGGTCGGAACGCGATGCGCTGCAGTACGTCTCAAACAGCGTGATGCGTTGCGGTTGCGCGCGGCGGATAGCGTCGATACAGTGATACAGCTCCATCTTGTTCTGTTCAACCGTCAAGCTCTGATTATTGCGGCCCGCCTGGGCGAACAGGAATACGTCGCGACCTCGCACCGAGCTTTGCAACTCGACCTCGATCTCACCGTCGGCAAACTGCACCGGTCGCAACTCACCGACGTAATTCGCGCGTCTATGGGTAGCGTGGAAATCGGGGAACGTTTCAAGTTGATGTGCGACCCGCGCGGCATAGTCGTGCATTGAACGCGTAGACAGAAGCAATAAGTCGCCCCGCATATCACTTAGCATAGCGTAACTCGTATTGACCTGCAAGATATGCACCTATAGTATGCCCAAAGACAAGCAGTATGCAGACGGCGCCGGTTATTAGTAGGTAGTGGGGGCACAGCGCTCACCACTGCATTCCACCGGTCAGCGAGGAACGAAATGGCGAAAAAGGAACAGGTCTCCGCTCCTGGTAACCAAGAGGAGCGCAATCGTGCACTTGAGGCTGCTCGCCTCAATATCGAGAAGCAGTATGGCAAGGGCTCGCTCATGAAGATGAGCGAGGGGCGCCAGATACAGAATATTTCGGTAATCCCGAGCGGCTCGATCCTGCTCGACGAGGCGTTGGGACTCGGAGGCTACCCCAAAGGGCGCGTTGTCGAGGTCTACGGCCCCGAGTCTTCCGGTAAAACCACTTTAGCGCTGCATGCTATTGCCGAAGCGCAGAAGCAGGGAGGTATTGCGGCGTTCATCGATGCCGAACACGCCCTTGACCCGGTATACGCCGGGCACTTGGGCGTCAATATCGATGAGTTGTGGGTCTCGCAACCCGACACCGGCGAGCAAGCGCTGGAGATTGCCGAATCACTGGTGCGATCGGGCGCAGTAGACATCATTGTCATCGATTCGGTGGCTGCGCTTACGCCACAAGCCGAGATCGAAGGCGAAATGGGTGATTCTCATGTAGGCTTGCAGGCGCGACTCATGAGTCAGGCGCTTCGTAAGCTTACCGGTACCCTGCACAAGTCCGGCACTTGCATGATCTTCATCAACCAGATCCGCATGAAGATCGGCGTAATGTTTGGAAACCCTGAAACCACCACCGGCGGAAAGGCCTTGAAGTTCTACTCATCGGTACGTTGTGAGGTGCGCCGTATAGAGACAATCTCAAAAGGCGCCGACGAGGCAATCGGCAACCGGGTACGCGTAAAGATCGCCAAGAACAAGGTAGCGCCCCCGTTTCGCAAGGTCGAGCTTGAGTTGATGTTCGGTACCGGTCTCTCGGCGTCCGGCAGTTTGCTCGATGCCGCGGTGAAGTACAACATTTTTCAAAAAAGCGGCAGCTGGTACTCATACGGCGAGGAGCGTATAGGGCAGGGTCGTGACAACGTGAAGCAGTTTCTCGAGAACAACCCCGAGATCGCGGCACAGGTTGACGCGGAACTGCGAAAACTGATGTTTCCGGCCGTCGAGCCGGGAGAGCCTGAGCAATCAGGCGATGAAGGCGATGAGCACTGAGGCGCCGAGCCGAAGACTAAGCAGAGCCCGAAATCAGGCGCCCGCAAGAAGCCGTCTGCCGTGACAGGGACAAGCACAGGTGCTACCGCACAAACCGGCTCGAGCTCCGGTGTCTCCGCCTCCAATACCTCTAACGCCGCCGCGTCACCCGATCCCGAGCCCGCTTCGGTTGCTGAGCCGAAGCCAGAGCCGGCCGAGGATGAGCTGTTCTGATCAAACCGTTCATTCGAGGATCACAAACGGCCCCTCGGTCGAGCGTGTATGTGGGGCTCGGCAGCAATATGGGCGACCGCGAAGCAACGCTCACCGCAGCAGTTGTGCTGCTGCGTGGGTGCTTTGGTGGGCTGGCGGTCTCTCGGTTGTATGAGAGCGAGCCGCAATACGATCACAATCAGCGGCGGTTTCTCAACGCGGTCGCGGGAGGGCCAACGCAGCTCGGACCCTTTGAGCTGCTCGACCGGCTGTTGGCGATTGAGAAGCGTTTCGCTCGGCGGCGCGACGTCGAGCGTCCAAAAGGCCCGCGAACGCTGGATCTCGACCTGCTGCTGTACCGTGACTGGATTGTACACCACCCGCGGCTCGCGCTTCCGCATCCCGGTATGGTTGAGCGTGCGTTTGTGCTAATCCCGTTAGTGGAGCTGGACCCCGCCGTGCGCGACCCCCGTACCGGAATCACGTTTGCAACCTATCTCTCGCAAGCCGATTCGGAGGGGATTTACCCGATCACCTCCTGAGAGTATAATTATCTATATTCCGGTGTCTTAATCTATGCAACAACAAGAGTCAGCCAACAACGCGTCTGAGACGCACGCGGTATTCAAATTACAGGACTTCGAGGGACCACTTGATCTCTTGTTGTTTCTCATCCGCCGTAGCGAGATAAACATTTACGACATCCCGATCCATGAGATTACCGAGCAGTATCTCTCGTCGCTGCGCTTCGCCGAGCGTGTTGATCTCGAGAACCTCACCGAGTTCTATGTCCTCGCGGCGACCTTGCTGTACATCAAGTCGCGCATGCTGCTACCCATCGACGCTGACCTTGGTGATGAGATAGACGACCCGCGTGCGGAGTTGGTCGAACGCTTGATTGAGTATCAGAAGTACAAGAAGCTCACTGATATCATGATCGAGCGCGAGAAGCACAGCGAGTGGGTGTTGGATCGTCGGAAGAAAGAGATCGCCCTGCCGTTCCCGGACGAAGACGACCTTTGGGAACAGATGGATGTCTGGGACTTATTCAAGGCTTTCTCAGCCATTCTGGAGACGGTGTCCGACGATCATGTCATCGATCTCTACGAAGAGGTGTCAATCAACGAGAAAATCACCTTGATCAACGAGCTGCTCGAGCGCAAAGACCAGTTCCCGTTCACAGAGTTGTTAGTGCGTGCCGACTCGCGTATGGAGATCGTGTGCGCATTACTGGCGATCCTGGAGACCGTCAAGGCTCGGCGCGTCTTCATTTTTCAGAACCGCCTCTTTGGTGACATCATCATACGTCGAGGCCTCGGGGAATCGAACGGTGGATCTGAATAGGGCGACCGCGGTTGTAGAGGCGATACTGCTGCTTGAGAATGAGCCGGTAACGCTCGAGCAGCTTGCAAAGATCAGCAAGCTAGATCGACCGGTTATAGATCGCTGTCTGGCGAAGCTTGAAGAACGTTACGCCGACGCTGCGCACGGCATCGAGGTTGCGCACTTGGCCGAAGGCTATGTGCTGCAGCCTAAACTCGAGTTGTGGGAGAACCTGCGGGACCGCTACGGCAAACGGAATGAGAATAGGCTCTCGCGCGCGGCGCTTGAGACGTTATCGATCATCGCGTACTCACAGCCGATAACGCGCGCCGAGATAGAAGGACTTCGCGGTGTGTCGCCCGACGGGATGATTCGGTTGTTACTACAGCGCGAACTCATCCAGGAGATAGGGCGTAAAGACGCTCCCGGGCGGCCCGTACAATACGGGACAACCAGCGAGTTCCTGAAGCTGTTCCGGCTAGCGAGTATCAAGGATCTTCCAAGACTCGGTGACCAGGATCAGGAGCGGTTCGAGCCCTATGATGAGTAAGGAACAATGGCCCATGCGCCTGCACCGCTTCATGGCAAAGGCCGGCGTGGCTTCTCGTCGCCGTTGTGAACGCTTGATTGAGGAAGGGCGCGTCAAGGTTAACGGACGTCAAATTATCCGCCAGGGTGAGACGGTAGGGCCCGACGACGTCGTCACCTTCAACGGCAAGCGTCTGCGCATTACCGCCGCGCCGGTGTACCTCGCGATGAACAAGCCCCCGCGATATCTCTGCAGCAATCACGATCCGGCAGGCCGTCCGCTGGTGATTGACCTCTTGCGCGACACGGTAAGCGAGCGCGTGTTCACTGTGGGACGCTTGGACTTCATGTCGACCGGTCTCATCCTGCTCACCAACGATGGCGAGTTTGCCCGGATCATATCACATCCCTCCAGTAAGATCGAAAAGGAGTACCTCGTAGAGTCCCGGCGGCCGATCTCGGAGGAGATGCTCGAGGGCTACCGGAAGGGAATCCGTGTGGAAGGCGAAACCTATAAGCTGAAATCATACCGCATCAAGAATGCGCGGCGTGTCCACCTGGTCCTCGAAGAAGGCAAGAACCGCGAGATTAGGCGCGTGTTTACGCATTTCAACGTAGCTTTGCGCCGAGTCCACCGCATTCGCATCGGTACTCTGTGGCTCGACAATCTGTCGCCCGGCATGTTTCGCCCGCTGAACGACCGCGAGATGCACAAACTGCTGGCGCTTGCCGCCCAACAGGAAAACGCATGATTGTAGCTATCGACGGGCCTGCCGGCAGTGGAAAAAGCGCGATCGCTCGCATGGTCGGTGAAAACACCGGCTTCACGTATATCAATTCCGGGCTGTTCTACCGCGCGCTCACGCGCAAGGTCCTGGACTCCGGGTGCGATCCAAGCAGACGCGAGCAAGTACTGCCGATCGTCGCAGACACTGAACTGCGGTGGCGCGATGGCAGACTGTATCTCGACGGCAAACCCGTCCCGGCAGCCTCCCTGCGTACCGACGAGGTTGACAGTCACGTAGCGCAGCTTTCTTCGTTCCCCGAGCTGAGGCAGTTAGTCAACACTGCGCTGCGCAGCTCGGCGCGGGACCAGGATAGTGTTGTTGAGGGACGTGACATTACTACGGTGGTGTTTCCCGACGCCGAGGTCAAGATCTACCTCGATGCGAGTATTGAAGCACGGGCGGAGCGGCGGTACAAAGAAAACACCAGTGGCTTGAGTCTAGACGCGCTGAAAGCCGCGATTGCCGAGCGCGACCAACGCGACCGTGACAAACAACAGGGCAGCCTCCAGCTGAGCGAGGACGCGGTCCATTTGGATACCTCGGACTTGACCATCAATACAGTTTATGAGACAGTTATGGAAATAATTCAATCGAAACGTTAATCAGGAGAACTAGTAGGTATCATGGTAGAGAAGGAAGCGCAGAACACAGAGTCGCTGAGTGAAACTGTTCCGGAGGAGACTCGTGACGAGTTTCTCAGAACCATCGATGAGATGGAGGTTGGCCAACCTGAAGTCGGCGAGCTTATTAGTGGGACAGTTGTCTTAGTCGGCTCGGAAAACGTGTTCGTCAACATCGGCTACAAATCCGACGGCAAAGTTGCCCTGGAAGAGTTTGAAGAACCGCCGAAAGTCGGAGATAACGTGGATGTGGTGCTTCAAAGCAGAGACGCGCGCTCGGGCGGCGTACCGGTATCAAAACGCAAGGCTGACGAGCGCGTCTTCTGGAAAGAGCTCAAACTCGCATTCCAAGATCACATACCGGTTGAAGGTAAAGTTACCCGCAGCGTTAAAGGTGGATTCGAAGTTCAGATTCATCCGGGAGTTCGCGGATTTAACCCTATCTCAAAGATGGACACCCATCGCATTGAGAACCCCGACGAGTATGTGGGGCTGGAGTCCAAGTTCTATGTAGAACGGCTATACAGCGAGAATCGGGTGAATATTATTCTCTCCCGCCGTGCTTGGCTTGAAGAGGAAGTGCGACGTAAGCGTGATGAGTTCTTCAAGAGTGTCGACATCGGTGATGAGGTTACCGGAGTGGTCAAGACCTTTACGTCGTTCGGCGCCTTTATTGATCTTGGTGGCTTCGACGGTCTGCTGCACATCAACGATATGAGCTGGGGGCACGTAACCAGACCGAAAGACATTGTCAAGAAAGGCGAGCAGCTCTCGCTCAAGGTCATCCGCATGGATCCCGAAGAGCAGAAGGTCAATCTTTCTCTGCGACATATGACCCCTGATCCGTGGGAAAGATTCGAGAGCAAGTACCATATCGACGACGTTGTTATCGGGCGTGTGACTAAGCTCGCGGATTTCGGTGCTTTCATCGAGCTTGAGGAGGGAATCGAAGGGCTTGCACACATCTCGGAGCTATCGTGGGTGAAGCGCATCAACCATCCGCGGGAGGTCTTGAAGCCCGGTGACGAAGTTGAAACGAAGATTCTCGATTACGATATCGCCCATGGGCGCGTTTCTTTAGGCATCAAGCAGGTATTGCCGAATCCGTGGGAGACGATGGCGGAACAGTATCCGGCCGGAACGCAGCTCGTGCGCCCGGTGAAGAAGATCACCAACTCAGGCGCGTTTGTTGAGCTCGAGGAAGGTGTTGATGCCTTTTTGCATATCGACGACCTGTCGTGGGCCAACCGCCCGCGTAACGTTTCCGACGTCCTCACCGAGGGTGAGAATGTCGAGGTAGTGGTTCTGTGGGTTGATCCGGACAACCGAAACATCCGGGTTGGGGTGAAGCAGCTGTCTGAGGATCCGTGGGCTACTCTCAAGCAAGCATCCACGCGACGAGAGATCATAGAAGGTGAGGTCACGAACATCACCGATTTCGGTCTGTTTCTGCGCGTACACGGCGGCATAGAAGGGCTGCTGCATAAGAACAACCTCACCGATCCTCGTGTGGAGGCGTACGAACACGCGGTGAAGCGCATTTCGGTAGGTGACAAGCTGAACGTTGTCATTACCGAGATAAACCCCGCCAAGCAACGGCTTTCGCTGTCGGTGCGCGAGCTTGAGCGCAAGGAACAGCGCGAGGAGATGCGGAAATACATCCACGACGCCGGTGAAGAAGATACCTTCACCCTCGGCGAGTTTTTGAAGGACAAAGGCGAGGTATAACGCCGTGCGTGGGTCCGCGACGAAATGGTTAAGACGAACATCGATCCGCAGAAGTTTGAAACCTTCATTGAGATCAACACCTTAATCAATTCGTACTACGCAGATCCGCGTGCCCTCCTGCAGCGCATTCTCGAGTCCGCCACTCGCTTGACCGCTGCCGAGGCCTCTTCATTGCTGCTCTTGAAGCCCGAGACCGGCATGCTGCACTTTGAGATCGCGCTCGGCTCAAAAGGTGCCGAGGTTAAGCAGTTCAGCCTCAAGCGCGGCGAAGGCATTGCCGGCTGGGTTGCAGAACACAACCGCTCGCTCATCGTTAACGACGTTGCCCAGGATCCGCGTTTCCAGTCCGAAATCAGCACCAGCATTCAGTTCGAAACGCATGCCATACTTGCGGTGCCCATGCGGATTCAAGACCGCTGCGTGGGCGTGCTCGAAATGGTGAATAAGCGGGGGAGGGGAGTTTTCACCGCCGAGGACCAGCACTGGCTGGAAATATTCGCGACCCAGGCGGGGTTAGCCATTCAAAACGCCAAGTCGTTCCAGGCGGTGCGTGACCAGATTGACGTTCTCAGAGACCAGATGAACGGTGCGCAAGGCTATCACACAATGATCGCCGAAAGCCGCCTGATGCAAGAGAAACTCGAGTTAGTTGCGCGCATCGCCGAAACCGATTCCTCGGTGCTGATTCTCGGTGAGAGTGGCGTCGGCAAGGAATTGATTGCGGAACAGATCCACAAACGCAGCGCGCGCCGCAACGGCCCATTGGTGCGCGTCAACTGCGCGGCGCTTCCGGAACCATTGTTGGAGAGCGAGTTGTTCGGGCATGTAAAAGGTGCGTTTACCGATGCCGACCGTGACCGAACCGGTCGATTTGAGCTGGCCGACGGCGGAACGATCTTCCTAGATGAGATCGGCGACCTTCCGCCTGCCTTGCAAGCGAAAATGCTGCGCGTCATTCAAGATCGCACTTTCGAACGAGTGGGCTCCAGCACGCCGGTGCGCGTCAACGTGCGCATACTGGCCGCCACCAACAAGGATATTGCGCGCGCGGTGGACGAGGGCTGGTTCCGCAGCGACCTGTACTATCGATTGAACGTCTTGCCGCTTGAGGTGCCGCCGCTGCGCCGCAGGCGCGAAGATATCCCGGTGCTGGCCGAGTTCTTTCTCAAACGAGTCAACCAAGAGACCAAGAAACAGGTGCAAGGCTTTACCGACGAAGCCATGGAGACGTTGTTGTCGTATTCATGGCCGGGTAACGTCCGCGAGCTCGAGAACGTGGTAGAGCGCGCCGTTGTAATTTGCGAAAAGAGCTATATCAGTCCGGCTGAGCTCTCGCTTGATCACGGACGAACCGGCCGTGACCAACAGTACGAGGACAAGTCGCTGAAGGAATCGGTAACACTGTTCAAGAAGCATTTTATCCGCAACGCGCTCGAACGACACGGCTGGCATCAGACCGAAACCGCCAAAGCGCTCGGTATTCAACGAACCTACCTATCTCGTCTAATCAAAGAGCTTGAGATAAAGTAGAAGCCACGATTTTCGACAGGGAGCACAACTATGGCGAAGACCCAAGACGACGTACAGGCAAAACCGACGGTTGCCGAGAGCGTATCTGCGTTCTTGCACCGCTTTCGTAAACAGATCGTGATCGTTTCAGCGGTGTTGGTCGCAGGTGGAATCGGCGCTGCGGTGATTATGGAGATTCAGTCGCGCCGCGCTGAAGACGCCTTAGCGCGCGCTGAAACGGTGCAGGAGCAGTACGAGCACTGGTTGGCCGCCGATCAGGACGAACGCGGCGAGATTGAGCCTGAGCTGTTCGCCGAGCTCGAGGCAATCCGCGATCGCTACTCCGGTACTTACGGTGGATTGCGCGCACAGTACATCGAAGCAAACATGCATTATGAGTCCGAGCGCTACGAAGCTGCAGGCATGGTCTTCGAGCAGCTCGCCGAAAACTACCCGAATTCACATCTTGCCCCGCGGTCCTTACTCTACGCGGCGTTCGCCGCGGAGGAGCTTGATGATCCCGGCCGCGCCGAACGGCTATTCCGCCGCCTGGTTGATTCGTACGGCGCCGACGTCCCTGAAAAGCCCCGCGCACTATTCGGTTTAGCGCGAATATACGAGCTGGGGCAGCGTTACCAGGACGCCGAAACGGCCTATAGTGATCTGGTAGAGCGGTATTCCGCCAGTCCGTGGAGCAATATGGCCCGGAATCGCTTGATCGCCCTACGAGCGCAGGATCGGATCTGATGAGGACCCGGTGTTCGCGCGGTGCGTGTCACCCTGGGACTTGGGAGCGCGCGTGCCTCTGCCGGGGCGTCAGAGGCGGCTCCTGTAGCGCTTAAATTACGGTGAGCACAGGTGCGAAAGAAGCTGAACCAGGTGTATCGCGGCTTCAACATCCGCGCACGAACGCTTATGCTGCTGATTCTCTTCACTGCGGCAACAAGATGTGGGTTGCCGGTCATACCATTCTTGAGCCCACCGGAACGATTAACCGCCACGATTGTTGATTTCGAGATCCGGTTTGAGCATCCCGGAGTTTCGGAGGCATTGAGCGGGGTCTTTAGGGGTTACGAGTTGTATTACAAGTTCTACGGCGATATTCGGGAAAATGATGCCGTTGTCCGTGATATCGAGGAGCAGTTCATCGACGACGATGACGTGATACAAGACTCGCCGCGTCAACCCAACCCCAATAGGCTGACGCAGCTTGACTATCGCCGAATTCGACGCGTCGATCAGCCGGCACGGCGTCCCGTAATCAGAATCGACGCGGGCGATCGTCAAACAGACCTAACGATAACCCTGCGGTTTCCGGAACAAGAAGAAGACGACGCAGTCTTCTTCATCGATGATGCTGATCCGGTTGCTTTGAGACGCGGTGTCGATGATATCGATGATACACCGAAAGCGTTTTTCCCTTTCGGTGAACAAAACGATGATGGCGTCTATGCGGCAGGGGACGACGACTTCAGCGAGGAGCTGCTGGATCGACTGCGCGACGATAGAATCCATATTGCAATCTACGGCTTGGCTTACGGGCTAACCGATGATTTTGAAGTCATCTACAGTGTGCCCGAGTTCTTAGGACGGGTCGAGTTGCGCATCTAATGATCAGAGAGGTGAACGGCTGTGGCAACGTATTATTTGAACATCGCACTGACATATATGGTGATCGGCTTTGGCATCACGCTGTGGTTCTATTACGTACTCCGGCGTCCGTTTTTGGGAAGATTCTGGGGAGCGCTCGTGCTTGGCTTAGTCGGTGCGTTTCTCGGGGGCGTGATCGATTTCTACTTTGAAGACGTCCTCGCGCAGCTCGCCAACTTGAACAACGTGAATATCTTTCCGCCGCTGATTACCTCGTTCGTGTTGATGTGGCTATTCTCAACCGTTGCGAGCTCTGATCGTTCATGAGATGCTTTGTGTCAGGGTTACCGGATCCGGGTGTTGTTCACACGATTATTACTTCTGATAATACATATTCGGTCTACTTAAATCAATCAATATACTGAGGCACGCTGTTATGAACAAGATGCACGACGACGCTAACAACAACGCGCGCGACCGTCGCACCGCCGCCTCTATCGCCGGCGGTGCTTCGCAGCCGGAGTCTGAGCGGCAAGACTCTCCGCTTGCCCGGTTGAAGGCACGCGAAGACCCTCATTACGAGGAGCAATACGCTGTAGAGGCGTTTCGCCGCTTCTATCGGATTGTACGGATACTGCGCGACCCGGACGGATGTCCCTGGGACCGTGAGCAAACTCCGGAAAGCATGAAGGAAAGTTTGGTTGAAGAAGCCTATGAGGTCGTCAGCGCGTTTCGCGGCGGCGCGCGCGAAGAAATACTGGAGGAGCTCGGCGACACCCTATTGGTTGCTACGATGATCGCTTACATGCTTGAGCAAGCCGGTATAGGCAGCGTGGCAACGGTATTGGAAGCTGTGTCGGCGAAACTGGTGCGGCGGCACCCACACGTGTTTGGTGCCGATCGCGCAGGAATGAACAGCGATCAAGTTCTGCGCCAATGGGACGATATAAAAGCCTCGGAAGGAAGGAAACGCCGTTCACAGCTTGAAACCGGCAAGATCCGCGGCCTTCCACCGCTATCACGAGCGGTCAAGCTGCAGGAAAAGGCGTCAAAGCGAGGCTTTGACTGGGACAAGTGCGAGCCGGTGTTTGACAAGGTTCAGGAAGAGCTGCAGGAGCTCCGCAAAGCATACCAAGCGTCGGATGACCTCGGAACCGAGCATGAGTTGGGAGATCTGCTGTTTAGCGTTGCAAATTTGGCGCGGGTACTTCGGCACGATCCGTCGGCGGCACTCCACGCTGGGAACGAGAGATTTGTCGAGCGCTTCGAGTTCGTCGCGCGAGAAATGGACCGCCTGGGACTCGATATGAGCGCTGCAACGCTCTCCGAGATGGAAAGGCTTTGGCAACAGGCAAAGAAACGATAGATATACACAACGGTACCTTCTAATAAAGTTTATGATGCTGTATACTTTTATGCAAGACCTCGTGCTGTTCTGATGGGTGCCGGCTTAGCTCTCGAGCTCAAAGCTTTCGTGCTGTTGTTGATACTCTTCTTCGGGAACTTCGGGTTCCTCTTGCTCCTGCTCTGCCCTGAGCCACCAGCTGAGACCAAGGGAGTGGAGCGACTCTTCGTAGGATTCTCCGGTAAAGATTCCATGCATGATTACGTTTGACGCACGCGGTGCCCACCACTCCCACTCGTTAGAACCGTCTACCATTACGGCTAGGACAACCTTGTCTTCGGGGTCACCGGCATCATAAGGTCCATACGAAACAAACCAAGAGTGTAACTCATCCGGACGGCCGGTCTCTCCGGTGCCGGTCTTGCCGGCGATATCAACCGCCCGGGTGGTAATTACCGGGCGGGCTGTGCCTTCCGCCACTGCTCGGCGCAGGGCTTTGCGCAACTGTACGAAGGTTTCTGCACTGATGTCGGCGGTTCGCAGGACTTCCGGTTCAACGCGGTGGATAATCTGCCCGGTTTCCTGATCGCGCACCTCGCGGAGCACGTGTGGACGATAAATAACCCCGTTATTCACGACCATGGCCAAGGCGTTTGCAAGCTGCAGCGGGGTAACCTCAATGAAGCCCTGACCGATAGAGAGGTTGACAGTATCGCCCCCGACCCAGCGAGAGCCGAAGCGCGCCTGCTTCCACTCAGGCGTCGGCACCAGTCCAGGCACCTCACCTGGAAGATCAATGCCGGTACGCTCACCGAAGCCGAACTGTTTTGCGTAGTCGATTATGACGTCTTCACCAAGATGATCGCCACCCATAGTGTAAAAGAAGACGTTGCACGACTGAGCCAGCCCATCGAACAGGGTTAACGGTCCATGGCCGTATTCTATCCAGCAGTTAAACGTGCGGTTGCCGAAACGGAGCGAGCCGCGACAGGTTACCGGCTGATCCAGCGGGAATGCTTCTTCCTCGAGGACCGCCGCCGTCATAATCATCTTAAACGTTGATGCCGGCACCGCAGCGGACTGAATCACGCGGTTGAGAAACGGCGCGCGCGCATCGATTGATAGGCTTTGAAAGGACTCTGTACGACCACGCTCGAAAAAAATGTTAGGGTCGTAATATGGATAGGAGGCCATCGCAAGGATTTCGCCGCTGTGCGGTCGCAGCGCGACAACTGAGCCGGTGCGCTTGCCGAGGGTGCGTTCGGCGAGTTCTTGTATGCGCCGGTCGATTGTCAGCACCAGGTTTTCACCGAGCTCCGGGATAATAGGCTCGAGCTCGCCCTCGCCTACCTCACGCCCGCGGGCATCTACCTTCAGAAAACGGCGCCCTTGCTCGCCACGCAGCATCTCGTCGTACTGCTGTTCGATACCGGCTTTCCCGAGAAGCGAGTTGGCAGTATAACCGCGATTATATAACACTTGGAGCTCTTCGGTGGTAATCTGACCGACATAACCAAGCGTATGCGCGAGCGAGTTTGCCATAGTGTACTGCCGTACCGGTGAATTACGCCAGCGAACACCGGGATAGCGTTCCGTGTTCTCTGCGAGATACGCGACGATCTCAAACGGCACCGCGGTGTCTATCTCAACCCATTGATAGACGTTGTATCGTCTTGCAGGAATGCGTTGATGAATGCGAGATACCGAAATATCGAGAGCGTCGGCGATACGTTCAAAGAGCTCCTCGTGTGAATCGCGCGGAATACTAGCGGGGTTAATCTCAATGGCGAACGAGTCTACGTTCGTCACTAGCGGCGAGTCGTAGTTTCGGTCAAAGATCTGCCCCCGCGGCGCCGGAATAACGGTGCTGCGGCGCGTAACCTGCTCAGCCCGCATTGCATAGATATAGCCGTCGATAATCTGTAATGAGAACAGGTATCCGAGATACACGATGAACAGGAGTGCGATGACGCCGGCAAGGACGAGAATGCGTTCCCTCGATACCCTACGATTCGAACGTAACTCCGTCATGGTTTACACGAACCCCCCGCGCTCCGGCTCAGCCAAGGGCGGCACTAACCGCAGCAGTGCAAACGCCGGTGGCGCCAAGAGCGAGTTATACGCCAGCTCAATCGCGAAGCGTCCGCTCAGTACACCGGAAAATGCCAATTCAATTCGAAAGACCGCTATCAGAAGCGAGGCAAGCAGTCCTTGGGTGAGCGTTGCGACCAATACTAGTAGGATCGGCAGCAAAATAGGATCAAGAAACATCTTTTCCTGCGTTTTCCCGGCGACATACCCGATGATCGTCTTGCTAAACGCGTGGAATCCCAATGGCGATAGGCTCAGAAAATCCTGGGTGATACCGGCAGCAAATCCGCCGAGCTCACCGGCAAAGCTTCCCTTCTTGTTGGCCAGGAACACCACCACGATGAGCGCGATGTCAGGAACCACCCCGGCGATCGCGATGCCGCGCAGAATATTGCTCTGCAGCAGCGCGAAACCCACCGCTATGATCGTAGCATACACCAAAGCAACCGACATTTCGATGTTGCCTCTTCATTACTCCGTTGCTTCACCGCTATCCGCCGCGAGTACGAACACGTATTCCAAACGCGAGAAGTCCAGCAGCGACGCAATCTCAATCTCCAGCGAGGTCTCATAAGGTCTTGAGTGCACCGCTTCTATAGTACCGATCTGAATACCGGGTGGGTACACTGAGCTCATGCCTGAGGTCACGATCATGTCGCCGTACCCGATCTCGGCCCGCGCCGAATCGGGGATGTATCGCATAATGAGCGCACCGGTACCGATTCCGCCTCCTTGAATGAGTCCGTCGTAACGCGAATCCCGCAAGCGGGCCGCAACATAAGATGAACTGTCAAAGATTGGTTTAACGACCGACGTTCTGCTCGTGACGCTCTTCACTCGCCCCACAAGGCCCTGACGCCCCTCTTGTACCGCAATCACCGGCATATCAGACTGCAGACCGTCGCGCGTTCCGCGGTTCAAAGTGAGCGTCACAAAGAAGTTACCTGGATCGCGGGCAATCACTCTGGCGGGGATGTTCGCGAATGTGATCTCCTGCGAAAAACCCAGAGTCTCCCGCAGGGCAAGGATTTCGCGCTCAAGATCTTGAATATCGCGTTCGATCGCTTCGTATTCCCGCAGTTGCTCAAGAAGGTCTTCATAGTCCTCACGCAGCTGACCCAACTCCCGCACCGAGTTTACCGTCGAGCCAATGAAGCTTCCGGCACCGGATAACCCCCGCTGTGCGGAACCGAGAAGCGATCCTATCACTCCTATCGGACCACCGGTGACGCCGGGACTACTGAGCCCCATACTCAGCAGCGAAACAGTGAGGAGTACGACGAGCGTAATGGCAGCTTTGTGGGTGGAAAAACGATTTGTTCCTTTCAAAGCTTATTATAGATATGATGATGATCGTTCATCCCTTTCTCGTGCTCAAAAAACATTCCCGCACCCAACACAACACAGTTGAGCGGATCTTCAGCCCGGAAGCATGGGACCCCGGTTTCATTCGACACCAAGTGATCTAAGCCCTTTAGCAAAGACCCGCCACCGGTCATGACTATGCCCCGCTCAACGATATCTGCGGCCAGCTCCGGAGGCGTTTGTCCCAAGGTGCGCTTGATTTCCTCCACAATTGCGGTTATCGGTTCTTGCAGCGCTTCGCGGACCTCTACGCTGTCTATTTCCAGCCGGCGAGGTAGCCCGGTGATCGCGTCGGTTCCCTTAATCTCCATGGTCTCTATCTTCTTGTCCGGCGCCGCGTTCCCGATTGTTCGCTTCAGCTCTTCGGATGTACCTTCGCCGATGATGAGGTTGTGAACGGTGCGAACGTGCTTGATGATTGCTTCATCGAACTCGTCGCCGCCGAGCCGAATCGCGTTGGTAACAACCATGCCCCCAAGCGAGATGACCGAGATCTCGCTGGTACCTCCACCGACGTCGCACACCATATGGCCGGCGGGTTCATAAATTGGAATTCTAGCGCCGATTGCGGCTGCAAGGCTCTCTTCAATCACCTTGACCTCGCGCGCACCGACCTTGTAGGCGCTTTCTTCAACAGCACGACGCTCAACCTCGGTAATACACGACGGAACGCCGATCACCATCCGGGGCTTGACCAGCCAGCGGCGTCGCAGCACTTTCGCGATGAAATAGCGCACCATTTTTTCAGTGGTCTCTAAGTCGGCAATCACGCCGTCTCGCAGCGGCCGGATTGCGATGATATCGCCGGGTGTCTTCCACAGCATCCGGCGGGCATCCTCCCCAACCGCGACCACTCTTTTTGTACCCCGTTCAACAGCAACCACGGATGGCTCATCGATCACGATTCCCTTTCCGCGAATGTACACCAACGTATTACAGGTTCCCAAATCGATACCGAGATCGGTGGAGAACGCATTAAACAAGCTTCCGAACGCCATCGGTTGTCACTCTCCTAGTTGTTCTGTAGGCTCTGCAGCGCCCCAGCGTGCTGTGGGTCCAGCCGAACCGCCTCGCGCCATTGAGCCCGCGCCCGTTCGCGATCGTCTTGAACCATATGCAACTCACCCAGCAGGTAATACGCATGTGCCGCGTCCTCGTTCGACGCCAACACGTCCTCCACCTTTTCGCGAGCTTCCTGGTACCGCTTTCCCGCAATCAGCACTTCAGCTAGGCGCAGTTGGGATTGCTGAATAAGATAGCTGTCATCGCTTACCGACAGAACGCGCTGGAAAGCGTATTCGGCATCAGAAAGCCTTTCAAGCTCCATCTGCGTCTCACCGAGGGTGAAATACAGCAGATCGTTTGGGTTCTCGACTACTGCAGCCTGCAAGCTTTCTGCGGCTTGCGAATAATCACCGCTCGCTGCGTAAGCTACTGCCAGATACTCGTGCGCATCGGCGGCATGGTACCCGTGTTCTAAAGCCCGGCTCATGTACTCAACCGAAAGGTCGTAATAGAACGGACCGGTGTGAAAATATGCCTTGCTCAGCACTTAGTACAGCTCTCCACGCAGCTCGTCGCTGTCATGCAGAAGCGCCTTTCGAAGTTCTCGAATTGCGCCCTGCATATAAACGCGACGGTGCTCTTCGTCAACCTGTTCTAGCCCGGCGTAGAACTGTCCGAATCCCGAGTATATTAACGCCGTACGGTCCATTGGATTCTCAGCGAGTCGCGTTTCAGTCTCGGCAATAAGGTCTTGGTATCTCTCTTCAGACCATAGTTCAGCTAACTCGGCGCGTCCGGCAGCGCGCACCACGTTGTAAAAAAACCGGTGCCCACCGAACAGCACAAACGCCAGCACCGACAAGAATACCACAGATGCTAAAATACTTCCGGCTATCATGCGAGCAGATGGCTCTTGTCGTGTCTTCCCACGGGAAGCAAAGTTGAAGCGCGCTCTGGGGTATCTCATGCTGAGTCTGGCGCTATTAAAGTATTTTTTGGACAAAAAGTCAATCTATTGGTAGATATCGACAGATATCAGGCCGTCGATCAGCCGAGGAACGACAGGTCTGTAAGCCGGGTTCTGTACGATCTGACGATCGCCGCCACCATCCGTCTGCGGTGCGCGTTTCCGCGCACCTGCAGCGATCTACCCGCAGAGATAGCAGGCGAGCAACCTCTCTGCTGCTTGATCTTGCTCCCGGCAAGGTTTACCATGCCGCCCGCAGTTACCCGCGGACCGGTGAGCTCTTACCCCACCGTTTCACCCTTGCTTCACCGTAGTGAAGCGGTCTGGTTTCTGTGGCACTTTCTGTCGCCCCGCTGGGGACGCCCGGGCGTTACCCGGTGCCGTGCTCTATGGAGCCCGGACTTTCCTCCGGAGCCGGCTCGGACTCCGGCGGTGGCGCGACCTGCCGTTCCTCGGCGTCTCGACACAGTGATTCAAACCGCTGTACTAATCGACTTCGTCGAAATCAGCATCCTCATCTTCCTCGTCTTCTTCCTCCAGATCATCTTCTTCGAGGTCATCTTCGTCTTCCTCGAGCTCCGCCTCTTCGTCCTCGTCAAGATCATCGTCGGTTTCGTTCAAATCGAGAGGTTCTTCATCGAGCACATTTTTATCGGCATCATCGAGCGCTTCATCGTCTTCACTATCGTCTATATCGGTGGTGACAATGCTGCTATCGTCGTCAAAATCATCGTCGTCGAAGTCGCCGAGTTGACCCATAAGATCGACAAGGCCTTCGGCATCATCCTCAGGCGTCGGCAGATCTTCATCACCCATGTAGAAGACAATCTTGCTGCAGTATGGGCAGAATTTGATTTCGGAACCTTCGCGCACCTCGTTGACGAACTGATTCGGGAGAATCATTTGACACCCGCTACACACACCCTTGCGCAGCGACACAATGCCTTCGCCCTCTTTGCTGCGAATGATGCGTTCGAACTTAAACAACAGCTCAGGATCGAGATCAGGAACGAGTTCGTGCTCGTCGGTCTGCAGGTTTCTCAGCTGATCCTGCTTTGCTTCTGTCTCGCCCTTGATTTTGGCCTGCTCCTCGGCGAGCTCACCCTCCTGCTGTTGTATCATCGCTTCTTCGCGTTCCAACGAGTGCGACATCTCTTGGAAACCCTTTTCTTCACGCTGCAGCTCTTTGCGAAGCTCTTGCTCGCGCTCACCGGCGTCGCGGATCTCCTTATCGAGTGCTTCGTACTCGCGCTGCGTTTTGATTAGGTCCATTTGTCTCTCATAGCGTTCGCGCTCGCGCTCGGCTTCCTCGAGACGGAGCCTGAGATCGGTGATCTTCTTGCGAATCGCCTCGTACTTCTCGTTGTTCTCGATGTAGGTCTTCTTGAGGCGATTCAGCAGCTCGGTCTTTGTGGCGAGTGACTTGGGCAGATCGCGTATCTCAGCCTCGATCGCGAACTTCTGGGATAGTACGTTTTGTAAGGCGCGCAACTTATCGATTACGTCGTGGATCATCAGCGTGACTCTCCTGTTCTTTACTGGTCTAGATAATCTTTTAGCTTACGACTACGCTTGGGATGCCGTAAGCGACGCAGCGCTTTCGCTTCGATCTGCCGAATTCGTTCGCGAGTTACATTGAAGTACAAACCAACTTCTTCCAGTGTTAACGAATACCCATCTTCGAGACCAAAGCGCATCTTCAGTACCTCTTGCTCACGTTCGGGTAGAGAAGACAACACGCCGCGGAGCTGCTCCTGTAACAGCGTGAACGCGGTTTGATGCGCGGGGTTTTCAACGTCTTTGTCCTCGATGAAATCACCGAGCAATGAGTCCTCTTCTTCCCCGATCGGTGTTTCAAGGGAGATCGGCTCACGGGCGACATTCTTGACCGACTTTACCCGTGCAACCGACCATCCGAGGCGTTCAGCGACCTCTTCATCACCCGGTTCGCGCCCAAGCATCTGCATCAATTGCCGCGACTCACGAACTACCTTATTGATCTGCTCGATCATGTGGACCGGAACTCGGATAGTACGGGCCTGATCTGAGATCGAGCGCGTAATCGCCTGGCGAATCCACCATGTCGCATAGGTGGAAAACTTGTACCCTTTGCGATACTCAAACTTCTCTACCGCCTTAATCAGACCGATGTTACCTTCTTGTACAAGATCGAAGAAATGCAGGCCCCGGTTGGTATACTTTTTGGCAATGCTCACGACGAGACGAAGGTTTGCTTGAATCAAGCGATCCTTGGCGTCCTGCATCATGGTCTTACCGCGAACGATTTCTTGGGATTGCTCGAGAATGTCGTCAATCACATCCTCAAACTCAACTTCGAGGTTCTTCAGTTTTTTCTCAGTGGTCTGGATCTGGCGAATCTTGTCCTTGATCTGGTCGGCCGAGAGACCGAGCTCCTCCTCAATTCGTATGCGCTCTGAAGTCATCGCTAGTCCGCGGCCCAGACTCCGTAGCTCCCGCATGTTCGAAACGCGTAAACGTTTCTCAATCCGGGCCTGTTCCTTTTGGTGCTTACGGATCTCACGCGCGGCTGAAATGAACTTGTCGGAGAACGAGATGATCTCCTCGGGAAAAATCTCCACCTCTCGCAGCTTGGCGCTCAGCTCTCTGCGCTTCTTGCGCAGCGCGTTGTCTTCCAAAATATCGCCGCCCTTGGCGATAACTTTGTTCTTCTGCTCAAAATACAGCTTGAGGTCTGATACCGAGTCGCGCAACGCGTCACGATAGCATTGCGATAAGCGCCGGCGTTCAGCAAGAAACTCGGAGATTTCCTTCTTAGAAAGGTTCATCTCGCGAGGATCCTTTCTTGAGAAGGCCCGCTGTGCCAAATGATACAGCTCAGGAATCAGCATTCCAGAGTGTTTAATGACGTTCCTGATGATGGTTTCGCCTTCTTCCATTCTCTTAGAAAGCTCAACCTCTTGCTCGGCAGTGAGCAGATTCTCTCTGCCGATCTCCCGCAAGTACAGGCGTATAGGGTCGTCGACAAGGTTGTCCTTGTCGCCCATCACCAGCCGTTTCTTTTTCGTCGACTTCCGCTCGGCCGGCATTTCATCCTCGGGCTCCGCAGGACCGTCCTCCGCAAGGGAGACATCATGCTTGGCTAGAATGCCGATTACTTCCTCGATCTTCTCGGTATTAACGATTGAATCAGGCAAAAAATCACTCACCTCGTCATAGCTTATGCTATTTTTTTTTGTCTTCGCGTAGTCAATGAGTTTCAGAATCGCGGGATCATTCCGTAAATCTATCATCGATGAGCACCTTCAGCTTGTTCAGCTCCTTATCGAGGTACATCTTCTGTTCGAGTAACTCGTCGATTTGGTATTGGGTGTCGTCCCCGGCGACGGTTCCGGCGCCAAGCCGCCGCAGTCGAGACTCGATCTCACGCTGTTGCTGTCGGTAACTCCGCTCCTTGATATTGAGCACCGCGTCGTAAACAGCTCGCTCCTGGTTCAAAGCGAACTCATCAGAAGAAAGCTTCTCAACCACTACCCTACGCAAATCGGGGCTATCGATCCGCTCGATCAACAGCTCAAGAGCACGCTCCTCCCTCCTGTACGATTCTTCCAAGGCCAGAAAGAGCGTTACCGCGTTCTTGTCCCGCAGATCATCAATGTCAAGCATCCGTCGGACGAACGTAAACTGGTCGCGGTTCGCAACAACAGCGACCATTAGAAACAAATCTGTCGTTATGATAACTTCAGCAGGTTCACCCGGTGCATCTTGCGATGCACGGTGCACCCTCGGCGCTCCTCGCCTTTGGTAATCCTGCACGAGCGATTGGAGCTCAACCCCCAGAGTATCGGCGAATTGCCTCAAATAGGCGTCTCGTTTCACTTCGGACCGTACGGCTTCAATATAAGGAAAAACCTCCTTCATGGCAAACTCCTTGCCGTCTGGAGTGCCGCTGTCCACGCGCCGTAACGAGCGGGAAACGAGAAAGGTGAATACATCTTTGCTACACGATAACCTATTTTCTAACTCTTTGCTACCACCTTCTTCAAAAATCTCAGCTGGATCACTGCCCTCCGGCAGCTCACAGACCGCCGTTTTGAGCTCGGCGGTCTCAAGCAACATCGCCGCACGACGCGCAGCTTCCTGCCCCGCTGTGTCGCTGTCAAACACCAGCGTCACCGTGTCGCAGAGGCGGCGCAGCAGCCGCGTATGGTGCTCGGTCACTGCGGTGCCAAGCGGCGCGACCACGTTATTGACGCCGGCAGCGTGGCAGGCGAGCACATCGGTATACCCTTCGACCACAAAGACACGCCGCTCGCGGCGCACGCTCTCTTTCGCGACGTCAAGGCCGAACAACAACTCGCGCTTGGTGAACATAGGCGACTCGGGCGAGTTTAGGTATTTGGGGTCGCGCCCGTCGATTGACCGCCCCCCAAAGCCAACCACATCGCCGCGGGGATTGCGAATCGGGAATATAATCCGTCCCTGAAACAGCGAACGCTCGGGATTTCTGGAAGTAAACAAGCCGGTCTCGGCAAGGAACGCACAGGAGTAGCCCTTACCACGCAGGAAGTGATACAGCCAGTTCGGCGAATCCGGCGAGTACCCGATCCCGAAGCGTTCCCGGAGCGCAGGTTCTATCGCCCGGCGCTGAAGATACTCGCGAGCGGCCGCAGCTTTCGACGAGTTCTCGAGAATATGGCAGAAACTGCCGGCCACACGCCGGTAGAGTTCCTTGAGCGCAGCTCGGCGCTTCGCGACCGCATCGTGTTCGCTAGCGACACCACGTTCAGGTAACGCAACTCCGGCCTGCTGCGCAAGCTGCTCAACCGCCTCGGGGAAACTCAGCCCGTCCACCTCCATCAAGAAGCTGAAAACCGACCCGCCCTTCTGACATCCAAAGCAGTAAAACGCGTTGCGGTCGGGACTCACAGAGAACGAGGGGGTCTTCTCGGAGTGAAAGGGGCACAAGCCGAGATAACGGTTTCCGCGGCGTTGCAGCACTACATAGCGCGAAACCACCTCGACGATATCGATTCTCCGCTCGATCTCCTCGATTGTGCTATCGGGTATTGGCATGGCGCCTCACGGTGAACGTAGGTACAGTACTGTAGCCTGATTGTGCTCGTGCAGCGTTCGCGAGAAGTAGTGCTCCTTGGCATTAGGGCCGCGCAGCACAAAGAACCAGTAATCGCTATCGGCAGGGTTGAGGGCCGCGTTGAGAGAGACCGCCCCGGGGTTGGCAATCGGCCCTGGGGGCAGCCCGCTATGCAGATATGTGTTGTACTCCGACTGCCGTTCAAGGTCGCGGTAGAACAGCCGGTCAGGGTGCGGAAGCCCCTCTTCCTCGGTCATCACGTATACCACGGTGGCGCACGATTCCAGCCGCATCTTTGCTTCCAGCCGATTGTAGAACACCGAAGCGATCAGAGGGGCTTCTTCATCGGTTATGTATTCGCGTTCCACGATAGAGGCCACGATCACGCGCTCATGCAGCTCCTCGGGATCCAGGTCGCGAAAGTGGGGATCTATGCGTTCCAGATTATCGAAGAACCCGCTGACCATGGTCCGCAACACCAGCTCTGCCGGATACTCTTCCGGGAACAGGTAGGTATCCGGAAATACGTACCCGTCCGCGCTTTCGGCCGGAACTCGCAGCTTCTCCAGCAACGCCGTGTTCGTTGCTGCGGCGAGAAACTCATCGGCGGGGGTAACGCCGCTACGCTCAAGGATTCCGGCGATCTGCCGGGTCGTTCGACCTTCCGGTATCGTAACCCGCGTCAGCACTTGGTTGCCTGAAACCAAGTGATCGTGGATCTGCACCGCGCTCATTGAGCGCCGTAACGCGTAGTTTCCATGTTGGAAACGAGTGTCGGAACTGCTCAGCTTACTGATTACACGCAACGGCAGAACCGAACGCACCAGTTGGGCCTGCTCCAGCCGTTTTGCGATCCGACCGACTGATTCTCCGCTCTCAATACGAAACGCTACCGGATCGGAGTCGCTGTCGTCGACCGGCAGCGATAGGTAATACACATAGCCGGCGGCAGCAACGAAAGCCGAGAAGGCGAACAGCCCGGTATAGACGCCAATCCGAAGAAGCCGTGTCATCGTAGTGCGCTATCTTACACCAATTTAGGTCAGCGATCCAGTATGAACTCGACTCGACGGTTCTTCCAGCGTTCATCCAGATCGTCATGCGGCACTAAGGGAATAGTTCCGCCACGGCCCACGGTGGTGAATCGGTGGGAACCGAGTCCGCGCTCAACCAGCTCAGCCTTCACCGCTTCGGCGCGCGCCAAAGATAACGGCTGTAGCTCCTCGCGCTCTTCCCGCTCGGTACCCGTTACGTTCACCGCGTGGCCCTCGATCTGCACCTCGTAGTCCCGATAGCGCTCGAAAATCTCTACAAGCCGATCAAGAATTGCGACATTACGCACGCCCTTTTCATCGGTCTCGTCGATAATGAGCTCCGGGCTGTCGGGACCAAACGTAACGTTTGCGATCGCAACGCGGTAGCGGTCGCCGTCTCGAATAACCAAAATGTCAATCGGTATCACCCCCTCGACGGTCGCGCGGTTGCCAAGCACGTCGACAACCTCAAGCTCGTACGGATAATCCTCCGCCGAGATTACCAAATCGCCGTCGATGGCTCGTCCGTCCCAGATCAACTCAACCGGCGGCATACCGCGGCCGGAGAACTCGTTAAAGAAGTTGCGATTACGATCGAGGATATCGAACTGCCAATAAGCGATCTCACTGAGGTTGTTAACCTCAATGGAGATGAACAACTCATCATCCACCCCATCGGCGTCGGGCGAAAAGGGGACCGGATCCAACGCTACGTTTACCTCCGGGGCTTGACTGTCGAGTAAGAACCGCGAGGTGCCGGCCTCGGGCCTGTTTCCCTTGTGATACACTACGCGATAATGCGCCCGGTACCAGCCTTCATAGATTTTACCATCTTCGGCGCGTCCATCCCAGATGAAGCTCTCACTGTCGCTGAGCTCCCCACCCGCAAAGCGCTGCACTACCCGACCGTCTTCGTGTTCGATCTCAAGGCTCCACTCCTTGACCCCTTCTGTGAGGTTGGTAAACGTGCTGAGCTCTATCGTGTCCCGGAATCCGTTATCGTTCGGCGAGAAACCGGAATACTCAGCGGTTACGAAAATGGGGGTTGGCCTTGTGTCGATCTCGATACCGTCGATCGTAACCTCAGTGCGGTTGCCGGCGCGGTCGCTGGTTTCGACCATGTAGCGATAGAACCCGTCCGGCACGAGATTACCTTCATCGTCGGCCCCATCCCATTCAAAGTCTTCAAGCTCTTCGTTCCAGTACAGCGTACGCACCGTCTCTCCGGCGGCGTTTTCGATACGTCCTTCCCAAAGCTCTTCGCGGTCCGAGCTCTGGGAGACAAGGATAGTGTCCTTATGCCCGTCACCATCGGGTGAGAAGAGCTTATCCGGAATCTCAACCGTAGCTTTCGGATAGACCGTGTCCAACTCAAACGGCTCGGTGATGGCCTTTTCGAGGTTGCCGTGGGTGTAAAGGATTTCAAGTCGGGCTATGTACATAGCGTCGGGCGCTATTCGCCCTTCACGATCGCGGCCGTCCCATCGATATCGTTCGGCCATACTTTCCTCGCCGCTGAAGCGCCGCAGCACCGTTTCAGTTTCAGCGTCGATGATCTCCAGGTCATAACGCACCATATCGGCGTTACGCTCCAGCTTCGGGAACAGGGCGATCGTGTCGCGCACCCCGCTTGCATTCGGCGAGAACGCGTCGTACTCAGCGGTAATTAGGACGGGCGTCGCGGCGGTATCGAGGCGGACTTGAACTCGGTTGGAAACACCGTAGTTGCCGGCACGGTCGGTGGACTCTAACTCGTAATAGTAGACACCGTCAGCTGCTAACACGCCTGAATCCTTCTTGCCGTCCCACTCGAAGCGCAGAGGCGCGCTTTCGCGCCAGCTCAGCGTACGAATCGTTTCGCCCTCGTCGCCGACGATGCGTCCGACCCAGAGCTCCTCGCGTGTTGTCTCCTGAAAGAAAATCGCAGAATCTAGAACCCCGTCGCCGTCCGGTGAGAACACCGGCGTTTCAGTGCGGATTGAGGCCGTCGGCGGAGTGAGATCAAGAGTCATAACCGGCGTGTGCGCAGTGGGCCGATGCCCATTGCGGTACTCAGCGGTGAGCGTTGCCTGGTAGCGTCCTTCGGGCAGCAGTTGTCCGCGCTCGTCGCGGCCATAGAACACCACGTGCGCCGGGACTTCGTCGACACCTTCAAAAGCCCGCACCACCTCGCCGGCGTCGTTCGCTATTTGTAGCGACCAGCGCTCGAGCGCAGTGCGAACCGGCAGGTCGATGCTGATCGTAACTGTGTCACGCCGGCTGTTGTCGTTGGGAGAAAAATGCCCGTGATCTACCGTAAGAGAGGCCGGCGTAGGCGTGGTGTTGAGGATGATCGAATCTACGCTCTTGACGGTGTGGTTTCCGGAACGGTCGGTGCTCTCAATCTTATAGCGGTAGACGCCGTCCGCCACCAGCTCGCCATCATCACCGCGCGCGTTCCATGCGATCGTCTCCGGCGCTGCATTGGTCCACGTGTAGCTCCGCACCGTCTCGCCGGCCACGTTCTCAAAGTGCGCTTCCCACAAGTCTTCGCTGCTGCCGCTCTGTTCAATCCTAAACTCGTAGTTCTCACCGTCCTCGGCGAGCCGAAACACGCGCCGCTCGCGCTCGGGAAGCTCCAGTGAGAGTTGGGGAGGCTCGGTATCGACATACACCACCTTAGTGTCGCTAACGCTGCTGTTGTCGTGCTCGTCCCACGCTTCGATCTGCAGCGTGTATCGCCCGTCGGTAACCGTACCGCCGGCGTCGCTGCGACCATCCCATCGGAGCTGCTCCGGCACGCTGATACCCGTGCGCGGAGTACGCAGACGCTGCCAGGCGTCCCCGATGTTGATTTGCTCGGGACGAGGCTCAATATGCCCGAGCGTACGCGCCAGGTCACCGTCTTCGTTCCGGATTCTTACGGTATATCCCGCGATAGGGCTTTCGTCGGTGATACGCAACGCAAGCCGAAGATCATCTTGAACCCCGCTGTTGTTCGGTGAGATGTAAATCGGCTCGGTATAGTCGGTCTCAATTACCGGGCCCTCGGTGTCGAGCCCGCCGAGCGGTACGGTCACGCCGCTTGAGAATCCCCACAAATCTCCGTACAGCGGTGCCGCCGCGGTTCGGACGTTCACCTCACCGGCGCGGCGCGATCCGGGCGCCGGCGGGTCCTCGCCGGGCACAATCCGGACCCCAATGCCGAAGCTCGGCAGCACGCTGCGCTGCTCAACACGGTCGGAATTGATCACCTGTTGTAGATCTACCTGGTACCCCATTGAGATGTCCACACGCCCGGCGATTCCCAGCCCCGTACCTAGATTAAGGCGCAGGTTCTGAAAACTCGGTGCGCTGATGTCGAAGTTGGCATCCCAGTCCAGGTTGCCCGTACGAATCAACGAAAACGCGAAGCCGGTTGCAGGAGTGAAAGGCCCGGGAAGAGCGTCACGCCCACGAACAGGCCGATAGAAGCTCCCGATATTCTTGAGCGCTGCGCCCCAACGAAGATCGCGGAACAGCCCACGGTCGCCTATCAAGTAGATCATCCCCAAATCGCCGGCAATTGCTGCGGTTGGATCGCTGCGGTTCCCGCCGGCGGCAGCCCAGAGACCGGCGCCGACCAGGAACTCCGGATACAGCTCTGTTGCGAAGCTTCCGCGCAGCAAACCGGTATTGCCCCATTTCATGTCGGCGACCTGGTTTGAGAGGAAATGGCCCGAGCCGGTTATCACGCCGTAGGGGTTTGGGTGCGAAATCGCGAGATTTCCGATGTGTCCTTGCCACCCGGCATCGTCGTCGCGATCACCGAACCCTGTGATCCCGGTGTAAGAGACGTCGAGCGTTGTACGCTGCAACAAGCCTCCGGCCGCCGGGTTCATGCTGTGCGCGCTCGGGGCGGAGAGACTCGTTACACTAAACCCACGAGAGAGTTGGTGCGGGGCCAGCAACTGATAGACGTCTTCACCGCCGTCGGGCGGGCTGTACTCGGCAACAACGGCCGATACACATATAACGCTCATAAGCGCGGCGAAAACAGCAAACTTCAAGCGACCGATATGCATCCTGTGCCCCCGTTAGGGCTCGCTGATGTCCGTCGGTGCGGACCGCGAACCAAGTATAGGTTTTCCTTCTGCGTAAAGCTGATCGAGGCGTTCCATTTCCTCGATCGAAAGGTGCCGGTACAGCACCCGCTCGATTCGATCTGCGAGCGCATGAAGCTCATACGAAAGATTCGTATCGTGTTGCTTGAGGTGAATATACAGCGCGATGACCATGTCGCCCTGTATGCGCACCTCGGCGGGTTGCCGTGTCTCGTCTGTCATGCGCGTGTGCTAAAGCCTGAACTCCATACCTTCCTCGGCAAGGTGCACCTCAAGCGTGGTGCTGCTGATCGTCCGGGCGTAGTTGCGAGCCGCCGTTAGGTTGCGGTACAGCTGTTTATCGCTGTACTGCGGCTCATGATGAAAGAGGTATAATGTTCCGATCTTCCAACTTAGCGCGAAATCCACCCCCAAACTAAACGAAGAATGCCCCCAGTCATGCTTTTCAATCGCTTCGTTCAAGGTGTACTGGGCATCCAGTATCAATATATCCGCGTTCGCAAAGAAATTCACGTTTTCCGGCCGGTGTTCGAAATCCTTGGGAGAGAGCTCGCAGTCGCTGGCGTATACAAGGCTGCGGCCGTTCTCGGCGATTTTGTACGCGAACGAGTCACCGGGATGTTGCATCTTGCACCAGCTGATCTCAGCCGAACCGAGGCGCAGCGTTTTGGGCTTCAGGCGATGAAATCGCATCCCGGCCGACATGTGCTCGTCCATCGTGATCGGAAAGTAAGGACTGCGCATATGTCGTTTCACGATCCGCTCTAGATCGTCTTTTGGATGATAAAACTCGATCCGAACACGGGGATCGTACGCAGGAGCAAAGAACGGTAAGCCCTGAATATGATCGTAGTGAAAATGCGTAAAAAACACATGATACAGCTGCACAGACCGGGATCGGCGCTTGTGGTCGTGCGATAGCTCGATGATGCCGGTCCCGGCGTCGAACACAATCACAGTCCCGTCGCTAAGATGTACTTCAATGCAGCTGGTATTGCCGCCCAAAGGCCGAAACAGCCAGCTCGGCAGTTGCGCCATAAACTGCTCGCGAGACTCGGCACTTTCGAGATCGCTTGGGCCCGCGCGCTGTAGGATGCTGGATATCTTCGCTCTGAACTCGTCGGAGGTCAACGGACGCGGGTGCGACCCACGACTTCCCCATAGCTTCACCCACATCCCGTGCGCTCCTGCTCACGATTAGCCCGGTGGCGTCTCAGCCACTGTTCAATCTCTTGCTTTGTATAATGCCTTCCGGTATCAATACCGGGACAGCTACGACCGGCGTCTGTCCAGGCCTCGCGCGATTCAAGCACTACGGGCCAGAATGGGAAGCTACGGCACTGCATGGGACGGGCGTCGTAGATGCTACACCCGCCTGAATCCCACATGATGCAGTCTTTGTTCTTTTGTTCCGCAAGGCTTATTCGGCGACCGGCAGACCCGTATACGTTCGTGCAGTAGCGCTCTACTACTTCACTCTCGGGTATCGCGAGCACTGCTGCGATGCGCTTGAGGTCTACGGGTGACAAAAACACATAGCCGCTGTCGTAGCGACAGCAAGCGGAGCATCGTGTGCAGGTGAACCTCAAGCCGTTTTCGTAAAACTGTGCTGCCATCTATTACCGGTCGAGAATTATATCACACTGTACGCAGCGGCACACAGGCGCAAAAGCCCGCTGCGACTGTGCTGCAATGGGCCGCAGCGGTAAGTGACTACAGTTTGGGGAGTGTAGGATTCGAACCTACGAAGGCGAATGCCAACAGATTTACAGTCTGCCCCCTTTGGCCGCTCGGGAAACTCCCCAGGTGGATTCGTTTTTCGATCAAACTCACCATACCAACGCTGAGCACGACCGTCAAGCCATCTGCCGGATTCGAACCGGCGACCCCGAGATTACAAGTCACGTGCTCTGCCAGCTGAGCTAAGATGGCGCGAAAGCTTCGACCCGTACCATATCTGCAGAACGTTCTGTTGTCAAGCCGCTTCCCGCGGGCTCCGTGGGCGTGAGCGTGTCCGTACCGGCTTGAGCCTTGTTGTGCCTGTTCCACAGGGCGTTACTTACCGCCGGGCAGTCAGCACTTCGGTATGGTCGGCAAATACGGCAACGAGCTGCTCAAACTGCGCGCAGGGCCGCAGGTCCAGCGTGCGCAGGCCGTGGCCGTCATTGGTAGCAACCAGCGTCACCTCGCCGGTGTCAAGCACCACGACGGGCTCAATACTAAACACCAGACCGGCGACGATGGTTCCGCCGGTATTCGTTGCGCCGGTGTGGTGCACCACCGGCGGCTCGTGTAACTCACGGCCGATACCGTGACCACAGAGCGTATTCGCCACACGACAGCCGTGTTGGGCGGCCGCCCACTCAACCGCAGCACCAATATCACCGAAGCGCGCACCGGCACGCGCGGCATGAATGCCGGCGTACGTAGCAGCCTGAGCTGCCTGCAACAAGCGGTGCACAGCTGCGTTTGCCTCACCCACAGCGAAACTCCGCGCGGCATCGGCTTTCCAGCCGCCATGGTCCACCGCGAGATCGATCGTGACTACATCTCCGTCGTTCAGTCGGCGCCCGTTGGGAACTCCGTGTGCGGCAACCTCGTTCACCGAGATCGACACGTCGGCTGGGAAGCCGCGGTAACCGCGCAGTATAGGGTGTATCCCCAGTGTTCGGAGCTGCTTCACACACAGCAACTCGAGTTCGGCGGTCGTTATCCCCGCCACCACCGCAGGCTCAATGCCCTGCAGCACCTCCGCAATTCGCTGTGCCGGCATTCGAATGCGCGCGACGTCGACAACTGTCTTAAGGCGCGCTGGGTCAACTGCACCGCTCGGTGTTCCTCGCGCTGCGCTTATCGCGTTCACTAAGCTGTCCCCTGTCGCTAATAGACCGATAGTGTTGTGAGAATCCCGCCGGCGATCGCAAGTGTGCTTGAGATTGCAGTAATCAGTACCGCATACAAGACGTCCCGAAGGCGAAAACTGCGGAGCACTATCATCTGCACAACCGCCAAGGCGAAGTACACCAACGTTACCAACACGGCCCCAATTGCAAGGTAGCGAACTAGGGCGATCATTACGTGCTGTGTAGTATCGAGAAACTCCTGATAGTTGCCGATAGCATAGAGCGCTGTACCGATCAGCACGTTGGCAAACAGGAAGACGCTCGCGCTGTGCAGGTGCCGAACCAGGCTATAAAGCTCTCGCCGTGTCCTACGCCGTAGAAGGCTGCGCATAGTTAGCCATATGGTAACACAAAAGCCCCCTGTACTGCAGCCGGTTTGTATTACACCGTTCGATAACTCGTGAAGGTTGCAACGAATCGGGCTTTTCTTTTAGTATTACAGCTATCATGTACGCCGGTTTAGGCTCAGGTTCGGCCGCGCTTCCTAACTCAACACATCTCCAAGAAATGGTATATTCAATCGTTCGGTTGTACGGACGTGAGCTCGCGCCGCAATCCTCTTCGCTGGCTACCCAGGGCGGTTTTCGCCGTCCGCCTCAAGCGCTGCTATTCGACGTTTACGGCACGCTGCTGATATCCTCTTCCGGTGAAATCGGCACAGCCGCGGGTTCCGGCGTGGAGGCCGTGTTTGCGGAAACGCTTTCAGAGGTCTTTGGTCCAAGAGCCGCGGCAGCAGCCGGTGACGCCTGCGAGGCGTACTTTAGACACATCGGTGAAACTCACCGGCGGTTGCGAGAACGAGGCGTCGCATATCCGGAGGTCGATATTCGCGCAATCTGGCACGCGGTGCTGACGGATCTCGGCAGATCCCATCCGACTGAGCTGCCGCCGGAACCGCCTGCGCACACGGTGATACGTGCGGCGATTGAGTACGAAGTCCGCACCAATCCGGCGTGGCCGATGCCGGGTGCCATAGCGCTGCTCGAGACTGCTCGTAAACGCGGTATGCCTCTCGGTATCGTATCGAACGCGCAATTTTACACCCCGATGGTGCTGGAAGCGTTGTTCGGCGCTTCGCTTGATGCTTTAGGCTTCTGCGACCAGCTATGCGTTTGGTCGTACCGCACCGGCGTTGCGAAGCCGGAGCAGCGGTTGTTCGAGCAGGTCATGGCGCGTTTACAGGATGCTTACGAGCTGGAAGCCCACGACGTGCTGTATATTGGGAACGATGTGAATAATGATGTGCTTCCGGCGTCGCGGGTCGGAATGCAGACCGCGTTATTCGCCGGTGACGCGCAATCATTGCGGTTGCGCGCGGATAGCCTCGAGACGGCCCCCGCACGGCCAGATCTCGTGGTCGCGGATTGGAACGATCTGCGTATTATGTTACTTGGGAAGGACGGGAAATGAAAAAGGCAGCAATAATCCTCCTTATACTCCTGGTTCTCGGCGGGCTCGTATTCTATCGCGGATGGGTGCAGATCTTGATTCCGGAAGACCGCGTAGCGGTAGTGTTCAGCCGTACCAGCGGCTGGGAAGACGAGGTCCTGCGTCCCGGTGAGTTCAATTGGCGCTGGGAGCACGTGGTGCCGGGCAACATGCTGCTCTACCTCTTCTCCAGCGATACTCACGCGATTGAGCTCCGCAAGTCCGGACGCCTGCCGTCAGGCGAGGTTTACGAGCAGTATCTCGAAGGTAATCCGAGCTTAGATTTCGATCTGCGGTTTCAGCTGAACGTTCGCCTGCGCCCCGATGAGTTGCCGCGCTTGGCCGAGGAGGAAGGTCTGCGACCGGACGATCTTGACGACTACCTGAGCGAACTTAGCGGGGCGGTCGAGAGCTTCAGTCTGGAGTTCCTCGAGCAGTACTTCGGCGACCCGCCCGATGCGGATACTATTTCGGAGCTGTTGACCGATATC
>PWQX01000034.1 GCA_003556605.1 Spirochaetaceae bacterium
GAATTCGGCTTATCCGTCGACCCTTCTCTGATTGTTGACAGCACGGGCGTTGCTGAAGATGCACGATCCGCGGTGAAGGCGCTTTTCAGCGCCGGTGCAGGTTTTGGATCGGTGCTTGCACTCAGTGATGCACTGGCTATCGGCGCCATGCGGGCCGTTCGTGAGCACGGTCTGGGGGTACCCGAAGATGTAGGGATCATGGGGATGAACAACGATGATCTTACGGCATATACCGATCCCACGCTCAGCTCTGTCGAACTCAATGCATACGATCTGGGGTGCAAGGCTGCTTCGTTGCTTCTGACGCAGATCGAATCGGCACAGTCGGTGGGCTTACATCAGACTGTTCCACATCAGCTTGTGATTCGCGGCTCAACCTCGCGTTGCTCGTCAGTGGCACAATCGACTGGGAGAGAAACAAGGGAACCATCTGCCGGAACTCAGCGGGATCTCGTAGAGAAGCGGGATCGCGGAGCGGACGGCACCACAGCCGCTGACCGGAGTACGAAGGACGAGATCTGATGATTACGGCTTGCGAAGGCCAAGAGAACCAGAAGCCTACAGCAAGTGCCACCTACACTGTTCATATCGTGCCGCACACACACTGGGACCGCGAATGGTACCGACCGTTTCAGTGGTTTCGCGGGCGCCTTATAGGTGTAGTCGACACAGTGATGGAGCTTCTCGAGGACGACGACTCGCGATATGCGGGGTTCACCCTCGACGGTCAGGCCGTCCTCCTTGAAGACTATCTGGAGCTGCGCCCCGAGCGCCGCGAGCGCATCGAATCGCTGGTAGGGAGTGGTCGTCTGAGCGTTGGACCGTGGTACGTGTTGGCCGACGAGTTCCTTGTCAGCCCGGAGTCTTTGATTCGCAACTTGATGATTGGCCTCGGTGTAAGCGAAGCATTGGGGCGATCGCTCCGCGTGGCGTATACTCCCGATTCGTTTGGTCACATCTCGCAACTGCCGCTTATCGTTGCCGGTTTTGGTCTCGACAGCATTGTCTTTGAACGGGGCCTCGGCGATGAGGGGGAGGAGCTGGGCGCGGAGTTTATGTGGCGGAGCGCGGACGGGGAAAGCGCGGTATTCACGGTACATCTCGTCGGTACCTATTCTGCGGCGGCCGCTGCCGGGCATGCCGATTGGGAATTCCGCGATGCATACTCATCGCGTCGAGCCGTAGAGCATGTACGGGCTGCGTTATATGGCGCAGTTCCGGGAGAACTCACTCATATGCCGGAGTTTCTCCGCGAATCTCTCGAACGTATTCCGGGCGGACTTGTTGCTTATGCGAACAGCTCGGCATTGTTGCTGCTCAACGGCTCGGACCATCTGTTCCCACAGAAAAGCGTTCCGCAATTGGTGCACGACCTCAACGCATCATTCAACGATGTCCGGTTCCTCCAAAGCGATCTTCCCGGGTTTATTGAGGATGCGAAAGCAAGTGCCGGTCGCCTGAACGAGTACCGGGGCGAATTGCGCGGAAGCCGCTATCAACATGTGCTCTCCGGCGTATTGTCTTCGCGCATCTATCTTAAGCAGGCGAACAACCGCTGTGAGTCGCGAATTGAGCGGACAAGCGAACCGCTCGCGGTCCTCGCGTGGGCCTTGGGTTACGGCGATTATCCGAAAGCGCTGTTTGACGCTGGGTGGCGGATGCTTCTGAAGAACCATCCGCACGATTCAATCTGCGGCTGCTCAATCGATTCGTTGCATCAACAGATGATGTGTCGGTTCAGCGACGTTGAGGACCTCCTGGACTACGTTGATGAGCGTTCGATAGGCGCGCTTTCGGGCTCTCCTCGTGGTATCGAGCATGCAGCCGCCGGCACAACCGATTACTTGGTTGTATTCAATCCACAACCTGCATGGAGTAAACAGGTCGTTCATGCCGAGCTCATACTGCCGGCGGGTAGCGGCTCTACACTGGCCCTGTTTGACGAGCGACAGAACCAAGTGCCGTTCTCCTCACATGTGGAAACCGAGGCCGAACCAGGCAAGCATAGCGAATTCGTCGACCGTGTATCCGTGGGCTTTAGTACGCCGCTCAGGCCGCTCGGTCTGACTACTCTGCTAATAGCGTCGAGTCCGTCGGATGCGCAACGCGCGGGCGCGCAGAGAATATCGGCTTCCGGGGATCATGGGAGCAGCGGCATTGTAAAGAGAGAGGTGCCCGGCGGGTCGGCACCCTCACGCGCACGGGCGCCGGTCAAAGCTACACAGAGCGAGGAGGGAACGCTCACCCTCGAGAACGGGCGTATCACGGTTACGATCGCGCCCGAGGGAGAGCTGAAGATTGCTGATCTTGCAAGCGGACAGACGCATAGGCCCCAAATGTACTTTGAGGATGTCGCGGACGCGGGAGACGCATATGACTTTGCGCCGCTTGCGGGCGACCAATCGGTGATAATAGGCCGGGCGGCGGCGCCGCCGGAGCTGGTACTTGATTCTTCCGTCGAGGCGGTCGCCCGGCTCTCCTATGCGGCGGAGTTACCGAAACGGCTTTCGGAAGACAGAAGCCGCCGTCTCGGTGCGGTTCGCGCCCGGATTCGCGTGGATTTAACAGTCGCGGCTGAAAGCCCATCCCTCGGTCTCCGGATTTGGTTTGACAATCAGAGTTGTGATCATCGTCTGCGCCTCGGCATTGCTACCGGCTGTTTTTCGGACACAGTTGTAGCCGAGGGACACTTCGATTCGATCGAACGGAGCCTCTTCCCGCAAGTCGACAGCCGGGAGTGGTTCCAGCAGCCGCGTGCTAGCAATCATCAACGTCGCTTCGTAGTCGTCGAAGACGGCCGGGGCGGCAACGAGTCTGCCCAGCGGAACGGCAATAGGGGAATCGCGCTAATCAACCGAGGGCTGCCCGAATATGAGGCATGCGAGACCGACTCCGACGTCCATGTTATTGTGACGCTCATCCGTTCCGTGGGCTGGTTGTCGAGACACGATCTGAGCTCGCGTCGCGAGTCTGCCGGACCGTGCATACCGACCCCCGAGGCGCAGTGTCTCGGCGAACACACCTTCGAACTGGCGCTGTATCCCTTCTCCGGGCGGTGGTACGAAAGCGAGGTCTTCGCTGAGGCGGATCGCCTGAATGCGCCGGCTATCGTCTTCAATGCTTCCGGGGCGGCACCACAGGTTTCGCTTCTGAGTCTGGATGATCCGCTTGTGCTTTCGAGTCTCAAACGCGCAGAGAGCCGTGAGAGCATCATCGTCCGTGTTTGGAATCCGACGGCGGAGTCGGTATCCGGACGTATAGAACTCCCGTTTGTTCCGAACGCCGTTTTCCTGGCACGTCTGGACGAATCACGCCAGGCCACACTGGAAAACACAGGGCGAACAATAGCGCTGACCTTTGCCCCTCGCGCGGTGCGAACGGTAGAGATTGCTTTGCCTTTGGAAATGTGGCCGGAGGGCACGCATGAACAAGAGGTATAAAGAGAACGAAGATCGATCGAACCGAAATCTCCAACTGCTCCGTGAGCTCGGCGTTGCCCGAGGAATCAGGAATGGACCAAGGGGGGATGTGCGGGACAATCGTTCCGACCGGCGGCCGTCTCAGGTCAAGAGGAGAACGTGGATCGCTCATTCCATAAGGAGGTGCCTATGAGTAGTTGCCACGGGGGACCGTTGGTTCGGTTGCTTGCTGAAGCGGCTAAGGAACACTATGCGTCCGAGATGCAAGTGCCGTGATCCAGGTTCCGCGTGTCGATTGGTGCGGTCGGATCTGGCCGAGAGCCTCGGTCAGGCGAGAGGACTCACAATAAGGAGGAATGATAAAAAAGTCGCCGTGAGCCGGTGGATCTAATACACTGTCTTAAACCAGGCGGTTTGAGGCAGACCGGTTACCGCTCGTCATGGCTAATGGCCTG
>PWQX01000118.1 GCA_003556605.1 Spirochaetaceae bacterium
CATTCGCGTCGAAGTTCAGCTCGTAGTCTCCGGTACTCCACTGCGCGTACAAGGTTACCTCTTCCGTTCCCATGTTGAACGTATCGTCCGGCTGATGAGAGGTGCCTTCTCCGTCGGCTTGCGTGTTCCATCCGACGAAGCTGTGACCCGCTTTCGCAAGATCTCCGGTATTGCCGAGCACCGTTACGGCAGTTCCTTCTTCGTAGTTGTTGGTGTCGGTGGGTACGTCACCGCCGGCACCGTTAGCGTGGTAGGTCACGGAAAACCTCGACACGCTCTCGGTCGGAGAGTCGCCACCCGACGACCCGCCTGAGCTGTCGAACGGATTCGCGCATCCAAATAGGAAGACTGCCACCAGCAGAGTAGGGATTATATGGCTGCTGACTCTGCTCAGTCTTTCTATACTCATTTCGTAACCTCCTCGCGTATCGCTGCGCCTGCCGTTTGTAGTTTAAGCGCAGCTTGCGCATATCGCACAAACACCTCACGCAATTATCGTACCAACTCATACGTCACAGCTCGGGCTTCACACCATCTCTGAGAGGAGAATCTCTAAGCACCGCCTGCATGGAAAGGGCACTGTAAATGACGAGACCAACCAGACTTAGAGGTTTCCCGCAGGCGCTCTTTCCACACACTGCCACGATGGACACGCCCCGGCTGAATGGGCCGCCCCGATCTGCAGCCGCACTGCTATGCAGCATGGATAGCTATGCAAACTGCATAGCAATGTGACGCAGGGTGCATATTCCTGCTGTAAGCGGGGCGGCGCAGGGGCGCTCGGCGGCTTTGGGTGGCGGGAAGAGCCGCCGGTGGAGTATAATACGCGAGCATATGGGCCCACGAGTAAGCGCAATTATACCGGCCGCGGGACGCTCGTCACGAATGGGTGTTTTCAAGCCCATGTTGCCGTTTGAGGCGACTACGCTGATTGAGCGTGCGATTGCGAATGCCGAGCAGGGCTGCGATGAGGTGATTGTGGTTTCCGGATATCGCGGTGATGAGCTGAGCGATCATCTCATGCACAACAAGCGCCACGAGCCGCGCCCTCAACTGCGCATTGTGCGCAACGAGCGCTGGGAACGCGGCATGCTGAGCTCAATTCAATGCGGCGCTCGTGAGGTTGCCGGTGACTACTTCTTCATAGCGCCGGCCGACATGCCGTACCTCACACCCGAGATTTACGCGGCGCTCTTGGCCGAAGCGCCGCAGTATGCCGCGTTTCCCGAGCGCGGCGGGCGGAGGGGCCACCCGGTTTTGATTTCTGCGGCGGTAATTCCGCAGTTGCTCAACGCCGATGTTGAAACGCTGGGCTCGATGCGCCGGTTTCTTACCGGCTATCCGACCGAGACACGCACGGTAGAGACCGACGCGATCTTCATAGACCTCGACACCATTGAACAGTATCGCCGCGCGGTTCGCTGACGAATCGCGCCAGCCACCGGTACGCGGTCGGCGTGCACCGGCCGGCGGGCGGCGGATTCGGGCACGCCGGGGCTGCGGGCGGCTGAGGCGCGCCCGCTATCCTCCCAGCAACCAACCAACCGAAATACCGCCGTACAGCCCGGCATTACTCCCGTGCTGCGGCCCGCCGTTGGAGCCGAAGCGGGTGAACTCCACCAAGCGCTCGGTCACCTCCAGAATCAAATCCGCAGCCTCGGCGTTTACAAACTGTTCTTCCGAAAGGATGATCCAGGTGTCGGCAAGCAGCGGCCGATCGGTCTGTGTCATGTACCAGTCGATCATGCCGTTCATGATCTGCTCGGCGGTCCGGTCTTCGAACCGCGCAAGCATGGATTCAGCATCTTGGGCGGGCGCACTAAGGTGCGAAAGAACTCGAAGACCCCGCCCAGGATCGCTTCCTTGCTCGCGTAGTGGTTGTACAGCGAAGGCTTTCGAATACCTACCTCAGCTGCGATGGCGCTCAGCGGCCTAGCGCTGTAGCCGTGCTTAGCGAAAAGGCGGGTCGACTTGTTCAGGATGGCCTGTTTTGTGCTTGGGACAGGGGTCCCTGTGTTGCTCATTGAATTACCTCCGGATGTGCGGTTGTCGAAGCACCGTCCAACGCTGCGGCGACCGCTCCCAAGACTGCGGCCTTCGTTATGCTCAACAGCAACCTCCGCGCGTGTGTACATCACAATTGTGCCAAACGGCGGTCGTACCCGATACGAGCCGTGGTACACTCCGCGTTGGGCAGGTCCGGGATACGCTCTGCGCCTGCGGCGGCGTTATCGGGCACAGCGGTCATTGTGTCGTTAGGTGTTGAGCCGCAGCCGGCGAGCAGCAGTGTACCGAGTAACAGCACAACGAGCAGCAATACAGCGCCCTGGCGATCGGCTTGAAGATTCAAAGCAACAGCGGCGTCAATCGCGGTCGCCCATAACGAAGAACACGAAATACGCGCCGGTAACGGCCAGCAGGGCTGCATACGTTCCCATGAGCGCAGTCGTATTCCAGATCTCGATGACCGCCCCGGAGATCGGTCCGCCGGCAGCGACAGCGGCTACCCACAGCAATCGGAACAGATTCTGATAGGTAGCACGCATGTTCGGATGCGAGGCGTCGTCAACGAAATTGACGCACCCCGTATACAGCAGCCCGAATCCGATCCCATGGAATACGCTGATCACAGCAAAGATCCACGTCGTGGCGCTCGATGCGAAGACCACGAAAAGGGTGAGCTTGACCACCTGTGCGGCGACACCGAGCAGAATCATGCGAGCTGCGCCTATCCGGCGGATTATTGCGCCTGAGTTGAACATCACCGGGACCTCTGGTGCAATCGAAACCGCGAAAGTCAGTCCCATGATCATGAACCCCGTGCCGACGTCCTCGAGGAAGTAGCTTGTGAACAGAAAAGCGCTGTTCATGCCTAGTGAAGCGAGGAAAGCGAACAACAGGAACCGCTGAAAGCGCCTGTTGCGTTTTAGATGCTTCCAGGGAATACGTACGGGCTCAGGCTTGACGCTCACACCGGTGCCTGCAACTGCGGCAACGCCGAGAAAGCCCGCGGCGAACAGCGCGAATGTCCAGGCCACCTGGCCGGTGCGGGTAAGTATGACGGCGATCAGCAGTGTTGATAGGATAAACCCGACCGAACCGAGCATTCGGATGCGTCCGTAGTCGGACGCTTGTCCGCGCGCATGATGGAGGTACTGGAGGGTCTGCGAATCGATGAGAGGGACAATGGGATGCAGGCAAAAGCCTGCAAGAGCAACGCCGGGTAGCGCCACCGCGAGCGTAAGCTCAAGCGGCAGTGGAGCGAGAAACCCCGGCACCGCAATGAGCACCGCTCCTACCGCGACGCCGGCTGCGCAACCGGTCAGCACCCACTTGCCGATACGAAACCGGTCCGAGACATAGCCGGCTATGGGAGTAGAGAGCAACACCAGTCCGTTAAACAGCAGCATAAACAACCCTACGAGATGATTCGCTGTTCGCCCGTCTTCAAACACGAGAATCCGTGACAAGTACAGCGTGAAGTACGGGACAGCGAAGGCGAAGGCGTGGTAGAAGCTGAAGTTCAACAACGACACCCGGAGGCGGTTGTACACTGGCGCCGGAGTATGATCCATAGTTGCGCCTATGATAACCGAAAACAGCGGCGCTCGTGACCCGGTCAGGCCGCCGCTTGCGTATCCCTCGCGTATCCCTTGCGCGTCGCTTGCGCTTCTGATTGGTTCACGCCGGCGGTGACAGGTTTGATCCCGCCGGAGGCTGCACGCGTGGCGTCATGGTTCGGGTGGTCGACGGTTACGTTTGAGTTGAGCACGGCGCTTCTTCTGCTTGATGCGTTGTTCAGCGGCGGCCTGAGTTGGGCGGGTTGCTACCCGGCGCTTGCCGCGGGCTAATGCGCCCAGCAGCAACGTGAGCGCGCGGTTGCGGGC
>PWQX01000223.1 GCA_003556605.1 Spirochaetaceae bacterium
AACCTGCCGGGGCGCAACAAAGCCGGGTCCAGAACCTCCGGCCGGTTGGTCGCGGCGATCAGGATGAGACCGGTGGTCGGCTGGAAACCGTCCATCTCGGCGAGTAGCTGATTCAGCGTCTGCTCGCGCTCGTCGTTCGTTGAATGCCCGGCCATCGGCCCCCGCCGACCGCCGATCGCGTCTATTTCGTCGATGAAGATAATCGCGGGAGCTTTCTTTTTGGCCTGCTCGAAGAGATCTCGCACCCGAGAGGCGCCGACGCCTACAAACATCTCCACGAACTCGGCGCCGCTGAGCGAGAAGAACGGCACCTCGGCCTCGCCCGCGGTTGCCCGCGCCAGCAAGGTTTTTCCCGTTCCCGGCGGCCCCACGAGCAGAACCCCCTTCGGCATCTTGCCTCCGAGTCGCTGATAGTGTTCGGGATTCTTGAGGAACTCGGTGACCTCTCTGAGATCGGTGATCGCTTCGCCGGCGCCGCCGATATCCTCAAAAGTGACCCCGCTTTGCTCTCCCTGGGTAACGCGCGCTCTGCTCTTGTTGAATGAAAACAGCCCGGCGCCCATACCCCCGGCGCCGCCCCTCATCCGTCGCAGCATCCAAAAGGATACGGCAAACATGATCGCGAGCGGGAAGATCCATCCGAGCAGCGGGTTCGTCGCCCGGCCGTGCACGTTGACATTATGCTCCTCCAACTGCGACAGGAGTTCGGGATCCGCTACCCGCAGCGTGGTGAACTTACCCCCGTCGCTGAAGGAACCCTCGATTCGCTGCTCGCCGATCTCAACCCGATTTACCGCGCCCCCACGAACGCGCGCCTTGAACTCGCTGTACGAGAGTTCCACCGGCTGATCGCCGAAGTAAGACGTGATCACCGGCCGCAGCACCACGACCGCCAGCACCAGCAGCGCCACATGCCAATACGAGATCTTGAGATTCCGGCCCAAAAACCGATTTGTATTCTTGTCAGACATGGGGTTGCTCCTCCTCCTAATGCCTCGTACGGCAAACGGCGCGGACGGTGTTCAGCGTTCCGCTACTCCACCGTTACTCCACCGCCGCGCCGCGACGCAGCATTGTCTTGACCCGGTCGCGAACGGTGTTGATGTCGCTCAGGTCCATCGGCAGGATCACGTCGGTGCTCTGCTTGCCGAGTTTCTCGAGCTCTGCGATGTAAGCTTCCGAGATACGGAGTACCAACGCTTCCTGACCGCCCTCGGTCTCCAGCGCCGCGGCGACTTGCTCGATGCTCTCGGCCGTGGCTTTGGCGAGCGCACGGATCTCCGACGCCCGGCCTCCGGCCTCATTAACACGGCGTTCTTTCTCACCTTCGCTTCGGTTAATCGCCTCTTCCATCACACCGACCGAGTAGTTGATCTTAGACTCCATCTCGCCCTGGCTACGAGCAATTGCGGCGCGGCGCTCACGCTCGGCGCGGACCTGAATCTCCATCGCGGTGAGGATATCGTCCGGTACCGAGATGTTTTGAATCTCGTAGCGCGTGATCTTGATGCCCCACGGGTCGGTGGCTTCATCGACCGCCAGCATGATTTCGCTATTGATCTTCTCACGTTCCTCAAAGGTCTTGTCGAGCTCGAGCTTGCCGATTACCGAGCGCATCGTGGTCTGCGCGAGTTGAACCGTGCCGTAGCGGAAGTGCGTAATGCCGTAGCTGGCCTTCACCGGGTCAACTACGCGGTAATATAAGACGCCGTCGACGTCGATCTTGACGTTATCCCAGGTGAAACACGGCTGTGTGGGCACATCGAAGGCGTGCTCTTTGAGGCTGTGCTTGTAGCGAACCCGATCGATAAACGGCACGAGCACATGAAACCCCGCCTGGTAGGTATGCACGTACTTTCCGAGCCGCTCGATCACCATCGCGGTCTGCGCAGGCACGATGCGGATGCTGCGGACGATACCGACCAGTACGATCAATCCGAGAAGCCCGAATACTGTAATAACTGGCATAAGCGCGATCATGATTGCCCCCTTTGTCTGCTCTGTCCCCCGTGTGCACGGGAGGGTGCTGCCGCACCGGTCTTTCCTCCGGAACCGCCCGAGCCGCCGCCCGAGCCGGCCGGTCCTCCGGTTTCGCTTGCACCGCCGGTTCCTGTGATTGCTCCGAGTAACTCACTCGGCTCGGCGCCATGTCCGCGAACCGCGGCCACAATCGATCGCAGGCCGGCGAGGTCGTAAGGCAACACTGAAGTCCGGGCGGTCTGCATGATCTGACCCAGACGAACAACAAACTGCTCGGCGATCTGCAACGTACCCGCTTCCTGCCCGTGCGGGCGCGAGATCGATTTCGCGACGTCGCGTACGCCGTCGGCGGTAGCCTGAGCCACGATCGTAATCGCTTCGGCCTTACCGTCGGCTTCGTTGATGCGCTTGGTCCTCTCGCCCTTGCTGAGGTTGATCGCCTCCTGACGTTCACCTTTGCTGACGTTGATGCGCGCTTCTCGCTCGCCTTCGCTGGTTAGAATCTCGGCGCGCCGCTCGCGCTCGGCCCGCACCTGCTGCTCCATCGCCTTGAGCACCGTGTCGGTAGGAGTTATGTCGCGGATCTCGTAGCGCGTTACCTTAATACCCCACGGGTCGGAAGCTTCGTCGATCGCTTTCACCACCGCGTTATTGATGCGGTCGCGCTCGCTAAAGGTATTGTCCAACCCGATCTTACCGATTTCGCTGCGCATGGTGGTCTGCGCCAGCTGCGCGGTAGCGAAGCGGTAGTCCTCGATACCGTAGCTCGCACGCTCGGGATCCTCCACCCGCAGGTACAGAATGCCGTCGACCGAGACCTGCACGTTGTCTTGGGTTATACACACCTGAGGGGCGACATCGATCACCTCTTCCTTGAGGGTATGCTTGTACGCTACCTTCTGGACTCCCGGAATCACGAGGTGAAAACCCGGACCAAGCGTGCGCTTGTATTTCCCAAACTGTTCCACCACCCAGGCTTGCTGTTCGGGCACGATGCGAATCAGCTTGAAAAAGACCGTGAAAAACAGCAGCACTACGAGAAACGTCGCAATGTACATGCCGATAATATCCATCTTCACTCCTTCTCGGCCGCCTTGGCCGAAGCCCGTGAGTTGAACTCAGCTCATTCTCAGCGGGCATTGCTTCTTTAACTAAGTATACTGCTCTGCTGTGATCCAATCTGTGCGGCAGCGCACATAGCTGCCCGGCAGGGAGCGTTACAAGCCGCTCCGCGAACACACACAATTCCAAGCAACTCGCTGCAACCTTTTGCCTGCCGGCGCCGTCTGTCATAGGTAGGGGGCATATAATGCAGGCACACAAGCAGTTTCTCATGGTCTATCCCGAGATTCCCGATACCTACTGGAGCTTCCATCATGCGCTCGGGATTATCGGAAAGCGCGCGGTTATGCCGCCGCTCGGTCTTGCGACGGTCGCCGCGCTCCTGCCGCCGGAGTACGACTGCAGGATCGTCGATATGAACATCGAGCCGCTTGACGACGACTCGATCCTTGCAGCGGAGTTGGTACTGGTTTCGGCCATGATCGTGCAGGCGGATTCAACGAAGCGGCTCGTGGAACGATCTCGGCGACTAGGAGTGCCGGTAGCCGTCGGCGGTCCGTATCCAACCGCGTGCTGCGATGAGCTCGCAGGCGCCGATCACCTGATTCTCGGCGAAGGCGAAGTTACCTTTCCTCGATTCTTGGACGATTATGAGGCCGGGCGTGCACAGCGGGTTTATAGCGACGTCGGGGTAGCGGATATTGAAAGGAGCCCGATCCCGCGCTTCGACCTCCTGAAACTCGACCAATACCATATGGTGCCGATACAGTTTTCGCGCGGCTGCCCGTTCGACTGCGAGTTCTGCGATATTGTTCAACTCTTTGGACACACGGTTCGAAGCAA
>PWQX01000105.1 GCA_003556605.1 Spirochaetaceae bacterium
CGAAACCGTCGGCGGGTTGCCGAGCCGTTCCCACAGCTCTTCGGCAAGGTGCGGTGCGTAGGGCGAGAGCAGTCGTACGAACGGCTGCCACAGCGCGCTGTTCAGCTTCTCTTGCTTGAACAGCTCGTTAGTGAAGGTCATCATCTGCGCGATCGCGGTGTTGAACTCCAGATCCGAAGTGTCTTCAGTGACCTTTTTGATGGTCTTGTGCAACAGCCGCGTGAGCTCCGGCGGGGGATCGCCGGTAACGAGCTCGCGCTCACTCAGACGCCAGACGCGGTCAAGGAAGCGATGCACGCCGCGCAGCCCGTCGGTTGACCACGGCTTTTCGATACGCAACGGTCCCATGAACATCTCGTATACGCGCATCGAGTCGGCGCCGAACTCCTTGACGATCTGATCGGGGTTGATGACGTTACCCATGGACTTAGACATCTTCTGGCCGTCTTCGCCGAGGATCATCCCCTGGTTTATCAAGCGCATGAACGGCTCGTCGGTATTCACCACCCCAATGTCGTACAGCACCTTGTGCCAGAAGCGGGCGTACAACAGGTGCAGCACCGCGTGCTCAGCGCCCCCAACGTAGAGGTCTACCGGCATCCAGTAGTCGATCTTTTCGCGCGAGGCGATCTCTTCGTCGTTGCGCGGGTCTAGGTACCGAAGATAGTACCAGCATGATCCGGCCCACTGCGGCATGGTGTTGGTCTCGCGGCGGCCGCTGCGCCCGCTGCCGTCAGGGCACTCAACGTTTACCCAGTCCTCCACCTTCGCAAGCGGAGACTCGCCGGTACCGGCCGGCTTGTAGCTTTCAACATCCGGGAGCTCCAGCGGAAGCTCCTCATACGCTAGCGGAACGAAATCACCGTCGCCGCAGTCGATCAACGGGACCGGCTCGCCCCAGTAGCGCTGGCGACTGAAAATCCAGTCCCGCAGCTTGTAATTGATCGCGCGCCGCCCGAGCTTGTGCTGCTCGAGCCAATCGGTAATCTTTTTCTTGAACTCGGGGGTTCTGAGCCCGGTGAACTGCCCCGAATTCACCGCGATACCTTCGCCGATGAATACCTCGCTGATCGGCGGCAGCTTATCGGCCTCCGCGGGGTCCAGATCGCCGAGCTCCTCGGGACGAGCGACTACGCGAATGACCTCAAGGCCGTACTGGTTGGCAAACTCAAAGTCGCGCTCGTCATGCCCCGGCACGGCCATGATGGCGCCGGTGCCGTAGGACATGAGAATGTAGTCGGAAATCCAGATTGGAATCTGTCGGTCGTTCACCGGATTCAGCGCATAGGCACCGGTAAACACGCCGCTCTTGTCCTTGGCGAGGTCGGTGCGCTCGAGGTCGGATTTGAGCCGCGCCTGGTTCGCGTACGTTTCCACTTCGGCGCGATGCGCGGCGGTGGTGATCTGCTTCACCAGCGGATGCTCCGGCGCAAGCACCATGTACGTTGCGCCGAACAAAGTGTCGGGACGCGTAGTGAACACCTCCAGCTGATCGCCGTACCCCACGATGGGAAACAGAATATTGGCGCCTTCGCTGCGGCCGATCCAGTTGCGCTGCATGGCTTTGATGGATTCCGGCCAGTTGAGTTTCTCCAGGTCGTCCAGCAGGCGGTCGGCGTATTCGGTGATTTTGAGCATCCACTGCCTGAGCGGCTTGCGCTCTACAGGGTGATTGCCGCGCTCGGAGCGCGGACCGTCGGGCGTGGTGATGACCTCTTCGTTGGCGAGCACCGTTCCCATCGCCTGGCAGTACCAAACCGGGACCTCGGCGACGTAGGCCAACCCGCGCTCAAAGAGCTTCAGGAAGATCCACTGCGTCCACTTATAATACTTGGCTTCGTGTGTGGAAATCTCACGATCCCAGTCATAGGAGAACCCCAAGGACTTAATCTGCGCGCGGAACAGCTTGATGTTTTCTTCGGTCTTGGCGCGGGGGTGCGTGCCGGTTTGAATGGCGTAATTCTCAGCCGGAAGCCCGAAGCTGTCGAACCCCATAGGATGCAGCACTGCGTACCCGTTCATACGCAGGTAGCGCGAATAAATGTCGGTGGCGGTGTAGCCTTCCGGGTGCCCAACGTGTAGACCCGCCGCAGAGGGGTACGGAAACATATCCAGCACGTAGCGCCGCTTCTCAGGCGGGATCGAGGGGTCTTCTACCGCGCGGAAGGTCTTGTTTTTCTCCCAGTACTGCTGCCATTTATGCTCAATGTGCGCGAACGGGTACTTTCTCATAGCGCGAATGATAGCCAAAAAGGTTGCGAGGGGTCAATTGACCATGCTAATGCATGAAGCCGCTGATGTGTACCTCACCCGAATCCATCATGCGGCGCAGTTTGGCCTTGACGAAGTTACGGATTGGGATGCGGGTAAAGGGAATCAAGATGAGAAACCCGCCGATGTCGGTAAGGACTCCGGGCGTGACCAGTGTCACCCCTGCTACCATGATCAGCAAGGCATCGATGAGGTGGTCGGCCGGGAAACGACGCTGAGCCATTTCCCGCTGTATCGTCAGCCATACGTGCAAGCCTTGCAGTTTCGCGAGGAATGCACCGGCAACACCGGTGAGCAATACCAGGAGTATGGTGGCGAGCGCCCCAATGCGGGTGCCGATTCGTATCAGGATATACAGCTCTACGATCGGGACGACTGTGAACAAGAGTAACAGCTTTCCGAGCATCACTTCTCAGTATACCGCTAAACCGAGGATCTTGACAACGCCGTGGTCGGGGCAATCGGCTTTGGTCCGGGTGCTTGGGCAAAAAAAACCCCTCAGGAAAGGAGGTAAAACCTGAGGGGTGACCTCAAAAAACGAAAAAACGGTAAACGCCCCACTTGCACTGGGAACATGCTATCGACGAGAGCTCCCGCTCTCTGCTGCTGACCGTCGGCAACGCCGCGCGGCCTTTCATGATATAAAACCGCCGAGCGTCGAGCAGGTTACAAGCCGGAGAGAAAATTTTCGCTTCTACTCGTTAACGAAGTCCTTGGGCTCCCGCCGCGTGAAGCGCACCGAGACAACCCGCATGCCCGAGATCTCCTCGACAGCGAAATCGCCGAACCCGGTCGAGATGACTTCGTCATTCTGCGGTATGTGTCCGGTGTAGGCGCTCAGGTACCCGCCGAGTGTTTGGGCGCGTTCCAGTTTGGGCAGCTCTATCTCTAAAGCGTCTTCGAGCTCGTGCAGCGGTGTGTCGCCGGCGATGCGGTAGGAGCCGGCGCCTATGGCGACTACTTTGGGCGCTTCCTTGGGCTCGTGCTCGTCGTAGATCTCGCCCAGGATCTCCTCGATCACGTCCTCTATGCTGACAATCCCTGAGAGTCCGCCGTACTCGTCAAGCACGATCGCGAGGTTGATACCGGCTTTGCGAAACTGCGACAGCATGTGATCAACGGTGCGTGTTTCGGGCACGTAAATGGGCTCCACCATGACGTGCTTCAGCGCCCATGAGCTATGGCCGAGCTCTAAGTGCTTGAGCAGGTCTTTGAGCAGGACGATACCAACGATACGCTCGGGATCGACGTCGTAGACCGGGATGCGCGAGTATCCCGCCGCGCTGATCTCGCCGATGGCGTGACGAATGCGCTCGTCTTTGTCACGGCTGAAGACCTTGGTGCGGTGCGTCATCACGGCATTGACCGTGAGCTCGTTGAAGCGGAACACGTTGCGTACCAGCCGGTACTTGAAGTTCTCAATCACGCCGAGCGCGTTGGCGTGGCCAACTAGGTGCAGAATGCCTTCGCGAGTGGGCGCCGGGCGTCCCCCTCGGCCGGTGAGCTGAGTCACCACCTTGCTGACCAGCCCAATGAACCACGTAACCGGGCGCAGAACCAGCGAGAGAAGATACACGAGCGGTGCGGTGTATAAGGTCACGAACTCGTTGTGGCTGATCGCAATCTGCTTCGGCGTCACTTCGCCGAACACCAGTATGATCATCGTCAGCACGCCGGTCATGATCCCGAGCGCTTGGCGCCCGAACAGCTCAATTGTGATCGCCGACGCCATCGCCGAGGCGGCGATGTTTACGAGGTTGTTGCCGATGAGGATCGTGCCGAGCAGCTGTTCGGGCCGATCAAGAAGCCGGGCCACCAACTCGCCGCGGCGGCCGTGGCGCGCTCTCAAAGAGTGGATCTGTGCCAGCGACAGTGAGGTGAAAGCGGTTTCAGTACCCGAAAAAAAACCGGATAACAGTAACAACGCTACAAGTGCCGGTATGCGAATGTCCATGGCCTTGTACTATGCTCAACGATCATGGGGTCTGTAAAGAGCCGGCGCGGCAAACTCTACGCGGTCAAACCCGGCGCGAAGCAGCAACTGTTCGACGGCCCGGCGCCCGGACTCCTCGGCGCGCTCGAGAATACCCCGCTCTATTACGCGGCGTTCGGCACGTTCGCGCACATACACGGCAATCTCGCGGAACGCCGCCGGAGTCAGCAAAATTTCGGGATACGGGTAGAAAGCCGGGTCGATATCAGCAACCCGAACCTGGGTCACAGTCGGTGCGGGCAGTGTGACAGTCGCAACTTGCAGTACCCGGCCGGGCTGTGCGGGGTCCGCCTCGCCGGAAATCTCCAGCGCCGCGATTGACTGCGGGCGGTCAAGATCGCCCCGTCCGCGCAGATTGTCCGTTTCAACCAGTCTGCCCGTTGTATCCGGCTCGTCAAGCCCGTTGAGCTCTTCAACCCCGTCAAGCGCAAAGCCGGCGCTGACGAGAACATCGAGTACCACAAACTCCCCGCCGCGCCGCGTGCCGATGCCGTGCCGCTCTACTAGGTTGTAGGCCGCCAGGTAATCACGCTCGCGAGCGGTAATCGCATCCTCGTAGCGCCGGTCCTCGCCGCGCAGGCGCGTGAGGATGGCGGACAGCGAGATGTCGGGCGGCATGTAGTCGAAGGGAAACACCGTGCGGTAGCGATACTCTACCGTGTGTAGCTGGGCGATGTCTTGCAGCTCGCGGAGCAAGATGTCGTGACCGGCCACACGCTCGCTTCTAATGGGCGCCGACGTCCGCTGCAGGCGCCGGAGGTAGGGCCGACCCAGCACCAAGGCGGCCACCAGCAGCCCAAACAGCACGATGGTCAGCACGCGCAACAGCGTAGCGCGTTGGGGTGCTCGCCGCCTCACCGAAACCCTCCGCCGTAGATCGCTCCAACGCCGCGCCGGTCCGCCGGGGCGTAGCCGAAGCGGATTTCGACGTCGGTGAACCCAGCTCCGGCAAGCAGCCCGCGCGCGAGCTCGCGCGCGTTGGCTTCGGCGCGTTCCAGCAGCCCGTACCGTTCGGCCTCGGCGGCCACCCGGTCTTTAGCGTGCTCGAGCTCCGCGGCGATCTCAAGCCAGCCAAAGCGCCGGCCGCGCTCGTGCAGCACGTACTGCTCGATGCTGCTTTCATCGGCGTCGATACTGAGTACCTGCGCGGCGGGCAGCGACACGCGCACCCGCCGTGGAAAACCCGGAACGCGGCGCACGCGCAGGCCGCGGCTCAGATCAAGCCCGGCGCGAATGCGATAATCAACCGCGAACAATACCCGGCTGTCGACCGTGCGCCAGAACAACATACTGCGCTGTTCGGCGATGTAGATCACGTCGCGATGTACCGCCTCGGCAGTGTGCAGCTCAAAGAGCGAGTGCAACTGCTGTTTCAATCGTACCGTGCGGCTCTCGGCACGCGCTTCGCAGCCTCCAAGCAGCGTGATCCCGAGCAACAGCACGGTAAGCAGCGCCGCTACACAACTGCGGCGTAGGAGAACCAAGTCTGTCCACAAGCTACACGGGCTCATGAAACTGCAGTATACGCCTATGGCATGCGGCGTGCAATCCGCACGGCGTGCAATCCGCACGTGGTGACGATTTCAAAACTGCAATATATTCGGGAGCGCACCGCCTCTGCCGATAGAAGAAGCAGGGGCTTTGAGCACCTGTACGACCCCGCTGTCGATGAAAATGACGGGGAACCCTTGCGACCTTGCAGAAAGGAACCGTGTGCGTCTATGTGTACTGTATTGTCTCGCCGTGCGTTGGTGTCGCTGCGCGTCCCGGCCGCAGTGCTTGCAGCGGTCTTAGTTTTGCCGGGCCCGCCCGCCGCGGCGGTTGAACCCAGCGGCCCTCCCGGCCCGGTACTGTCACAGCTGGCGGAGCTCGAACAAGGCCTTGAGGACCGACGGCGGTTGCACGATCTCTTGGAGGAAGTGCCGGAGCACACGCCGCAAACCCGGCCCACGCTCGTGCCTCGAAAAGACGGCGCACTGTACCCCAGTTTGTTCGACACGCACGACATCGTTGCGTACTACGGAAATCCGCGGTCGAACCGTATGGGAGTTCTCGGTGAGCAACCCCTGCCGGAAACCGCGCGACTGATTGAACGGCGCGCGGCGGAGTACGCGGAGCTCAGCCGCAACGACGGCCGCGGCGTCTTGCCGGGCTTTCACCTGGTGTACGCCACCGTGTTCCCCGACGGCGAGTTCGGCCGGCTGCCGGCGGCGGTGGTAACCGAATGGATAGAGTATGCGCTGGACCGCGATCTGCTCGTGATTCTGGATCATCAGATCGGGCGGCACAGCGTTCGGCGGGCAATCGAGCAGATGCTTCCGTACCTACGGTATCCTAACGTACACTTGGCGATAGACCCCGAGTGGGCGACTGATGTCCCGGGACAGGAAGTCGGCGGCGTGCACGCCGAAGAGGTCAACACCGCGCAACAAATGATACAGGAATACCTCATCGAGCACGATCTGTCCGGCAGGCGTGTGTTGGTAGTACACCAGTTTCACTATCGTATGATAGAGGATGCGCATTTGGTCCGCAGCGATTTCGAGCGCGTCGACGTGGTGCACAATATGGACGGGTTCGGTCCTCCCGGGCTCAAACTCCACACCTGGAACTATCTCCTGCAGTTTGATAATCTGCCTTTGAAGGGCTTCAAACTGTTTTACCCCAAGAGCTGGCGCGCCGGCGGCTTCGACAAGCCGCTGATGACCCCGGCGGAGGTCCTTAATCTGACTCCGCGTCCGGTGTTCATTCAGTATCAGTAGGCGCGGCACAGCCGGTGGAGCATGTCGGTGGAATCGGAAGACATCAAACAGCATGTAGATCTCATCCGCGAGGTGTTCCTCTATGCGCAGCGGTTTCGCGGCGGAACGTTCGTGCTGCACATTGATTACGCGATCAACGCGCACGGATTGTTGGCCGAGCTCGTGAAAGACCTCGTGCTCCTGCAGCAAAGCGGCATACGCATGGTGCTCGTGCCCGGCGCCTCGCAACGAATCGACGAGATTCTCGCACGGTACCAGCTTGAGAGCACCAAGCACGCCGGGGTGCGGATCTCGCGGCCTGAGGCGATACCGTTCATCAAAATGGCGGCCTTCGACGTTGCGAACCATCTGATGACTCTGCTCACCGCGCGCGGGACCAACGCCGTGATCGGCAACTGGGTCCGGGCGCGCAGCATGGGCGTACGTGATGGCGTGGACTACGGCGACACCGGCACCGTTGATCGCATCAAGCTCGAGCATGTACGCAAGGTGCTCGACGACGGTCTCGTGCCGATCTTCCCGTGCGTGGGCTGGAACGCTGCCGGCAAGCCTTACAATATCTCTTCGCGCGAGCTGGCGCAGGAGCTTGCCGTGCATTTGGGTGCGGAGAAGCTGTTTTTCGTCGCCGAGTTCAACGGCATCACCGCCGAGGAATACGCGCTGGACGAGCGCTTTGAGGTCACCGGAGATCGGCGCGTGCCGCGCATGGATGTAGCCGAGGCCAAGCGCTTCCTCGAGCTGAACGCCGGCCGGAGTGAGCTTGCCGGGGTGGAGTTGGTGCGGCGTGGGGTGGCCGCGGCGCGCGCCGGAGTTACGCGCGTGCACATCGTCGACGGGCGTATCGTCGGGGTTCTGCTGAAAGAGATCTTCTCGAACCTCGGCGTCGGCACGATGATACATGCCAACGTGTACGAGAGCATTCGTCCGATGCAGGCCGAGGACATCTCGGACGTGCTGCGTATCATGCGGCCGCTGGTGAAAAGCGGCGTGCTTGTTCAACGCGGTGAGCAAGCGCTGCGCGAACGGCTTGATGACTACGTGGTCTTCGAGACCGACGGTACCGTGTACGGCTGCGGGGCGCTGCACGAGTGCTCCGGCGACACAGCCGAGCTCGCCGCAATCGCGGTTGATGCGCGGCACGGCGAGCGCGGGACCGGGCGCAAGATCGTCGAGTATCTGATTGCGCGGGCGCGCCGCCGGGGCTTCCGGCAGGTGTTTGCGCTCACTACGCAGACCTACGACTGGTTCTCCATCCACGGGTTCTACCCCGGCGGGGTAGGCGACCTGCCCCCGGCTCGGCGCGAGCGCTACGACCGTAGCCGCAACTCGCGGGTACTGCTCTACGACCTGTAACAGCATGGCGCCGGTGCGTGTGTCGCGCCCGCTGCGCCCGGCCGTTGCCGCGTGCCGAGTGCTGGTAGTATACTTCCGGTATCCAAGCAACGGCACAAAGTTCGCTCGTTGTACCGAGAGGTGGCGAGCGCGAGGTGTGCCTATCCCACGGATCACACAACGGTTAACGGAGAGCGAAGTATATGGAAAGACATGAGTTTCAAACCGAAGTCAGCCAGCTGCTCGATATCATCGTGCATTCGCTGTACTCGCAGCGTGAGATCTTCATTCGAGAGCTCATCTCAAACGCCTCGGATGCGCTCGACAAGATGAAGTACCTCACCCTGACCAACGATAGCTTCAAGGGAATGTCCTTTGAGCCGCGCATCGACATTGAGTTTGACGAGGAGAATCACGAAACCCTCACGATCAGCGACAACGGGATCGGCATGAACCGCGAGGGCCTGATCGAGGAGCTCGGCACCATCGCGAAGTCGGGGACTAAGAGCTTCCTGGCACAGCTGTCGGGCGACGCCAAGAAAGACTCCAACCTCATCGGCCAGTTCGGCGTAGGGTTCTACAGCGCGTTCATGGTGGCGCAGCAGGTTGAGGTGATCAGCCGCAAGGCCGGCGAGGAGCAAGCCTGGCGATGGCGAAGCGACGGCAAGGGCGGCTACGAGATCGAGGAAGCCAAGAAGGACAGCCAAGGCACCGAGGTTACCGTATACCTGTCTGATGACGCCAAGGAGTTCGGCAACCGCTGGCAGATCGAGCAGGTTGTCAAGAAATACTCGGACCACATTGCGTTCCCGATCTATCTGCATTACGAGAAGAAGGAGTACGACGACTCAGGCAAGGAGAAGGGTTCGGCTCAAACCGTGGAGCAATTGAACAGCGCCTCGGCGCTGTGGAAGCGCCCGAAGTCTGAGATCTCGGAAGAGGATTACAACGAGTTCTACCAGGCGCTTGCGCACGATACCGACGACCCGCTGCTGCATCTGCATACGCATGCCGAGGGCACTCTGGAGTACTCCACCCTGTTCTTTGTGCCCAAGCGCGCCCCGTTCGACTTGTACCACGCTGATTACCGGCCGGGTGTAAAGCTGTACGTGAAGCGCGTGTTCATTACCGACGACGAGAAAGAGCTCATGCCCACTTACCTGCGCTTTGTACGCGGCGTGATCGACAGCGAAGATCTGCCGCTGAACGTCAGCCGTGAGATGCTGCAGCACAATCTGGTGCTTGCAAACATCCGGCAGGCTTCGGTGAAGAAGCTGCTCGGCGAGTTTGAGCGCCTCGCAAAGGACGAGCCCGAAAAATACACGCAGTTTATCGAGCAGTACAACCGTCCCTTGAAGGAAGGGCTGTACGGCGATTTTGCGAACCGTGACACGCTGCTGGAGCTGGTGCGGTTCAAGTCCAGCAAGGCCGAGGGCTGGGTGAGCCTCGCCGAGTACAAAGAGCGCATGCAGCCCGACCAAAAGGCGATTTACTACATCACCGGAGGCGAGGAGCACACACTGCGCAACTCGCCGCTGCTCGAGGCGTACCGCAAGAAAGACCTAGAGGTCTTGATCATGGACGACGAGATCGACGAGATGGTCGTGCCGATGATCGGTACCTACCAGGACGTGGAGTTGAAGGCCGTTAATCGCAGCGAGGTCGGCGAGGACATCAAGGACGAGGCTGATAAGGCTAAGGCCGAGGAGCTCAAGCCGGTAGTGGAGCGTATTAAGACCGCGCTCGGCGATCGTGTCAAGGATGTTCGCGTCTCGGCGCGGCTTGATGAGTCGCCTTCGTGTATTGTGCTCGATGAGAACGACCCGAGCATGAAGATGCAGGAATTGATGCGCGCGATGGGACAGACCGAAATGCCGGAGTTCAAGCCCATCCTCGAGGTCAATCCCAAGCACCCGATCCTGGAGTCGCTGAAGAATCACGAAGACGACGGCATGGTCGCAGACGTGGCGTTCCTGCTGCTCGACCAGGCGCTCTTGGTGGAGGGTGCGCCGGTCAAGGATCCGGCCGAGTTTGTGAAGCGTATGAATAAGATCCTGGCAAAAGCCGTGTAGAGGCACCGTGGGACCCCGGCACGCTCGACACCGCGCCGGACGCTATTCGCGGCGAAGCTCGGCGAGCGTCTCGAAAAACCCGGGATAGGTGACTCCGGCAGCCTCGGTGCCGGTGATAACGGTCTCGCCGCCGGCGGCAAGCCCGGCCACCGAAAGCGCCATTACCACGCGATGGTCAGCGTGCCCGTCAACCTTGGTGCCGAACAGCGCGGGCTCAGTACGGCTCACACGCGGGGTGATGCGCATGCCGTCCTCGCGTTCCGCTATCTCGGCGCCGAGCTTCTCAAGCTCCATTCGCATGACGCCGATCCGGTCGGTCTCTTTCATGCGTGCCTGTGGAACATTCACCAGCTCGGTGGGCCCATCGGCGAAACACGCAGCCACCGCCAGCGCCGGCAGCGCATCGGGGATAGCGTTGAGATCAAAACGGCCGGCGCGCAGATGCCCGGCGCAGACGCCCGGTCCCGGGCTAATCGCGGTGACCGGTGTGCGTCGCTGCAGTCTGTTGTCTGTGCAGCGCTGCGCTTCGGGGCCGCTGATCGTGATGCCGGTGATCGCGGTGCTCTCAGTAGTGCCGGTGCCCTGCGCGGTGCCGGCCTCGCCGCCGCCGTCTTCGCGCGTATTGTGTACCACCGTACAGCCCATCTCGCTTAGGATATCAAACACCGCTTTGTCACCCTGCGAGTCGTCCGGGTCGAGACCCTCGAGCGTGAGCGTGCACCCGGTGATCGCGGCGGCGGCAGCCCAGAAAGTCGCTGAAGAGAAATCGCCTGGAATGGAGCGAGTGAAGCCGCGATAGCGCTGCCGGCCGGGCACTCGAAACCGGGTCCAGCCGTCGCGCTCGTAGCGAACGCCTTGGGCGTCAAGCCACGAGAGCGTCATCTCGGCATACGGCTTTTCGTTCAGCAGCGGTACCTCGATCTCACAGTCGCCCGCCGCCAAAGGGGCGGCTAGCAGCAGGCTCGAGAGATACTGGCTTGTAGGGCAAGAGATTGCAGTGTGCCCGCCGGCGAGGGGGCCGCGGATGCACAGCGGGGCGCAGTCGTTGGCGCGCGTGGAAAACGCCTCGGCGCCGAGATCGCGCAGCGCCTGCAAGAGGTTCGCCGCCGAGCGATTACGGATCTGCTCATCGCCGGTGAATACACTCCACCCGGCCGATAGTGCCGCGGCGCTGACTGTAAGATACAGTGTGGTGCCTGAATTGCCGACATCGATGACGTTCTCCGGTACTCCGACCTCGCCGCCGAGCCCGTTCACCGTTAGCGCCTGCAATCGCCCGGTCTCATCGCGTTGTGCCACAACCGCGGCGCCCAAGAGCTGTACTGCAGCCAAGCATGACCGCGTGTCGTGCGAATCAAGCGGGTCCTCTATGAGGCTCTCGCCGTCGGCAAGTGCGGCGATAAGCAAGGCCCGGATGGTGTGCGACTTCGAGGCCGGAACGCGCACAGTGCCGGCAATCGAAGCGGGGCTCACATGCGTATTCATGGCTCTTGTGTAGCACGAAACCCAAAGGCTCGGCAATTGCGTGCCCCGCGCGTCACCGTGCCGAAATACGCTGGGTTCCAAAGCGCAGTGCTCGGAGCTGAGGCAGCTAAGCGCGCCGGCGGCGATCGCAAGACTCTATCACAGATGCGGCCAAGCACAGACACGCCAGATAGTACAGCGGGTAGGCCGCGAACGCGTTCCACGAATCGGTGATCACGTAGCGCCAGTTTGCGATGAAGATGTCGGAGAGGTAAAACAACACTGCGCCCCACACCGCCGCCCGCGGCCCAAAGCTGGTGGTTTGCACCGCGCTCGCCCCGATTACCATCAGGGCCAGCACCGCGATGTACGCCAAGACCGCGGGTCGGTCGGCGGCCGGCAGGTGGGGATGCAGCCACGCAAACGTGACCGCCGCCGTTATCGCGAATACCGCACATGCGGCAGTTGCAACCCGCCGGCAGCTTGCCGGCTGCCGCGCCGCCCGCAGCAGAAAGGCGGGAATGAAAAGCACGTGTCCTAAGAAGAACGCGTACATCCCGAGGTGGAAATCCCGCGGCCCAACCAGATCCCCGATCGCGCACAGCACCAACCCGCTGACTACAAGCCGCCCGTAGCCCGTCTTCAATCCGCCGGCGCCGAGCGCCGCAGCGACGAATCCCAGTGACGCGGCGAGTGTGGCCGGGGCCGTGAACGGGCGCCACCACATTCGGCCCATCAGCATTATCGCCACTGATAGCACGGTAACTGCCGCAGCTAATCGGTATCCCGCGGGCAGGTCCCGCATCAGGCGATCTTTCCGCTCAGTGGGCTTCGTCATTCGACCTCCTGCTTCGGTAATCGGCACGTGCTTCTGCCGCGCACTATCACGCACTATAGCGGAGCTTGCTCTCAACTGCCAAGCCGTGATTCAATTGAAGGTATGCGTATGGCCGGTTTCTTTCGTCGTGAGAAGCGGGGCGGGGTACGCTGGACGCTGCCGCTCACGTTCGTATTCGTGTTGGTGCTCGCCGTCGGCGTAGCTGCGCCGGAGTCCGCAGCGCGGCCGCTGTACAACGAGCCGTTCAACTACTGGATAGACCTCCCCGAACGCTGGGGCGTCGTTGATACCGGGAACCTTGCCAACGTCAGCTTTGCCGATCCCCGGCGGCGCGCGGTGCTGCAGGTGTTCGCGTTCGCGCACGACGAGCAGTTGGGTGAGACGCTGCCGGGCGGCGAGCGGCCGGATGAGGTGCTGCCGGCGCCTGCCGCTCAAACCGACCCGGGCGCGCTCGCCGACTATTTTGAACGCCGCTTTCAAGCAGCCGGCAACCGCGCACCGTTTGAATACCTGGGCCGTGACGCCGTGCTCGCCGATTGGAGCTACCTCGCCGGCAGCGTCCGGGCACGCGGGTATTGGCTGTTCTGGCAGGACGACGACAGCGCGTACGCAGCCGGTGCGTTCGCTCCTGAGCAGGACTATGAGCGCTATCACGATACGCTGGTTTCGGCGCTGGACTCCTTTGCGCCGGGCATTGAGGCGCGCCTCACGCCCGGACCCATCAGCCAGTTCTACTACGCCTACCCGCCGCCCGAGCAACGGCGCCGCGAGATTGTAATCGGCGACAGCGGGTATGCTCTGCCGCTGCCGGCCGATGACGGTGAGATCGAGGCTACGCGGGTGCTGATAGAGCGCGAGGCGCGGGTGCTGCACACCTGGTACACCCCCGGCCAACCCGACGGGCTTTGGAAGGACGCCTGGCGGCGCTTTTATCGCGCGATCTATCGCGACAACTACCGGCGTCTGGCGCCGCTGGTCCCGGAGCTGCTGCGGTACTTCAGGCGCGAGGGAATCGGCGGTGATGAGGTACCGCACGCACTGCTGTCGTGGCTGCAGAACTTCGCCTACCGGCGAGTCGGCGGCGACGCGGATGTGCAGCCGCCGCTGTCGAGCCTGATCACCGGAAGCGGTGACTGCGACAGTCTCGGTATAGTGTATGCTACGCTGCTGCACCACCTGGGCTACGAGGCGATTCTGATGGTGTCGCACGAGTATGGGCACGCGATGGTGGGCGTGGATGTGGACGGAGAAGGTGCGCGCTTTGAGTACGGCGGCACCGCTTATTTGGTCGCCGAGCTCACCGACAACGTGCCGATGGGCCGGATCGATCAAAGCATAGCAAACCCGGCCGGATGGATCGGGGTGGTGCTGCGCCCTTAGCTCCTGCAGCATGCCAAGGCTCCGGCGCGGGGCCCAAAGGCACATCGTCGTGAAACTCCGTACCGTGCAACGAATGCCCGCAGGCGCCTCGCCTTACCCCTGTGCATCGCGGTCACCGGTTCGCAAGAACCGTCACTACCACCGAGCGCTCGCGCCGGGGGCCGTCGAACTCGCAGAAAAAGATGTTCTGCCAGGTGGATAGGCCCATTGAGCCGTCGATGATCGGGATCGTCTCGCTGGGGCCGACAATGCCGGCCTTGAGGTGGCTGTCGGCGTTGCCGTCTTGGCGGTCGTGCAGCCATACCCCCTGGGGAACGAGCTTGCGCAGGAGGTCGATTACATCGCTTTGCACGCTGTCATCCCAGTTCTCCTGAATCATGATCGCTGAGGTGGCCCCTTGGGCGTATACGGTGCAGACGCCTTCATGAGCCCCGGACTCAGCAACGATTGCCGCTACCTGCTCGGTGATGTCGTAGAGGCCCTCCCGCCCGTGGGTAGGAAACTTAATGAGCTGTTGCATGGGGATATTCTCGTTCATTCCCGGTTGGTTGCACAAGCCTTACCGCGCGGCTCGGCACCACCAGCGCCTCAATGAGCCGCTTTGGTGCCGGCCGCGGCAGTGATCTGC
>PWQX01000134.1 GCA_003556605.1 Spirochaetaceae bacterium
AGAGCGACAGGAACGTGGCGGTGTGCGGCATCCCGTCGGTGCTCTGCAGGCCCAGTGCCTGCCCGGTCATGGTACCGATGAGTATGCGCTCGCGCTGGTCCATGTTCGCCCCAATGTGAAACCACATGCTGGCGGTTACTATGTTGGTGCCGGTCTCGCGCGCGAACCGTCCCGTCAAGAGGTTCATCCCGTTAAACTCTGCATGCGATGCGATTCGATTGATTTCCCGCACCAACTGCGATATCTCGACTTGAATCTGCATGCGGTCCTCATCGGTATAGATACCGTTTGAGGACTGTACTGCCAGCTCCCGAACTCGCTGCAGAATGTCCTGGGTCTCCTGAAGGTAGCCCTCGGCCGTTTGGATCAACGAGATCCCGTCCGCGGTATTCTGCTCCGCTCGGTTGAGTCCACGGATTTGGGACCGCATCTTCTCGGATACGGCCAGCCCCGAGGCGTCATCCCCGGCTCGGTTGATCCGCATACCGGAAGACAGCTTCTCCATGTTGCCCTCAGCATCCATGACGTTGAACTTCTGCTGGCGTTGGGCAAATGCAGCGCTGGTGTTGTGATTGATGATCATAACTCCTCCTTGGATGATCACATCCGGACATCCGTGTCCGGCACTATACGTTTAGATTCCTACGGAACCCTGATTGGATTGTCGGCGCTGTATGCGCTAACTTAACCGGTATCGATTGCATTTCAAGCAAAATTCCACTACGGTAAACGCGGCACGGCCATGGCGAGTAACGCAACGCTGAACACGCTGGCACGCAGTCTGAGCGACGACGAGCGTCGCTATCTGCATGATCGCATTGTTCACAGTCTCAACCTCAGTAAGCGCGCTCAGGACCAGCATCTTGTACGCGGTGAGATGGCGCGGGAGCAACGGATCAGCATGGTTCGTCGTGAAATCGCCGAGTTCTCGCTGTTGCAGCGGCTTGTGTTCAAGATCCGCAAGGTGTTTAGCGGAGAGGACGACGAAAGCGTACTTATCGCGATGCGCCTGTTGCGGATGAAGCGCCGGGTCCAACGGGGTGGCAGGCAACTGATCGACCTCAATAATCGAACGCTGGGCCCTGAGTTTGCCGAACGTATTTTCGAGCTTTACCGCTACGCGTATCCGGTAATCCCGTTAGTGAAGACTGCGTGGGCCAGGTCAGAAATGCTGCGACAGATCGTTGAGTTTCACCTGCGCCGCCATATTCCCGGAGCAAAGTATGAGCTCGAGCACTTCATCTCGCTGAAAGAGATGCAGGAACTTTTTCGCGAGCGCGAATACAAGACCGATATCCGTACCGAGGTGCTCAAACGGCTGAAAACCTATATAGACGGCATTCAAGAAGACGCTTTTGGTCAGATCGCCGATGGTGTGCTGCCGCTTTACCACCTCCGTGGCCTTGGACTATTCCCGTTCGATGAGTTCTTTCAGTTGTACTCGTATACTTTGGATCTCTCGTTTCCGCAACAAACCGCGAGCTTTCAGCCGGCCGAGCTGATTGCAGCAGCGCCGTACCTGGAACAGCTCTACTATGCGTTGTATCTTGCGTCAAAGCACGGACGCCGGAAAACGATGCACGAAGACGTACTGCGCTACTATCTGCTTGTGGAACGCGAGGGCAGCGACCCATCGGACTGGAGTGACCCGCAAGCGCTTGAGCGTGAGGTGGCTGAGATCGATGCGTCGCAGGTTTCGGCGTTGCAAGACAGCATCGATCGCCTCTATGACCAGGTTGAGCGAACTCTGCACGACCTCCCCTTGGTCGAGCTTATCAAAATTATCCACGAAGATCCCTACTACCGATTGATGGTATATTTACCACGGCTGTATCTGCAGCAGTTCTATCATGCGGCACTAAAGATGCAGCTGCTTACCGAGCTTGATGAGCTGTTTCTTCGGGTTCGGGTAGCAGTAGTCAATAGCATGATTCAGGAGTTGTTTGGCGAGGAACCCCCGGAGTTTGAGTGCTTCCGCGCGTCCATTCATCAATCGGTCAAGAAGCTCGGACTGCCGGGATTCAAGCACATGCGGTCGTTGCAGGTGATGCACCACTTCATGCGCAGCATCTATCGCCCGCAGTTGGCCGACTTGTTACGCATTTTGAGTCGCATTGTCCCGGTGCGTGTGAAAGAGAGCGCGCGCGACATGCTTACGGTGGCGTCAGAGCTGGAGGATGTGGCCGAGAAGATCCATCTGTTCGATATAGGGCTTTCACCGGATGCCGACGAGGGCAAAACGTTCTATCGCTTGCGTTACGCGGTGGAGAAAGACCCCAAACAGCAACGCGCGTACTGGCAGTACGTAGCACAAAAGGACCGCGAAGCACGCGGACTGTTGGACAAGGGCTACGACCGAATCTCCGAGCTGATGACGGTACTCACGAACATAAAGCAGGCGTCTACTCCGGCTTTGAATGATAAGTTCGTGGCGATGCGGGGCGGCTCAGCTGCAGTTGCGCGCGGATCGCGCCCGCTTGACGAGGCGCTCGAGCACCACCTTGTGCAACTGAACACGCTATACACACTTATGAGACAGCTCATCAGTGTGGAGGAAGAACAGTAAGGCAGCGTTGCCTGCTGGTGTCGGCCGGCTAAGGAGGGGGGCAGTTACTACTCTAATCCTCTAATGGCCGAAACGCTTTCTGCAGGCGCTCGGCCGTTTGTAGCGGACTTTCAACCAAGACCCGCTTTCCGGCAAGTAAATCAGCAATCCCGGTCTCGTTAGGATACCGCGGGATTATATGCAGATGCAGATGCTCGATAGAAGCGCCGGCGGCGGGTCCCATGTTGTATCCAATATTATACGCGCACGGCCTATGAGTCTTGTCGAGAATTGTCAAAGCGGCACGCACAAGCTGATCCAACCGGTGCTGTTCCTCCGCGCTATACTGGCGCAGATCTTCGAGATGCCGCCGCGGGAAGAGCATAAGGTGGCCAGGGTTGTACGGATACAGGTTTACGGTGATCACAAACAGCTCGTCACGATACACAGACAGGTCGACTGCCTCCGGGTCACGGTCGCGGATGCGGCACAGAATGCATCCGTCGGGGCGACCGCCCTTTACGTAGGACAGTTTATCGAAATTGAAAAAGTAATCCATTACCGCAACTGCTCAAGTGCCCATCACTGCACCTGCTCGAGTAGTTCCAATCCCTTGATGTTCAGCGGATCGCCGGCTTCTTCACCAAGCGCGAAGTACTCAAGCAACACGGGGTAGTCGGACAACAGGCGGCCAAAGCGCTCAAGCAACTCGATCTTCTGCGCCTCGCGGACCTCTATCGCTGCGAGCTCTGCTTGCGCCGCAACGATGGCGTCACGCTGCGCCTGCACTATTTCGATATAGATTTCGCGGCCGAGCCGGTATAGCGTAAGATCAGGCAAAACAAGACGTTCGACACGAAACGAGACCACCTCCACATCGGTGTAGCGGTCCGCTATTGCGTCGCGGAGCTCGGTCTCGATATCGGTCAACAGCTCCGAAATAGTATCCGCATCGGGCGGGTCGCCGAAGTACTGCTCGAGGAACTCCAGACTGAAGCTCTCGACCGCCCCGCCAAGTTCGCTCAGGTAGTCGTCAAGATCGTCCGGTCGCAGACCTTCCTCCTCGGCCAAGCGCGGCAACTCATCGGGGCGCAGTCGAACGTTCAGCTGAAACTGCAGATCGAAATCTAAGCTCGGATTGCCTTCGAGATACTGCTCGTAAACCTCGCCTGACGGCAGGCGTCCGGACTTGCGGAGCCCAATCGCGTGAGTATCGCTGGAGAAGAGGTAGAGCAGCATGTTGCCCGGCACCACGTGCTCCCAGCGCCAATTGAACTCACCGGGACGCAGGACCTCGTCTTC
>PWQX01000245.1 GCA_003556605.1 Spirochaetaceae bacterium
GAGCATACTCGACCGGGTAATACGGGCAAACAGCCCGGCGCTTGCCGCGCCGAGAGTCACCGAGGGCAGCACCAAATGGGCGGGCGTTCCCATTCCGGTAGACGGGAGCCACGCGAGCTGCACAGAGAACAGCAGTTGCAGCATCAAGGCCAACCAGAAAACCGGCGCCGCCACTCCGACGAGCGCAATTATCATACTGGCATTGTCGAACAGCGAGTTGCGCTTGGTCGCCGAGACGATCCCGGCCGGGACCCCAACGGCCGAGGCTATTACCAGCGAAAGGCTCGCCAACAGCAGTGTCCGCGGAAAGCGTTCCGATATCTCGGTGATCACCGGGCGCCGGCTGAACACCGAGATACCAAAATCACCCTGGACCGCCCGGCGCATAAAGGTCGCGTACTGCACCGGAATCGGCTGATCCAGCCCGTAGCGTACGCGCACGCTCTCGATATACTGCGGCGACGCCTGGGGTCCGGCCATGGCGCGTGCCGGGTCACCCGGTAGGAGGCGGATGATAGCAAAAACGATGATGGAGACACCCAACACCACCGGGATTGTCAAGAACAGTCGCCGCACAATGTACTGATACACGCGTGGGTCTCCTCGGATGAGCGGAAGCTCGCTCCTCGAAGCGAAGGCCGTTCAGCACGACAACTGGTTCACAGGCCGGATGCCTGGAGCTGTCCGGGCATCCGGCGTGAACCGTTACGTGGCCTTACGCGCTCGATATCGAAGAATCAGTCAACGAAGGAGGCTTCCCATGCACTCAAGTTCTCAAGTGGATGGTGAATCAATCCTTCGACAGCAGTGCTCGATGCGTTGATCTGCCCTTCGTTATACAGGAACAGCCAGGAGGCATCGTCCCAAATGAGATCAATTGCCTGAGCGTACAGCGCTTCGCGTGCGGCAGGTTCGGTGTTCACGCGGGCCTGCTCGAGCAATACGTCGACCTCGTCGTTCCGGTAATACGAGATGTTGTTACCGGCAGGCGCTCCTTGGTCTCCGTGAAACAGTGCGAACAGTCCGTAGTCCGCGTCCAAGGTCACGGTGCCCCAACCAAGCAGGTACATCCGGTAATCAGACTCATCTTCGGGCAGATACAGGTAGTCGAGATAGCTCGACCACTCCATCGTCTCAAGCGTAAGATCTACCCCAACCTCCGCCAGCTGATCCTGCACGATCTCGGCAACGGTGGAGTCCTGCGGATATCGCCCGGTGGGATGATAGAGCGTAACCTCAAATCCGTCGGCATAGCCGGCCTCAGCCAGCATCTCGCGCGCCCGCTCGGGATCGTAATCGTAGGGACCAACCGACGTGTGGCCGAACACCGCGTCGACAATCGGAGCATCGGCGACGAACGCGTTACCCTCAAAAATGGTATCGACGATGATCTCTTTGTCTACGGCGTAGTTCAGTGCCTGCCGCACCGTCTTGTTGTCGAACGGCTCGTGGTTCACGTTGAACCCAACATAGATTTGGCGGACGCTGGTTTGGTAGGTAACATCGATATCGTCGTTACCCTCGAGGCGAACGGCATCGGTGGGCGGCACCGCCATGATTGCATCAGCCTCACCGGTCTCAAGCGCCACGATACGAGCCGAGTCTTCACTGATAAACGTGAACCGCAGGTTCTCGATCGCCGGGATGTCGCCCCAGTAGTTCTCGTTCACGGTCATCTCAACGCGCTCGCCGCGGTCCCAGCTGACCATCTCGTAGGGGCCGGTTCCTACCGGCGACCCGGCATCGTCAAAGTAGTACTGCTCAATCTGCACCGGGCTGATCATGCCGATGAAGCTGTGCGAAAGGTGCGACAAAATCGGTGCGAACGGCTGTTCAAGGTGCAGCCGCACTTCGTGCTCACCGACAACTTCAACTTCCTGAACGCTGCCGAGCAGGAATGCATACACCGCCCCAACCTCGGGATCGAGAAATCGATCAAGGTTCACCTTTACTGCCTCGGCGTTGAACGGCTCGCCGTCGTGGAACTGAACCCCTTCGCGCAGCTGAAACGTCCATTCGGTACCGTCCTCGTTGCTGTCCCAGGAGGTTGCGAGCATCGGGGTGAGCTCACCATCCTCCTCCATATAAATCAAGCGTTCGACCGCGTGCTCGCCCACCGTTGCGGCCGGAGCCGAAGTCATCTGTACCGGATCAAGCGACTCAGGCTCAGCCCCGATCGCAATCGTCAGGGTATCACGGACAACCACTTCTTCTTCCGGCGCGCACGCGACCATGACCATAGCCAGCGCGCCCGCCGCCACCGCTCCCAGAGCAATGCGTTTCGCCGTACTCATTATACACACTCCTTTACTCACGCGAAATTGATGAGGCAGAGTGTATCGATTCGCCCCACATCCGGTCAAGGTCGCTGCGAACGCTGTTTAAATAACTGATTGAAGGACTCCCCGATCGGCTCGCCGAACAAGGTGAAGAATAGCGCTGCCGCCGAGATCAGCGCGCGTCTACCGCACGAAGTTTGCTCGTAAACGCAACGCATGCGGAAACAGTGCCGCCGGGGGCTGCTATCGCTCGCGCAATAGGCCTTCCTCACGATTGTGCCGGCTTACGTGTCGCTCGCGTTGCCCCGGTCGTAATGCCACCGTCAACGAGCAGAATCTGGCCGCTGACATATTCCGAGGCACCCGACGCCAAGAACACCACGGCGCCGTCGAGATCACGCGGCTTCCCGGGCCGCCCAACCGGTATACGGTCAACGAGATACGCCACCCATTCGGGATCTTCGTACAAGGTCTTGGTTTGCTCGGTCTTGAACCACCCGGGAGCAAGACAATTGGCGGTTACCCCGCGGGCGCCGAACTCATGTGCCATGGCTTTGGTCATCTGTAAGACACCGCCGCGGCTCGCACAGTACGGGACAACACCGGCATAGCCGAAGACCGCGGTGACCGACCCGATATTGATAATCCGCCCGTACTGCCGGCTGAGCATAATCGGGACGATGGCCTTTGTAACGAAGAATGTACCCCGAAGGTTGGTGTCCACGACCGTGCTCCAGTCTTCCCATGTCACTTCGGTGACCGGCTTGCGAATGTTACAGCCGGCGTTATTTACGAGAATATCAACCGCACGGTGTTCTTTGCCGATCCGCTCGGCGAACTCGGTGATGCTCTGTTCACTCCGCACGTCCAAGGAAAGCGCATGAGCCGTCCCCCCGTGACCGCGGAGCAGTTCCAAGGTAGACTCGCATGACCGCGCATCACGCGCGGTGACAATCAGCTCAGCCCCCGCCTTCGAAAGTGCCGCGGACATGTACTGCCCGAGCCCGCGGCTGCCCCCGGTTACAATCGCGGTTCGGCCGGTCAAGTCGAAAGGATTGTGTGCCACCTCGGACCTCCTCACGGATGAAGAATAACTTTCAGCAATTCACGGTCACCTGAATGAAGACGTGCAAACAGCGCCGGCGCATCCTCCAGCGGCGCTGTCACGGAGACCAGCGCATCGGCGGCTATCGCCCCGGCAGCGAGCATGTGTATGGCAGCCGGGTATTCGTTGCAGATAGCGCAGCTGCCTTGGATTCGGATCTGCCCTGCAACGACGCGTTGGAGTGGAATTGAAACATGCTGTGAAATATTCCCGAGCACGGTGACAGTTCCTCCCCGCCGGACGGCCGCAATCGCGCCCCCTACCGTCTCGTTCAGTCCCACCGCCTCGATAACGGCATCGGCGCCTCTTCCGTTAGTACACTCGGCACAGACCTCATTCAGCCGGGAAGTTCTCGGATTAATCGTGTGACTTGCTCCCAACATTCTCGCTACGTCAAGACGATTGTCTAGCGGATCCGACACCACGATATTCGCGCATCCGCGCTGACGAAGCGCGGCGATTACCAACAGACCAATGACACCCGCACCCACTACTGCGACTGTATCCCCGACTTGAACGGGAGTCAGCGACACCCCGTGCAGCGCCACCGCAAGCGGCTCGGTGAGCGCGGCATCATCATACGACAGTGTTGCGGGCAGGCGATACACAACGTGCTCCGGCACCACGACGTACTGTGCAAACGCGCCGTCTCGGGTGTAGTCCTCGCATGAGACCCCCAGCACTTTGCGACCGTCACTGAGATTGTACAAGCCTCGACGCGAGAACCAGTCCTCCAGCGGATACAAGGTGGAGTCGAAGGTTACCCGTTCTCCGGCATGCCACTTCGTAACGTCGCTGCCTACCGATTCTATCTCCCCAGCCGCCTCATGCCCCATAATGACAGGCGGGACGCGCCTACCGCTCGTCCCATCATAGCCGTGCACGTCACTTCCGCATATTCCAACGCTCTTGACCCGCACGAGCACCTCGTGCGCTCCGGGCACGGGCGTCGGAACTTCCTTCACGGCCAGCCTCTCGTATTCTTCCAGTACCAACGCTTTCATACAGTTCTGTACCATGATTTATCCTATCACGTCACTACTGCTGTTTATTCTGGGCACAGTACACACTTCATCTACATCAGCAAGACGGAAATATCGGGCTGCACAAATAAGCCTAGTAAATCGGCACGCCGGCCGTGTTCCCCTTGACGCCGAACTCCTCGCGAAACCTCAGACAAACCTCGTGGGCCCGCCCCAACAAGTCGCCGTCGGGGTATCTGTCCTCGGCAGCACTGACAACCGATTGAAGCTGTGACGGTGAGTTAATCCCCACAACCGTGGAAGCAACCAGCGGGTGCGCCAGCGAAAACTGAATCGCAAAACGGGTCCACGACGACGGCTCCTCGTCCAACGCCTTGCGCAGTTCCGCGAGCTGATCGTACAATCGATCCCATTGCGGGTCCTGCATCCGGTCATCCGGCGCCAGTTTCGCGCGATCAATCCGGCGATCGGTCAATAGCCCGGCGGCGAACGGACGAATGCCGATGCAGCCCATGCCGGCGGCTTCCATTGCCGGAAACAAGTCGAGTAACGGTGATCTCTTCGAACTCCGTCAGACGCTTCGGCTCACCTTCCGCGCAATACCCCAACTCCTTGGGCAACGTGCCGCGATGTAGGTGTTGGACCACTGCTATTCGATCAACGTTCAGCTCGCGCAGCGCATCTTCGATCTGTCTCCGAAATGCATCCGGGTCGAATTTTGGTTCAGCCCAATCTGGAACATTCACTTTGATGATGTGATGCAGGTCGTGGCGCCTGGAGTGCGAACCAAGCACCTCACCGGTCAGCCAGCGTGTGCCGTACTCATAGCTGGAGTGAAAAAGTTGATCCCGGCTTCGACCGCCTCTTCAGGCGCCCGCGTTGCCTCGGCGGCGCGATCGTCGCGCTCGCCGCCTTTGGATGCGTAACGCATAGTCCCATAACAGATCACCGATACGTTCAGTCCAGTACTACCAAAAGCTCGGTATTCCATTTCACTCACCTCCAAATCGAATGCGCCCTTGAAACACGGATACGGGGTTTCACTCGCGGATATCCTCTTGCAGGACCTGTACAAGCCGCGATGGGTCGATGTTTCCGCCACTCGCCACGATAACTGTTCTTAGCCCCAAGCTTACCTGTTGATTGAGGACGGCGGCCAAAGCTGCCGCTCCGGCCCCCTCGAGCACCAGCTTAGCGTGACATGCCGCCGCCTGCATCGCGTACCTGATCATGCGCTCGGGGACCACCACCACGTCATCGACGTAGGCGTTGACCATTTCGTACAGAAACGGTTCGGCGCGTTTGCACGCCATGCCGTCGGCAATCGTGTCTACCGTCTCCAGTTCAATCAACCGGCCGGCGTCAAGACACCGGCGAAACAGAGGGCTGCCTTCGGCCTGTACCGCGACCACTCGTACCGATCGATTGATCATTTTCGCCGCAAACGCGACTCCAGATACCAAACCGCCGCCGCCGAGCGGCACAATAATCTGCTGCACGTCCGGCAACTGCTCGGCGAGCTCCTTGGAAATCGTCCCCTGACCCGCAACCACATCGGTATCGGCGACCGGGTGTACGTAGTAACCGCCATGTGCCTCACACGCGGCCATTGCGGCGGCGTAGGCTTCATCGTATACGGCTCCGACCTCAACCACCGTTGCGCCGAGCTTCCTGCAATTGCTCTTTTTGGCCTCCGGGGTAGTCTCCGGCACGTAGACCGTGGCCGCCTGCCCATGGCAGCGCGATGCAAACGAAACGCCGAGAGCGTGATTGCCGGAAGAGGCGGTAACGATGCTTATGCGGCCTTCGCGTGAGGTCAGAGCGGCAATCTTGTTGTACGCTCCCCGCAACTTGAACGAGCCCGTCGGCAGCAGGCTCTCGGTTTTGAGCCACACTTTGTAGCCCACGAGCATGTTCAGAAATTCGATGCTCACTAGGGGAGACGGTCCCACCACCCCCTGCAAACGAGCTTCGGCCTGCTCCACATCATGCCGGCAGACAGGGTCCAGACGTTGTCCCTTCATCCAGTGCCTTCCCGCTTCTGCGCCCTCCGCATTTAAGGCTGTTAGCACCCCTGCGGGATCAGCGTCGGCCGAGGGGCGTGTAATTGTCTCATCATCGGCAGCATCCGTTCATCCATCACCGCTAATCGGCGCTTCGGCAGTCACTGAAGCGCGCTGTGGTTGTGCCGTCACACCTCAAAGATACTTTCGATCTCCACAGTGATGTTGCGCGGTAGCTCGTTCGTACCTACTGCAGATCGGGAGTGCCATCCCTTGTCACCGAAAAGGTCTACCAGCAACTGCGACGCGCCGTTAACCACCTCAGGCTGCTGATTGAAACCGGGCGCGCTCGCGACGAAACCAAGAACCTTCACAACATTCTTTACCAGATCAAGATCACCCACGTGCTGTTCCACGAGCGCGAGGGTGTTGAGAATACACAGCCGCGCAGCATCATGTGCATCCTCCAGACTGCACTCAGCACCGGCTTTTCCCAGATATCGTGCGACGCCGTTCACGAAGGGGCCTTGGCCGGACACGAACAATAGGTCCCCGGTCTGCTTCACCGGCGCGTAAACAGCACCTGCGCGGGGAGGCTCGGGAAGCGTAACGTCTCGGTCCTTCATTCTGTCATAAACACTCATTGCGAAGCACCTCTCGTTCCAACGTATTGGATAGTCATCCTACAGTACGGTCACCTTTAGTCAAGGTGCAAGAGAGACATTCCCGTCACGCTAGGCTAAGGTAACCCAAGCGGTTGTCGGCGACGCTTCCGGCCGGCTACAATCGCCGCGGAAGACGACCCGAGGTGAACAGAGCGTAATAGCATGACCAGTTTTCAACGTCACGAACATGGGAGCACTACTCCGTACCGCGCCGCCGGTCCAATGGCCGCAGTGATCGCCGCCACCGTACTGCACGGTATGATTCACGGCTTCAGCATCTTCCTCAGCCCGCTAAATGAACAGATGCGGCAGTTTTTCGCGGCCGACAGTATCACCGCGATAACCGCCATGAAAACCACTTACCTGATAGTTTACGCGATAGGTAATCTCACCTTCGGTGTGCTGACGAATAGGCTCTCGGCCCGAAACACTCTTGCCGCCGGTATGATCGTAAACGGGCTCGCCGTGGCGGCATTCAGCACCGTGGGGCCCGGCGACATCTCGCGGATGCACTTGTTCTGGACCCTCGCGGCGCTCGGTGGCAGCGTCTACCATCCGATCGCGAACGTCCTGATCACGCGACTGTATCCGACACGGAAGGGAATGGTACTGGGGGTAACGGGCGTAGGGGCGGCGATTGGATTCGCCTTCGCCCCGCTATCCACCGGCCTACTCTCCGCAACACTCCACCTCAGCTGGCAACAGGTTGCGGTACTGTTCGGAATGGCCGGAGTGGCCGTTGGGGTGATCGCATGGTTCTTCATTCCACCCATTACTCACGAATCAACCTCACCGATCACTGCCGATACGGAAATCGAGCCGTCTGAAACAACTTCGGGCAACAGAGCTTCGTTAGGCCCGCTATTGCTGACTCTGGTGATCGGAATTGCCTGTTTGCGTGAAATCGCTATGTGGAGCATTCTCGACATCTCCGACTTCTTCTTGACCCTGGTTCTCACAGATAGTACACGGACCGGTTTTTTTCTATTTCTGCTCTATCTTCCGGGTATCTTCGTCAAGCCTATGGTTGGAGTTCTATCGGACAAGATCGGGCGTAAACAGCTCGCAGCCACCGCCCTGATCGTCTACGGCTCGACGATAGCAGCCACTGGCGTCAGCGGGCCACTCGCACTCATCCCGGTGTACCTCTTGATGGGTATTGGGCAGGCAGCCACTATTCCCTCGATTGAGGCGATCGTTGCCGATAGTACCAGCGAAGACAACCGCGGGGTGGTGTTCGGCATCTTCATAACCGCCGCAATTGGCCTTGGGGCCCTTGGACCGCTTATTTCGGGCATGGTGCTCGATGCCCTCGGAGGGACTCTCGCTGCATTCCGTATCTGGATGGTGGTACTCGGCAGTCTGCCGTTTGTTGGGGGAATCGCCCTCGCGGCGCTCCGTTTTCCACCCCACGGCAATTCGGGACCGCAGGGTCGCTAACGTAGTACGCACTCAGCGCTCGCCTGGGACTATTCCCGGACAGAGCCGTCAAACAAGGCCTTGATCTCAGCGACAGCAGCTTCGGCCGCTTTACGGCCCCGCGCACTAATCTCCGCATGCGCGTCGAAATCTGTACCGCTGATGCCGACAAGGTCGGGGTTGATATAGACGTCGACATCACGCTCGTTATACAGCGCCTTCCGCATGATGTGGTAAACGCGATTCGCGTACTGAATGCGACTCTCAGGTCGCTCCTCGAAGCTGAAGCCTCCGGCCACATTAACCGCGATGATCTTGTCGGCACCCATCGCGCGCGCCGCACCGACCGGCACGTTGTCTACCACTCCGCCGTCGGCGAGCAGTCGGCCTTCGTATTCCACGGGATCGAACACAATTGGAACCGCTGAGCTCGCAGCCAGCAACATCGCCAGCGGCCCTTCGGTGAAGTACACCGACTCCCCGGTGTCTATATCCGTCGCGGTGATTGCGAGCGGTATGGGGAGCTCTTCAATCCGCGTATGCTGCAAACGTTCAGCGAAGTAACGCTCGACCGGCTCGATACGAAAGAAGCCCAACCCTCCGAAGGAAGGGCGTAACACCTGCAGGAAACTGAGCTCCGCGAGCTCACGCGTGAGCTCGTCGGTGTCGTACCCGTCGGCGTAGAACGCCCCCGCCACCGCGCCGGCACTGGTGCCGGCAATCATATCGAAGTCGATTCCGTGCTCGCGAAGGACCTCTATAACCCCAATATGCGCGGCGCCCCACGCACCCCCGCCGCCGAGAACCAACGCCACCTGCGGGCGGCTACCGCCTCCGCGTGAACCCTCGCCGGAGCGGCCGAATACCGCCGGAGTGAGTAACACCTGCACTGTGAGAAGCGCTGCGGTGACGACAGCGGCGCGCCGGGCGAACCCTCTGTGGGTCTGCATCTTTTGCCCCTACATTACGATGGTACCGCAAAGCGCGGCAACGCGCAATCTCGTTTCCCGCGGGAAATGTCCCGGCAATTGAAATTGCTGTACTTACCCAGTATGGTAGGTGAAGCTAAAATCTTTGGAAACTAAGTGAGGACAATTGTGAACAAAGTTATCTGCATTACCGGAGCAAGCACAGGCATCGGTGCGGCCACCGCTCGAACCCTTGCTGAAGGCAACACAATCTATCTGCATTACAACAGTTCCGAAAAACCCGCACACGAAGTCGCTGAATCGGTCACCGCCTCCGGCGGCATCGCCCATCTCATTCGCGCGGACCTCACGACTGAAGCGGGGTGCGTGCAACTGACGGCGGAGCTGAAGAAGCACACCTCCAAACTCGACGTGCTGGTGAACAACGCCGGCGGCCTGCTTCGGCGCAACTCCATAGTCGAGGGATTGGAGTGGGAGCTGATGGAAGAGACCTTTCGTCTCAACACCTTCTCGACGATGCTGCTTACCTCCCTCTGCCAGCCGCTGCTGCAGGAAGGCAATGATCCCTGCGTCATCAACATATCATCAATTGCGGTGCGGCACGGTGCGCCCTCGGCTACAATTTACGGAGCCTGCAAAGGCGCGGTAGACACATTTACGCGCGGAGCGGCGACCGAGCTTGCTCCCGGCATCCGCGTCAACGCGATCGCTCCGGGAGTGATCGCCACCCCGTTCCACGAGAAGGTCTCGACCCCCGAGCGCATGAAGCAGTTCGCCGAAAAATGCCCCCTAAAACGCAACGGCCAGGCAGACCACATCGCATCTGCGGTACGGTTCATCATGGAAAACGACTTCCTGACCGGCGAGACAATCGATATCAACGGCGGGTTGTTCATGCGCTAAACCGCCAGCCTTGCTTACGACCTTAGTCACAGACGGGTAAGCTCGCGCGGTGGGGCGTTTCGCAAGCGGCCGCGTGACACACCGCTTGCGACGCATCGGCTCTCTCAGCCGCGCCAAGCGAGCCAAGCGCCGCGAAGCCGCTCTACACGCCGTACTTCGTTCTTCCGGCATTCGTCAAGGAACGCGGCGATCTGTGCCTCACGCGTTTCTGCTGCGATATGAGGTTGCGCCCGCCGCCACGTTCGCGGATCGGCTTGCCAGATCTCGTGCACCCGCGGCGCACGCGCTCCAAACCGGGTGATTGTGATCGGCAGAAACAGGTCGAACGCCCGAAAACCGCCTTCGTCGGCCCCACACTGCGTGACGATCTGATAACGTGCCTCGTCCAATGTATCGGCATGTAAGTTAGACACGATTCGGCACCCCCGCATGCCCAGACGGGTCAGCGCAACCAGGTCGTCACCCCAGATATACGCCTCGTACGCGGCATCGTTGATCTCATAGGCGACAATGCAGTCTCCAGCGCCGGCGTTGCGCCAGCGACCGTCGCCGGCGGCGAGGTGGATTGCCGGCGTGTCCGGCAGCATGCCCAACAGCGCCGCCATAATCGTCGTCTTGCCGGCCCCTCCAGGGTTTGCGCCCACCAGAAACGAAGAGCCTTGTTCGAGCCGCGCAACCAACCAGGCCGCCTGTTCGATGTCCAGCGTTTCCGCAATCAGCAAGTCCACCAGCGACAGCATGCGGCCCCCGCGCTGATTCGCGCGCTTTACCACGTCGATTACGGTATACATACCTTCGCACCTCCAGTAAGAAAGCAGCTCGCAAAACCCGGCGGCATTGTAGCACACTCTCCGAATCACCTTGACCGCTTCGGCGTCGCGTGGTTGAATAAGGGCCGGTAGCGATGGAACCGGTGGAGTACCCCATAAACGGCGAGCTTGATCTGCACCTGTTTCAGCCGCGTGAAGTAAAGCACCTGGTGCAGGACTACCTGCAGGCCTGCTTCGAGAAAGGCATTCTCGACGTCCGCATTATCCACGGCAAAGGTAAAGGCGTGCTCGCCCGGACGGTGCACTATACCCTGGAACGCATGGACATCGTCGAGAGCTACGACCTCGCCCGAAGCACCCGCGGCGGTTGGGGCGCGACCATGGTGCGGCTCAAAGACCCGAAGGCGGGATGAACTCCGAATCCTCTCCGCGCAGCCCGGGTACTATTGTATGCGTTGCCGAAAAAGTGCTAAACCCGAACGTATGACGCAGCCAACGATAAGGAGCGAGCATGCGTAAACAGCAGACCGCGCCGCAGGCCTCGTTTCGGCACGGAACCGCAGTGGTGATGTACGTAGTCGCTGTCGTGCTTCTCGCCTTACCGGTTTACGAATGGGTTTTGAACGCTGTACCGTTTTACGCCGACCCCTATGACCTGCCGACCGCGCTGTTCAACCTGCCCGGCCGGCTGTTCGCGCTCGTGGGGTTTGTCCTGATGTTCTATCAGTTCGTACTCGGAATCCGGCTACCGGCGTTTGAAAAGGTTTTCAAACGCGCAACCAACCTCCGGCGCCATCAAACGCTCGGGAAGATCGGCTTCACACTGCTGTTGCTGCACGGTGTCTTCATGCTGAGCTACGACCGAGCGCTCACCGGAGAGTTTTTTTTCGACACCTACCGGATTATGGGAATCACCGCGCTCATACTACTGATTGCGGCGGCGATGGCCGCGTGGCACTTCAAAGCGCTGAAGCTACCGCGCAAGGTCTGGAAAACGCTGCACCTGTTGGCCTACATCGTATTCCCGGTGGGGTTTCTGCACGCGCGTGGCCTCGGCACTGAGCTTGCAACGTCCCGGGTGGTAGACGTGCTGTTCATCACGCTGTTCGTACTCTACTGCTTTCTGGTGGCGTACCGGCTCTATACCGTGGTGAGGGACCAATCCAGAGCTTAGGCGCCGGATGACGGCGGTCGGCCGCAGCGCCTGCAAGCGCATTCGGACTTACATCAGAGCCGGCGCGGCGAAGTGCAAGAGTGACACGAGCGCAACGGTCCAACAGTAGTATGCAAAATAATGCAGCTTCTCGCGCTTCAACAGGACGATGAGGTAGCTGAGCGCAAAATACCCGGTAATGAACGAGGTCACAAACCCGAGAAACAGATTTGTGATCTCAATGGGCTCGCCGATCTGGAAAAGCTCAACTGTCTCCAGCAGCATAGCCCCGGCCAATACCGGGAGCACCATCAAGAACGAGAACTGAGCGAGCTCGTCTCGGTTTACTCCCATCCAAAGACCGGCCGTGATCGTTGAACCCGATCGGCTGATTCCCGGCAGGATTGCGAACGCCTGTGCGACCCCAACCCAGAAGCCGTTTCGTAAAGTAACTCTGCCTAGCGGATTCTTGACATACTGTGTGGAAAAGAGAATTCCCCCGGTGAACAGCAACATCACCGCAACCAAGACCGGGTTCACGAAAGCTTGCTCAACGGCTTGCTTCATCGTGATTCCAACCAAACCCGCAGGTACCATGCTCACGACGATAATCAAACTCAATCTTGTGCTCGGGTTCTGCCGGTATTCGGAAAGACGACCGCCCGAGCTGCGAACGGTTTGCAGAACGTCGCCAAGCAACGCAGCGAGTCGCTTTCGGAAATACACCGCGATGCTGCAAAATGAACCGAAATGGACCACAATCTCGAACGTTATACCGGGCTCGAAGTCGTATCCAATCAGCGCACGGGCAAGCGCTAGATGGCCCGAGCTGCTTACCGGCAGAAACTCAGTGATGCCTTGGAGTATTCCTAAGAGGGCGGCGCTTACAGTTGTCATGATGCCTAACTAGATAACACGTTTTCCGACTATTTTTCACGAGCCTCGCGCGGAACGACCTGTTACTCTTTCCACGGAAACAGCGTGCTCTTCAAGCTGCGGGGCCCCACGCGCGCGCGCTCATCGACTAGTATTGCCGACCACGGGATGCGCCGCCGATCGGCGCTGGGATTCCGCTCAAGATAATCATATTTCAGCAACCGCAGTTTCACGCTGCTTTGAATCCACTGCATTGAGCCGGCGGGGCCTGGAAGCAGAAACGCAAAGGGGAGCGACAGGAACACTATCAGCACTGCAACGACCGCCGTCCCAAGCGTAAACATCGGATTATCAAAGACCAGTAATACGCTCTTCTTCAGCAGCGCACCGATCCGCTGTTCCAGTCGAGCCCAGACTGAGAAATACAACACGCTTGCGAGAACCCACACCGCCGCAACCCAGATTACGCCGGCCAAAGCCACAACTCCGATCGGGCTCCCGAAGCCGGCGTACAGCGGCGCGCCTACAGCGACCACCACCGAAAGAGATGCGTAGATCCCGATAAACACCAGCGCAGGAAGAACCACGCGAGGGAGAGCGGCAAAGAAATCGGATACGCTCAGAGACCGGTAATCGGCGTTCTCACAGGTGGCAGTTGCTACCGCGCCGAAATAGATAGCGAGAGCGAAGACGGCGACCGCAGCCGCAGCCCCCGCTGCAGCGACACTCAGCCCGGCGAGACGTTCAACCGCGAATACCGCCGAGGAGAACAGCACCACAAACCCGAAATTCATAAGCACAATTGCGACGAGATGATCCCAAAAGTCGAAAAACGCCTTCTTGACGGCAAACCCGATCATCGATACAGACGCTTATCTCGAGTTAGGTCTTCAAAGCGCCGCTCGTTAAGCCGCTTACGATTCGGTCATGAAAGGTAACGTACACAATTACGCTCGGAATGATGCTGAGCACGATCGCGGCGTACATGCCGGTGTAGTTGGTGAAGAACTGTCCCTGGAAGTCGCGAATTCCCAACTGCAGGGTTCGGTTGGCGAAAGACGCAGTCAGCAATAGCGCGTAGATGAACTCGTTCCAGGAAAACAGGAACACAAAGGTCCCGGCGGTTACCAAGCCCAGCTTCGACAACGGCAGTACGATCCGTGCGTAGCGCTGCCAGAAGCCACACCCATCGATGATGCCGGCCTCCTCCAGCTCATACGGAATCGATTTCATGAAGCCCTGCAACAGAAATGTCGAGATCGGAATATTGATCGCAACGTACACCAGCATCAGCCCGAAGAGGTTATCAAACAACCCGAGACTCCGGATAATGCGGTAGTACGGCACCATCAGGGAAATGATCGGTACCAGCACGCCCGCGAGTATCGCGGTCAATATGATCTGCTTGCCGCGAAAATCTTCACGCGCAAAAACGAACGCACCCATGGAGCAGATGAGCATTGCAACGATCGTACTGCCGGATGACACAAAGACCGAGTTCAACAGAAGGCGCGGCAGTCCCGAGATCTGAACCGCGTCGATGTAGTTCTGCCA
>PWQX01000038.1 GCA_003556605.1 Spirochaetaceae bacterium
AGCGCCAGCGGGTGAAGCGGCTCAAAGAGCTCTATCGTATGCTGGTCAAACCACTTAGCGAGAGCTTTGGCGAAGTGTGCGAGCTTCTCGTGCGCCTGGCCGCCGAGCGCTCGGCCGACCGTTGCCCGCGATAGGCGGTTTGAACCGCACAACTTACCAGCTCACCACCAGCCCGGTATGAAGCGGTGCGAACCGCTCACCGAAACCCCGGTAGAGAGCAACCTGCGCGGCAAAGCCGGTGCAGTGTCCCGCAAACACGCGGTCCACCTCTTGCTCACGCAGACCGGCAACAGTCGACTCAATGGTAGCCCGATCCGCCGCAATGAGGTGCAGCCCACCCATGACAGCAGCGATTCCGTCCCTACCACACACCGTGCGGGCGTGGCGCACGCTGTTCACAATCCCGGCGTGACTGCATCCGGAGAATACCACGACTCCCCGACCCCGCACTTGTGCGTAAATAAATACTGAGGTCGTCCAGCATCAGGTCTTCCTCAAATACTCCATTCCGCAGCGTGTAGAGTCCTGCGTTGGTACCTCATACGGGGTTGTGCGCGGTACCTCGCCGCTCGCAATCAATGCCGGGGCAAGCTGCAGCGGCGTGCGGGTGAGTAGCAGCTGGGCACCCGCCTCTTCGAGGCGGCTGCGGTTGTCCCCAGACGGCACACCGATCGAGCGCAGTTGCGGAGTGAGCACAAGATTCGATCGGAAGATCTCGGGGTGCGCCACTACCGGAACTCCGGGTTTCCCGATTGCCTCGATAATCCGTGCTGCACCACATCCATCAGAACACGGCACCGGAAGGCCTTGTCGTCAGCCCAGGTATCGATCAACAGCGAGAGCCCGTGCTGTCCCAGACAGGATGATTCATATCCAACGCTGTCCTCGGAGAGGACGGTCACAGTCAGTTTGTCGATCATATCCTGTTTATACCACAAGATGCCGCCACTGTTCGGCGGCAAGCGGCTACGGCGTCACAAGAAGGTTGACCTCGAAATCAATTGACCGCCGGCAGCATTTTCATTATTCATATTATCAAGAATATACAAACGAGGAGGTCTAGCTTATGCCAACAAGAAATGCGCACGCTGTGTGGGAAGGTGACCTGCAAAGCGGAACAGGAACAATGGAGTTCGGATCCGGTGCGTATGAAGGCGCTTATTCATTTGCGTCACGCTTCAAAGAAGAAACCGGGACTAATCCCGAAGAGCTGATCGGAGCCGCGCACGCCGGCTGTTTTTCAATGGCGTTTTCCGCTGATCTCGCAGAGGCCGGGTTCTCGCCAAAGCGGGTCAGCACTGATGCGAAAGTACATCTCGAAAAAGTGGGCGACGGGTTTTCCATAACGAAAGTTGTCCTGACGACGGAAGGCGAAGTGCCGGCAATCGACGAAGCAAAGTTCAAGGAGATGGCCGAGGCTGCCAGAAAGAACTGTCCGGTATCCCGGGCGCTTGGCGGAGTTCAGATTGACGTGAATGCGAAGCTCCTGCCGTAGTCCGTGTGTCACGCTTCAATACGTCGGCGCGCCTTAGGTTCCACGGTGGAAGTCAACAGCAGCACGTTTATGCCAGGTAGGTAGTGCCGGGGAACTCGGCGGGGAGCCGGGTGCATCGAAGCACCCTACCTGCCGGGCTCGCGCTATGTGATGCCCCGCACGTTCGTTGTCCGACGGGGTTTCGTCTGTCGACAGAGGGACTGCCTTTCGGTTATCTCGGGGCAGGACTGGCTGTGTTTATCGCCGGAGGCCTGCTTTCGCGATCGCCTTCGATCGCGCAGGCAGGTATCGCGAAGCCCTTTCGACATAGAGACTCGTGCTCGGCTCAATGGCAGGTTAAGACTCATATACGCCGAGGATTTGCCCATAATAGATGCGGTGGAAATCGCCTTTAGGGTAGCTCTGCGACACGATCTCCGCATCCAGTCCGGCATTTATCACGTCGTTTACGTGGATCACGCGGCACTCAAAGTGAACGGGGCATTCGGCGATATGCGGAACCCCTATGTGTACCGATGGCGCGGTAGACAATCCGCACTCGGCGATCTTGTCGAGATCGCGGCCGGACTTCTCGCCGCACAGAGCGAGGGCTCTTGCGTGCCCGTCGACTGGAAGACATACCGTGAACTCACCGAGAGCTTCAAGAAGCGAAAACGAATACCGCGTCGGGCGAACGAGAACTTGAAAGATCGGCCGCCCCCAAATTTGACCGATCAGCCCCCACCCGATCGTCATCGGATTTCCCTGGGAGCCGGTCATCAGAAACAAACCCCCTCTTGCGAGTTGGTTAATCGCGCCAACCGCCCGATCGTATGTACCGATTTCAGTGCGCATGCGCGGAGTATGCGATTTGTTGCCGAAATTGTAAAGGGACCGCTGTGGGTTAACCCGAATGCCGATCCGCCATTCATTGGGCTTCGCTGCGCCGGTCGGCGACCGAACTCCGTACCCTCTCGTACACATAACACACGTGTGCCAACCACGCCAGGGCTACACCGGCGATCAGGAGCGTGATCCCGATATCGTGCAGCAGCGCTTTACCGGCAAATCCCGCGCTAAGCAGGACGGCAAGGCCCACAAAATAGCAGACCAGCTTGCCTCTTCCAACAATACTGGAATCGGGAGCGGGCACTTTCCGGTCGAACAGGTATCCGGCGAGATAGAAGACGTAGAAGGTGTCCGGGAGTTGGGTTTCGGACACGGTGCTGCGCACGATGGGACACACACCGCCCGCATCCGGGGTCGAGGCGACTGTAAAGGTCTACAGGCTGTAGCACACGTACCGGACCCTGAGGAAGTCAACGGGTAGCGTAACGATCGGCCGGCCTTAGGGCCGGCGTCGCGATGGTCGGCGGAGTTGTCAACCGGTGTATGGAGCGTTATTTTCGTTCTTGTCCTCGGTGTGATATGGTAATATGACTGATGGCGTAAAGAATCGTAACATGCATGATCGCAGAGGGGTACGTCGAATGGTGAGCTTGGGTATCAATGCAGGGTCTTCAAGTTTGAAGGCGGTTTTGCTCAACGGTGATTCGGTCGCGTGGAGCGCGGTTGTCCCGCACGACGGCGACGTAAAGGGTGCAGTCCAGAGTCTCCTATCCGCAGAGGCTGTGCGTTCCGGCGTCATGACGCTCGTCACCGGGACCGAAGGGCGCTACTTATTTAACAGCGCTAACGCCATCGAGCCGATCGCCATTGAAACTGCGTTGCACTCCATGGGCCTGGAGGTCGATGCGGTTGTGAGCATGGGAGGCGAAGACCTCATTGTGTATACCATAGACGCGGGCGGCAAGATCGTGAACAACTTCTCCGGAAACAAGTGCGCCTCCGGAACCGGTGAGTTCTTCAGGCAGCAGCTCGGGCGCATGGACATGACGCTCGCCGACGTGGAGGCAGTGCCGCAGGACGCGTGTGTTCTGTCGTTGTCGACCCGCTGTTCGGTCTTCATGAAAAGCGATTGTACGCACCGGCTCAACAAGGGACAGGCCAAGAAGAACGACATCGTTTTGTCTCTTAGCAATGTGATGGCGGGCAAAGTGGCCGACTTCTTAACGCGCGCGAAGATCAAACGGGGCCGTGTTCTGTTGACCGGCGGGATTACGCAAAACCGGCATATCGTCCGCTTCATCCGCGAGAAGAGCCCGGACGTGGAGTTCATCGTCCCCCCCGAGGCGCCGTACTTTGAGGCGCTGGGTGCCGCGGTGCTCGCACGTGAGAATGGAACGCCGCTACCGCCGATAGAAGCCCTACTCCGCCCGAGCACGATTGGTTTCGGCACCCTGGACGATCTGAAGGAGGGGGAGAACCGAGTCACCTATTTCCAG
>PWQX01000152.1 GCA_003556605.1 Spirochaetaceae bacterium
AAACACGTCTTTGATCCATCTTGTTTATTCCTATCCCGGTATCTCGAATGGCAATCCTGGTTTTTCCTCCAATACTCAGAGCCGATACTTCAACACGGCCCCCAGGCTCGGTAAAACGCAGTGCGTTGTCGATCAGGTTAGTCAGAATAATCGTAAGTAGTTCTTCCGACGTATTCACCTCAATATCTTCTGGACAATGCAGGACCATAATAATGCCCTTTCTGACAGCAGTTTCTTCGAAGTCTTTCTTCAGCCCTGAGAGCATGGTTCTAAGTGAGAAGGGAGAAACATGCTTTTTTGTGAAATCCGACTCTTCGCTCTTGGATAGAAGAAGGAGTTGTGAAGTCAAAGTCTCAATCCGCTTGATTGTTCCTTTCAGTATCTCAACCTTGTTTCTGGAAGGTTCCGTGAGGTTTTCGTCGTCTGCCAGAAGATCGGTAGCGGACTTCATGATTGTCAAGGGAGTCTTCAGTTCATGAGAACTGAGCAAGGAAAAACGTTTCAGTCTTTGATAATTGGAGCTAAGAAGTCTAAGTATGTAAGATGACAGAAGAAAGCCAATGACCCATGCCCCTGCACCTGAAAGAACGACCGTCAGGACCATGGCAATCAGAAAGAGATGCTGCTGCTGACGAAGATCGGTAACGTCCACGCCGGATCTGACGTACAACAAAGACCTCCCACCTGGTCCCGTCACCGCCTTTGTGTAAGTCCTGAAGACCTGTTCAGAGTCCGTTTCAGTCACGGAAAACTTTACGTCTTCAAACCCTTCCCGCAACGATTCAGGGGCTGGAGCTTGAACGCCGGTAGTCCCCAGGAGCAAGCCGTCAGAGGTTATGAACTGCACAAATTCCTGATCTGGCGTAATTAGAGCAAGCGCATCTGAGATATTCAGAAGAAGTTCATCTCGAAGGGGAATGGGTATGAGTCTCAAACGTCTCTCTATTCTCTCAGCCCTTTCGATTACGGAATCGTCGAATCGTTCGGTAGTAATCCTGACCATCAAGCCGAATATTAAGAAGGCGAAGGTCGATACGAGTGCAATTATCGTTGCTGAAAAAACTAGTGCCCACTTCAGCTTGGTGGAACGGATGATCTTCTTTTCACTCGTCAGATATCGCATATCCAACTCCCCTGATTGTCTTCAGAAGTTTCTTCTTATGACCGCTGTCTATTTTGGCGCGGAGGTTCTTGATGTGTGTCCGCAGCACATCGGACCAGAGCACGTCATCTTCTGACCAGAGATGGTCTTCGAGCTCATCTTTGCTTACTACCTGATTCTTACGGCTAATCAGGTAATAGAGTATCTGGTATTCCTTGCGCCTTAGCTCCACGAGCTTTCCGGACCTTTTGACTGTTCGGGTACGAGTGTCAAGAGTGAGGTCCCCTGCCCGAAGCTCATGATTTCGACTTCCATTGTTCATCCGTCTAAGTAGCGACTTCACTCTCGCGACAAGCTCCCTCATATCGAATGGTTTGGGCAGATAGTCGTCTGCGCCGAGCTCGAAGCCTCTAACCTTGCTTTCGACATCGTCAAGGGCGGTCAGAATAAGAGCCAGAGCAGAAGAACCTTTTTCTCTGAGTCTTTGAAGAACAGTCCAGCCGTCACCGAGAGGAAGCAGAATATCAAGTATCACAAGATCGAATGATGCGTTGTCCACATAGTATAGTGCTTGCTCACCGTCACATGCAACTTCTACTGTAAACATCTCTGACTGAAGAATTTCGGCAATCATTGAAGCAAGATCCTCTTCGTCCTCCACAACTAGTATCTTCACAACAATCACTTCCCTGGTTCAGGTTCTCGAGTTTTGTCGTAAAGGTCGAGAATGAAACTCGCAGCGTACTGACGCTCTTGCCACCCATGTTTTGCATAGAACCCTCGCTTGTATGAGTCCCTGGCCCTGGAATTGATGAGATGCATCCGTTTACAACCACGAGACCTGGCGGCTTGTACACCGGCAGTCAGAAGCATTGAGCCAATTCCCTTTGAACGATGTGTGTCTTTCACAAACAGCTCAGAGACGAAAGCTTCTTCGCCAGATAGCATCAGGTAGGGGACGAAATGCACCGATATGAACCCGACGGCTTCCTGTTTGTCCCTGACCACAAGAAAGAGGGTGCGGGGGTCAGAAAGTAGTTTCTTAAGAGTTTTTTCGGCGATTTTGATATTCTGCTCACTCGTGTCAATACGTCCGTCAAACCATCCGGTCGACTCCAGCACTTCGACTAGCGATTTGAGATCAGACGTTTTTGCGTGAGCTACGGAGAAGTCTTTCAACAAACTCACCTCAGAAGCGTCACATTTCAACAGCAGAGATCAAGGAGGTAATGGGTAGCGGTTCGTAATCTCCTTGCTTGCAGTAGAAGACTTCAGGCACACCCAGCTTACTAAGCAACCTCAGCGCTTCATCTACTCCCTCGCCGACAACGTCTTTGCTGTGGGCGTCTGATCCAACAGTGATGTACCTGCCTCCGAGCTCAACAAACCTCTCGATTATCCATGCCTGTGGATTCTGTTCATAGAAAGGGTGGCGCCAGCCGGAGGTATTCACTTCAATGCCCAGGTCCAGTGATGCAATCTTCTCAAGAACTTGATCGAGAAGTGCTGAAGGATGAAGAGGCTCATGACCTTCAACGTAACGCCTCAGAAAATCAAGGTGACCAAAGAAACCGGGGTAAGGCATAGGTCTTAGGGCAGCGAGGCATTCTCTCAGGTACGAGTTCCACGGATCGGGAAGTCTCTCAATGCGGTATGATTCAGGCACCTCATGAACAGAGTAGATCATGTAATCGAAATCACCCTGTGGTATTTCGTCCACTGTTGACTGTATTCCCAACTCCAGCCCTACAAGGAGCTCAAAGTCGTATGCCTCACGCATGGATTGTATTGCCTTGACATAATCGTCTACTGAGTGGATATACGCAATGTCTGGCATTTTCGATTCCGGATCGTGGTGATCAGAAATACCGACAACTGTGAGTCTACGTTCTCTGGCTATTTCCAGGATTTCTTTGAGTGTACTTGTGGAATCAGGAGAAAACGTCGTGTGAATGTGCAAATCGATCAAGATATCACCCCAAAGGATTATACCCCATGGTCGCTTCGCGACGCCAGTACCGGGAGGTCCGAGACCGGCCCGGTGCCAGTACAAAGCTACGCTTTGCGCCAGTACCCTTCGGGTGCCAGTACACCGTTCCGGTGTGCCAGTACAGCCATAGAACGGCTGTGGAAAAGCGGAGAGCCAAGACAGACTCGCCAGTACGATCATAGTTTGATCGTGCCAGTTCGTCCCAGGAAAGGAACGTGGAAGAGATCAAGAGCATGATTATCTGCTTCGCGACGCCAGCTCCGTCAGGAACAGACGGGCAAGTTCCACTTCGTGGGCCAGCTCCAGCTCCGCTGGGCCAGTTCCGGCTTTGCCGGGTTAAGGAAATTCGAAAAGAGATTGCTTTAGAAGCAGTTTTACAGAACGTTTGCCAGTACAGCCATAGAACGGCTGTGGAAAAGCGGAGCCAAGACAGACTCGCCAGTACGATCATAGTTTGATCGTGCCAGTTCGTGCCAGGGAAAGGAACGTGGAAGAGATCAAGAGCATGATTATCTGCTTCGCGACCACAGTTCGATCGGAAGCGGACAAGCCTCGCTTCGGAAGCAAAATGCAGAAGACCACTGCGTGAAGTAGAAGGGAAAGCAAGGCCGCGAAAAAACGCTCTCGCATACAATTTTCGTGTGTGTAGAGAATACGGAACGGGTATAGCATATGGCGGATGGTTGAAAGATTAGCAAGAAGATCAGCGTATAG
>PWQX01000071.1 GCA_003556605.1 Spirochaetaceae bacterium
ACGCCGGCATCTTCACCGGCGTGAACCGGCCTTCAGTGCTTACTTGTAGAAGGTGGGGAGCGGTTCGCCCTGCTTTTTCCAGTAGGCGATGATCTCATCGGTCTTCCCGGCGCTGTTGAGCATATGGAGCTTGCGTTTGACCATCGTCTTGATCTCGTCGCGGGCGGGTCCCAGATACTTGCGCGGGTCGAACTCTTCAGGCTTGGTTGCATACACTTCCCGGATCTTCGCGGTCATCGCGAGACGCAGATCGGTGTCGATATTAACCTTGCAGACGCCGTAGGTGCGCACGGCGTTCGCTATCTGGTCCTCGGGCACGCCTTTGGCGTTCGGCATGTTACCCCCGTACTTGTTCACGAGATCGATATACTCCTGCGGTACGCTCGAGCTGCCGTGCATTACCAGCGGCAAACCCGGGCAGGTTTTCATGATGCGCTCAATGCGATCGAACGCGAGCTTCGCTTCTTTGGTAAACTTGTACGCGCCGTGGCTGGTGCCGATGGCAACCGCCAGGCTGTCGATGCCGCTTTGCTGCCAGAACTCCTTCGCGTGGTCAGGATCGGTCAGAAACTTCTCGATGCTCTTTTCGTACTCTTCGGCACTCAAGCCGACCACGTCTTCCTCTATGCCGCCGAGCTGCCCGAGTTCGGCCTCCACCACCACGCCGGCGGCATGCGCGAGCTCAACGGTTTCCTTGCTCAGACGAACGTTCTCATCGAATTCGTGGTGTGACCCATCTATCATTACCGAAGTGTAACCGTCGGCAATACAGTCTTTCATCAGCTCGATGGTGTCGCCGTGGTCGCAGTGAATTGCAATCGGTATTTGAGGGTACTCCTCCACGCAGGCATCGATGATCTTCTTCAAGAAGCGGATGTTGGCGTACTTGCGCGCTCCCTTCGAGATCTGGAGGATGCATGGGCTGTTCTCTTCAGCGCAAGCTTCAATGATGCCCTGGGTGATTTCCATGTTATTGACGTTGAATGCTCCGATCCCGAAGCCGCCTTCATAGGCGAGATCGAACATCGGTCTAGTTGTCATGAGTGGCATTGCAGATCTCCTATTTTCTATTTCGAGGTTTACGGTGAACTCTCCGTCGCCGTCTGAGGGTGCCAATGGACTCCGGAAGACACCTTAGCGTGTTGAGCGCTTAAATGCAAGTCCGCTCGACCGCTCCGCATCTTGCGCCGCACCGTCTTGGTTATCCCGCGCTGAAACGCGCTGAAGCCTTGAATAGGTTGAGTGTCTCCAATGCATCCAATGCGATGAACCTGTCGCTTGAGGCGCTTGACATTGACTACCGGCATGCCGGACCATGGATACGCCTTGCAGCGCAATGCAGGCTGAGTTCGGATGAGGTGCTGCCGAAGCATCTTCGGGGGCCAAGGGGGAGCAAATGCGATCGCGAAGCAGGATTATCGGCGTAGCGTCGGCCATCGTTCTACTGTGTAGTTTCAGCGCATACGCCGAAACACAGTCGTACCCTTACATCTCGTACGACATTGGCGCAGGAAGCGGTTACTCGGGTGAAGGCGCCTTCATTGAAGCGCAGATTGGGTTGAACACGCACTTCAATCGGTGGATTACCTGGAGAAACTCCGGGTTTTACCGTAACCAGCCCGATAGAGACGACTTCTTCGGGCTCGACACCTCGCTGCTCGCCGGCGACCGCATACGCCCAACGCAACGAACGCAGCTGTTGTACCAGGCAGGCGGCGGGGATCGCTTCACGAGCATTCAGGAGCACGCTCCCTTCGCCGAAGCTGGGCTGAGTTTCCAAACAGGCGGGCTTCGTCTCGGCGCCAACGCGAAGTATTTGTTTTACGAGCTGGTCGGTGACGCCCGTGATAACGAGCTTGTGTTCGGCATTAGCGTTTCCGGACGTATGGCCGGACGCCTATGAGCGTGACGCACCGGCAGTTGCGAGAGAAGCTGTTCGAACGTCGCGGCTTCATCTGCGATATGGACGGTGTGTTGTACCACGGCAATCAGTTATTGCCCGGAGCAAGCGAGTTCGTCGATTGGCTGAAACGGGAAGGAAAAGAGTATCTCTTCCTGACCAACTCAAGCGAGCGGTCCCCGCGTGAACTGCAACAGAAGCTCAGGAGGCTCGGCATTGAAGTACCTCCCGAGCGCTTCTATACCAGCGCCCTGGCAACCGCAGCGTTTCTTGCAGTGCAAAGTCCCGGCGGCTCGGTGTATGTTGTCGGCGAAAGCGGTCAGCCTAGTTCGCTCCGGGTCTCGCCTAATCGGTACGAACCCTGACCTTACCGGACCAACCGAGGCGGGTATTGCACCCGCATGCGGTGCGCTGGTTGCGCCGATAGAGCTCGCTACCCACAAGAAAGCGTATTTCCTCGGCAAGCCCAACCCGCTTATGATGCGCAGCGCCCTGAAGCGGCTCGGATGCCGGCGCGAAGAGAGCTTCATCATCGGCGATCGTATGGACACCGATATCATCGCAGGTCTCGAATCGGAGATCGAAAGCATTCTGCTGCTCAGTGGAGTCACCCGAAAAGAGGATCTTTCAACGTTTCCGTACCGCCCGAGCTATGTACTCGACGGAATCGGGGATATTCCGGCGATTGTCGCTTCATGAAGCGGGCTACCCGTCCTACGGTATTACTGCCTTGCGAGCTTCTTCGGCAATTACCCGGATTCCACGGCGGACGTCTTCGTCAGGCATGCCGTAATTGATGCGAATGCACTGGTCGCGGTGCGGCCAGTCCTCCTCAAGCCCGAAAAAGAAATACCGTCCCGGCACTACAATTGTGTTGCGCGCTTTGCAGCGTTCGTACAGCTCCATGGTGGTGATCGAGATGTTACGAAACCACACCCATAAGAACAACGAGCCTTCGCTGAGGTGTACGGCGTAGGCGAGGTCGTCACCGAACTCATCGTCGATGCATTGCAGCGCACGCGCACTCTTGGATTCGTAAAACGGCCGCACGATCTCTGAGCTGATGCGAAGTATCTCGCCGGATTCGATCAGCGGGGTCACGAGTTGTTGGCCGACGCCGGCGTTCGCCAGACTCAGAATAGCGTTACACGAGCACAGCGCCGCGATGATTTCCTCGCGAGCAACGATGATTCCAGTGCGAACCGAGGGTAGTCCGATCTTAGAGAGGCTCATCGCGAGGATAATGTTTTCGTTCCAGATTGGTGTCGCCGGTGCGAAGATCATACCGGGAAACGGTACACCGTAGGCGTTGTCGAGGATCAGCGGCACATCGTGCTCGCGGGCAATCTCGTCTAAATGATAGACCTCCTCGTCGGTCAGTACGTTTCCGGTTGGATTGGTCGGGCGTGAAACGCAGATCGCCGCGAGATCTTCGCCAAGCTGGAGCTCGGCGAAATCCACACGGTACTTGAAGCGGTGTTCGCCGATGAGCTCAATCCGCGGCTGGGCAGAGACAAAGTCTTCGGCATCGAGCGTTTGATCGGCGTATCCTATATATTCCGGAACGATCGGCAACAGTATTCGACGCCGTGAACCGTCGTTCTGCCGACCGCCGAGCATATTGAACAGCATGAAAAACGAGGTCTGGCTGCCGTTCGTCACCGCAATATTGCCGGGACCGATGTCCCATCCGTACTCACGACGAAACAGCTCCGCGAGGGCGTTGATAAACGCCGGATTCCCCTGAGGTGGGTCATAGTTCGAAACCATTTGCTCAAACCGATCGTCCTCGCTGAGAATCCGTTCCATCTGCTCTCGCCACAGCTTGGCGACCTCGGAAATGCGGGCGGGGTTACCGCCGCCGAGCATGTATTTCTTCTCGCTGCCGGTTAAGGCGCGGCCGAGATCGTCCATGAGCGCGAGAATGCCGCTCCGCGCCGTAAACTTCTGTCCAAAGGCTGATAGTCGCATGCCGTGAATTGTAGCACACCGCGGCGGTCGGTGACATCGGTTGAACGGCGTGATGAGCACAGGGGGGCGTAACCGGGGATGGCGGGCTTATCGCACGCGGAGGCAGCATGGTGTACGTTATAGCAGCGCGGTGAGTGTCAGCACCGCCGCGAGACCCACCGCGACGGTGAGCGCCACGTTACGAGTCTTCCAGGCAACGACGGCGGTGATGAGGCCGGCGAGCAGATAGTGATTTTCTAGACTCAGATCTACCGCGCCGTCACGCACTAGCAGCGAGGGAACGACCAGCGCCGTCAACACGCCGACCGGCACGTACTTCACCGTGCGGCGCAGCCATCCCGGCATGCCGGTTACGCGCAACACGGCGAAGGCGCCCACGCGGGTTGCGTAGGTAATCAGCCCCATCGCCAGAATAATCAGCACCAGTTCAGCGCGCATCAGTGGGTTTCTCCGTGTAGGTTTCGATTAGGGCGCCGCTCACGGCGGCGGCGACACCGGCAATAGCGATATACCAGTGGCCGTCGAAGTACACTGCGCCGATAACGGCTGCTACCGCAGCGACCACCGCCGCTATACGGCCGGTGCGGGTCTTGAGAAACGGCACAACCAGCACCATGAAGGTCGCCGGCATCACGAAATCTATCGGCAGGGCGAATGGATCATCGATCAGTCCACCGAGCACAATGCCGATCGCGGTGACCGCGAACCACCCGCAGTAGAACAGCAGCCCCACCGCCAGATAGTACCGGAAGCTGAACCCCTTGGTTTCCGCCCGGCTTATGGTCAGCGCAAAGCTCTCGTCGATCATGAAGAACGCGATTACCGCTTGACGCGTCAGCCCAAAGCCTGCCACTCGCGGAGCAAGCGTGGCACCCATAAGGATGTGGCGCAGATTGACCAAGAGCGTCGCCACCATCAGCACCCCCGCGGCGGTTACCCCTTCGTTGAGAATACTCACAGCGATCATCTGCGAGGCGCCCGCAAAGACGGTGGCCGACATCAACAGCAATTCCCCGGCGCTGAGCCCGGCACTGCGTCCCACTATCGCGTAGGCCAGTCCGAACGGCACGATGCCGAGCATGATCGGCAGCACCGCCTGGGCGGCCTCTTTGAAAGCAGACACGAGAGCGAGGTCGGTGATGTGGCCGCTGTTGCCGGCTGCGTTGTTCGGCGCGGTGCGGGTAATGCTCATTGATAACGCTACACAAGACACAAGAACGGACTGTCCGAACCGGGGTGCTTGAATGCGAGAATAATGCCCGATTCGCCGGATGAAATCAATACGGAAATCGACAAACAAGCCGGTTGAAAGGTGCTGATAGACGAAACGGTGTAGAACCGATAGACGCTCAACGACCGTTCACGCTATGGTGCGCGCACAGGTTCCCAATACTTACGGATAATTGTCATGAGCCAAAACGACTTGTTCGGTGAGCTGTTGTACGATGGGGCTGCGGGTTACGAAAACCCCGGTTATCTGAGTGAGCAACTCATTACCTATCTCGGCAATAAGCGACTGCTCTTGCCGCTGATTTCGCAAGCTGTGGATCGCGCCCGCAAACGGTTGGGGCGCAGCTCCTTGGCAATCGCCGACCTGTTCTCGGGGTCCGGGGTCGTGGCGCGGCTGTTCAAGCGCTACGCGGACCGCCTGGTCGCCAACGATTTAGAACCGTATGCCGAGGTCATTAACCGCTGCTACCTGCAGAATATCAGCGAGCTTGACCTCGGTGAGCTGACGGCGGCGTACGAACGGCTACGCGCGCGCTTGAGCGGCGAGCTATATCGCGACGGAGTCATTGCCCGCCACTACGCGCCGCGCGACGATAAGGTGATTCGGCCCGGAGAGCGGGTGTTCTACACCACGCGCAACGCCCGCTACCTCGATACCGCGCGCCGGTTGATAGGTGAGCTGCCCGCCAGGTTGCAGCCGCTGTTGTTAGGACCGCTACTGTCGGAGGCTTCGGTACACGCAAACACCGCCGGCGTGTTCAAGGGTTTCTACAAGAACTCGGCAACCGGTGTCGGCCAGTTCGGTGGCCGTAATCGTGATGCGCTTACACGGATTATCGGTGAGATTGAGCTCAGGTTTCCGGTTTTCAGCCGCTACGAACAAGAGGTGGCTGTGTACTGCGAAGATGCCAACACACTGGTCCGGCGTCTCGATGAGCTCGATCTTGCCTACATAGACCCGCCGTACAACCAGCACCCCTATGGTTCAAACTACTTCATGCTGAACCTACTCACCAATTATCGCGAGCCCGGGCAAATCAGCCGGGTATCCGGGATTCCCACTAACTGGCGGCGCTCAGCCTACAATGTGCGCCGGCGTGCTGTCGAGACCTTAGGGGAGCTGATTGAGAATACTCCCGCGAAAACGGTGTTGGTATCGTTCAACTCCGAGGGGTTTGTCAGCTATGACCATCTACGGCAGCTCTTGTCGCACCGCGGCGCGCTCACGGTTTTTCAGCAGCCGTACAACGCCTTTCGCGGCAGCCGTAATCTCCGCGGCCGTCCGCTGCACGTGACCGAGTATATGTTCTATCTCGAGCGTGCCTGAGATGGAACGCCCCCACAGGGCCGATCCCGCAGCTTTCTCCGGGCGTGTGGTGCGCTTGGCAACGCCGGGAGGCCGCCTCTAATCCAGGCGCTGCAGCAGTTGCATCGAGCGGCCAACCAAGGCAATCGGCGTTCGCGCCGCGATCGGCTCCGAATCCTCTTCAATGAAGCTGGCGGCAGCGGTGTCGAGAATCAGCTGCCAGCGCTTCGCCCAGCGCTTGGCCGGCAGTGTGAACTCAATTCCCTCCCAGTAGGCGTTCAACAGCAGCAGGAAGGTAGGGTCGGTCATACGTTGGCGAAAGAGGTCGGTACCGGGAAGCTGCTGGCCGTTGAGATAAACGCCGATTACCTTGGCGAAGCCCTCGTTCCAGTGCTTTTCGGCCATCGGTTTTCCTTTTGGGGTGAACCAGGCGATGTCCTGCAATCCCTTGCCGTGGATCGGGCGTCCTTGGAACCAGCGTCTGCGGCGGAACACCGGGTGCGCCGTACGAAATGCAATCAACTGTGAGGTGAAGGCCAACAACTCCTCATCGATGTTATTCCAGTGGTACCACGAGGTCTCATTGTCCTGACAATAGGTGTTATTATTGCCGTTCTGCGTGCGCCCGATCTCATCACCGCCCAGGAGCATTGGAATGCCCTGCGACAAGAACAGCGTAGTGAGGAAGTTGCGCTTCTGGCGTGCCCGCAGCGCAAGTACCTCGGGATCGCCGGTAGGCCCTTCCACCCCGCAGTTCCAGGACCGGTTGTGGCTTTCGCCGTCTTGGTTGTCTTCGCCGTTCGCCTCGTTGTGTTTCTCGTTGTACGAGACTAAGTCGTGCAGCGTGAACCCGTCGTGGGCCGTGATGAAGTTGACGCTCGCGTACGGGCGACGGCTGCTGCTCTCGTACAGGTCGGAGCTTCCCGTGAAGCGCGTGGCGAACTCTCCCAAGGTCTGGTCTTCGCCGCGCCAGTAGTCGCGTACGGTGTCGCGGTACTTCCCGTTCCACTCGGCCCAGCCGGGCGGGAAGTTGCCCACTTGGTAGCCGCCTTCGCCCACATCCCAGGGCTCGGCGATGAGCTTAACCTGCCGAATCACCGGATCCTGGTGGATGATGTCGAAGAAAGCTGAGAGGCGGTCCACGTCGTGCAATTCCCGCGCGAGCGTTGATGCCAGATCGAAGCGAAAGCCGTCAACGTGCATCTCTTCGATCCAGTAGCGCAGTGAATCCATGATGAGCTGAAGCACGTGCGGGTGGCGCATATTGAGACTGTTTCCGGTGCCGGTGTAATCCATGTAGTAACGGGGATCGTCAGCAATCAGTCTGTAGTACGCCGCGTTATCGAGACCCCTGAACGACAGCACCGGTCCGAGATGATTGCCCTCCGCCGTGTGGTTGTACACCACATCGAGTATGACTTCGATCCCGGCCTGGTGCAGCGCCTTCACCATGTTCTTGAACTCCGCAACCTGGGCGCCCGGCCGTTTGTCGGCGGCGTACTCATTGTGTGGGGCGAAGAAACCGATGCTGTTGTACCCCCAGTAGTTTCGCAGCCCGCGTTCAACGAGGTGGGCATCGTGAACAAACTGGTGTACCGGCATCAGCTCCACGGCATTTACGCCCAGTTTCTTGAAATGCTCGATGCACGCCGGATGCGACAACCCCGCGTAGGTACCGCGCAGCTCCGACTCGATTCCGGGATGCTGTATAGTCAATCCTTTGACGTGAGTCTCGTAGATTACGAGCTCGTTGTCCGGGATGTTCAAGCGGCGATCCCCGCCCCAGTCGAAGTGCGGTTGAGTGATGACCGCACGCGGCATATACGGCCCGCTGTCGAGGTTGTTCGGCTCGCCTTCGGGGTCGGCAAAGTGATACGGAAACACCGCCTCATCCCAGTCGACCGAGCCGTGTATCGCGCGCGCATAGGGGTCTAACAAGAGCTTGTTGCCGTTGCAGCGCAGCCCTTGGTGCGGCGCCCACGGACCGTGTGCGCGAAACCCATAGCGTTGCCCGGGCTCAAGATCGGGAAAATACCCGTGCATGCAGTTACCTGTCTCTTCGGGCAGCGTCACGCGTTGTTCGCCGCCTTCGTCGTCGAACAAACACAACTCAATTGCTTCAGCGGCCTCGGAGAATACCGAGACATTGACTCCGGCTCCATCATACCGTACTCCAAGAGGATACGACTTTCCTGCCCATACTCGCATGGCTTTCCTTTCGTCTGTGCGCCATTCTCAGCCGGCGCTACTTGCGTTTTAGGGTGGCAAACAACTCCCCTGCAAACGAGGAGATACGCTGATTATCAATCCTGTCGAGATTCTCATGAACCTCGGCGAAACGTTTGATCAGCAAGCGGTCAACGGCGCTCAGTCGACCGAGATCGAGGCGTCCGCCTAAGCTCGCCGTTGCGGCTGCATGTGCAAACAACCACGGCGGATAGGCGCTGATCAACTGGTCGCGGGCCTGCTCGTCCTGGTACAAACACGTGCTGAACAATCCAACGGCGCGACTCAACAGCACGGTGCGGTGGCGCTCACAGAAGGAGCGAAGCGCGCGCGGCAACCTCCCGGCGTAGATCGCTCCGCCGAGCACAAGCATCCGCGAGTGCTGAACCTGTTGCGCGCTGAGCGCCCGCAGCGGAAGGCATGTTATCTGCAGCTCACGCAGCCGATCGGCACTTTGCTCCGCTATCGCCGTGAGCTCCGCCTTAATCCGTCCCGCTATTTCCTCCGTTGTGCCGTACTTGCCGGCATACGCAATGATTACATCCTGCATGAAGCTCCTCCGGCGAGGTATCCAATCGGCAACGCAACCAAGAACAGTGAACTGTTCGAACCCGTTTGTCGGGTCGCGTGCCACTTGCAGATCGCGAGCGGCAGCGCCGGCCCAAGGCACACGGGCATAACGGAGCTAAACCGGCCCCATTTCCAATCCTCCGCGCGCAAACGTAGTATACTCCCGGGGTGCGTGTAAACGCTACGGCGCGGCGCTATTGTTCATCGCGGTATCCGCTGAGGACGAATAGCTCGGGCCGGTACTCGAAATGAATCGGGTCGAAGAACAGCCATTTCCCACCCCAAATGAACTCCTGGCGCTCAAAGGCGTCTACCACCGGCTGCGGAACATAGAAGCGACGTTCAAACGGCACGTCCCACCAGTCTTCAATCCCGGCCTGCATTGCCCAGCGCCAGTACCCGAAGCTGCCGCGATACGAGCGCGGGACCAAGTCTATCGCGATCCCGTAACTATGATAACTGCGTGATGCGGTGCCGGCGATCTCGCGCCACGAGTACCCGCCGGCGCTGCCGAGCGACTCTACGAAGCGGCGTACCTCGGAGTCGTGTTTCATGGCGTCAACGATCTCGGCCTCCACACGCGCCAATGGATTTACGACTTTAGGGTGTACGCGAGTGCTCAGGCCAAGGAACCTAACGCGCACCATCATGTGTTCCGCTTCGTGCGCCGAGCCGATGCCGTAGAGTGCGTCGAGAAACCCGTTGTGACGTACCGGCGGATCAGCCTCGCGTTGCCGGACGCGCTTTCGAAGGTGTTCGGCGCGTTCGTCATCTATTTTCGGCAACTGCGCCGGCCCGGTGCGGTATTGGTACAAACGGACGCGGGTGTACTGATCGTATTCTTCAAGCAGCTCGCGCGGGAGCATCCTTCCGGCAGCGTAGTAGTACCACGTGTCGTTGATGCGCGCAGCCCACTGTCCCTCACGAACCTGGATCTCGGCGATGCGATCGGGATACGCTTCGGCCAGCGCGTGGATCTGACGTTCGCCCGGGATCTCGTGTTCCCGGCTTTCTACCGCCGTGATTGCGTACGACGGCGTTTCCGCTTCCACGGTGGTTGCAGCGGCGTGCCCGTCGATACCGTCGCTCGAGAGGTGAGCATCTTCGACAGCGGTATGAGGCGTGCCGGCCTCCAAGGCGAATGCAATTACCACGTGTGAAAGCCCAATCGTCCAGGCAAGTGCAAGCGCAACCGCGATGACGACAACAAGCTGCCGAGCATAGTGCACAGATTTCATTTGCTGGAATAATACCACGATAGATCGCAAACCGCCAAATTGAGACCGATCGCGGCGCCTTAATGGTGTCTCGCCGACAGATCCGCAGTTGTATTCACGCAAGGCCGTATTAGAAGTTTTTGTGGTGTTTTGTGAAAACCCGTGCGATACTGGATGGGAATTCCGGCCTCCACGGGCGCGAGTCAAAGGATGAAGGGGTATGGAGAAACGGATCTACGTGGGCAATTTGAGTTTCGGCACGCAGGAGGACACGCTCCGCGCTTTGTTTGAGCCTTACGGTGACGTTGAGTCGGTGAATATCATAACCGACCGCCAAACCGGCCGCTCCAAAGGCTTTGGGTTTGTCGAAATGGCCGAGCCGCAGTCGGCACGCGACGCAATTGCTGCGTTGGATGGTGGGGAGTTCGAGGGGCGCAACCTCCGTGTGAATGAAGCACGCCCACGTCCAAGCTCTCAAGATAGACGACAGTAACGACTATCACCGCCGCAAACCTGACGATAACGCTCTCATTGTGATACAGTTCGCGAGATCGCTGTCAGCTGTACATGTGCCGAACAGCGCTTCGGAGGGACAATCACGCGTATGGATAGGTATCCCATCGTAGATGCACACGAAGACCTGGCATTCAACGGCTTGCTCTACGCGCGCGACTATCGCCGCTCGGCGTACGCCATCCGTGAAGACGAGCACCGCGCCGGCGCGGCAGACCGCCGCGGTAGGTGCATGCTCGGCGTTCCTGAGTTACTGCAAGCCAATGTCGCGATGGTGTTTGCGACGTTGTATACCCTTCCGCAGAGCCGGGCCGAAAAGGGTGAGCCGGGCTACCGCACGCAGGCGGAGGCGCGCGAGGCGGCGCTTCGCCAATTTGGGCTGTATGAGCAGTGGCTGGCTGAAGACCCGCGCTTAGGCTGGGTTCGTTGCAGAGACGAGCTCACTGCGCTGCGTGAAGACCAGGCCGAAGGCGCCGAGCGGATCGGAGTGGTGCTGCTGATTGAAAACGCTGACTGTCTGGTGAGTCCCGACGAAGTGGAAGAGTGGTATGCGCGCGGCGTTCGGATAATTGGTCCGGCGTGGCACCGCAACGCCTACACCGGCAGTAGCGGGGAGCCGGCGCCGTTGACCGCGGCGGGCGAGCAGCTCATCACCGCTATTGAGCAGGCCGGGATTGGGCTGGACATCAGCCATATGTCCGACGAAGCGATGCGCAGGACCTTTGAGCGCTACGCGGGTCCGATCTGCTCGAGTCACGCCAACCCGCGAGCGATGGTCGACCAACCGAGGCAACTGCCGGGCTGGGCGCTTGCTGAGATCGGGCAACGAGACGGAGTGGCCGGAATCATGCCGGTCAACTGGGCGTTGGATTCTAGCTGGAAGCAAGGAGACGGGAAGGATGCGGTGTCTCTGCGCAGGGTTGTTGAGGCGGTGCAAACCACGGCAAAGCTCGCCGGTGGGTATCGCTATGTAGGCCTTGGAACGGACTTCGACGGGGGCTTCGGCGCCGAGAGCTGTCCCCGCGAGCTTGAGACGATTGCAGATCTTCCACGGCTGGCGCCGCTACTTGTAGAGGCCGGAATCGAGCCCGAGACAATCGCCGGGGTAATGGGCGGCAACTGGATGCGCTGGCTGCACACGGTGCTTCCGTAGGGGCCGGCGGCCGGCGGCACTGGGGAAGAGGCGGCGGAGCGCAGGAGCGGACCATGATTTTCAAGGCAATCAGGCTGAAAAGCTGGGAACAGCGTGCCCTACACGCGCTGGGGTCGGGCCGGTACGAGCAGGCCGAACATTATTTCAAGCGAATATATGAAGCGGTCCCTGGAGGAGAGGGGGTGCGCTATAACATGGGATTGGCGAGCTTTGCGCAAGGCAAGTACGATGTGGCCGAAAGCTACTTCGAGGCGGAGCTGGAACGCTTCGGCGAGAGCGCGCACAGCTTGAAAGCGTTGGCCGAGCTGTCTTACCAAACCGGGCGGCGCAAGCACGCTCGCCGGTATCTCAGGCGGTTGGCGGCGCACTGCGACGGAACTGAGCGTGAATTGGTTCAGCTGCGCATCGCGGTCGTTGAGGACGAAGGGAAGTTTACGGCAGCCTGTGAAGCGCAGCAGGCGGTGTGGAACGCCGAAGACGCCTTGCGCCGCAGCGACTGGCAAACCGCGCTGGACGAATACCGGCGCGCGGCCGAGCTCGACGAGACCCAGTTTACCGCACGCGCCGGCATCGGCAAGATCGCGCTCGAGTATCTCGGAGACCTTGGCGAGGCGCTCAAGGCGTATCGCGAGGCCTACGCGCTTGCGCCCGATCCGCGCTATCAGCAACAGATTGAGCGAATCGAACGAACGCTCGCCCGCCGGGGCGAGTCGACGGACGAGCGGCTGGACGAACGGAGCTGAGCATGGCACCCGGCGCCTGCGCGCGCCGTTGCGTGCGTGAACTTACATGCGGATTGCGCCCGAGATCGCTTTGATCTCGCTGTTGTATAGCTGCGACTGAAAGAACTGCTCGGATTCTCCGAATGCTGGAATCAAATGGTTCAACCAGGTGGCCTCGGGGTCGAAGCGTGCAAAGAACGGGCGCTGCACCCACTCGGCGTTGCGCGCCTGAATGAAGCGCAGCACGAAGAACTTCTCGTCTCCTACTTCAGCGATGCCCTGTATCTCGACCTTGCCGGGAGTTGCCGACATGCTCGGGCCGCGCGCGGTGCGCGCAAGCCCTGAGACGTTCCGAATCGCCTCGCGGTAGATCTCGTAGGCGCGCGCGAGCGGCACCGCGAAGTAATCACGCGCGCCGGTATCGCGCTCAACGAACATGTAGTAGGGAACCATGCCGAGCCGCACCTGCCGCCTCCACATCTCTTGCCACACCTCGGGGTCGTCATTGATGTGGCGAATAACCGGAGATTGGGTGCGAATGAGCGCGCCGATGTCGTGCAGCCGCTGCGCCGCTTCGGCAACTATCGGTGGGTCAAGCTCACGCGTGTGGCTGAAGTGCGCCATGATCGCGAGATGCTTACCGGACCTCACCACGCCGGACAGCACATCGAGCACGTCTTCGGCGTCAGGGTCGTCCACGTACTTGTGCGGCCAGTACGCTAGCGACTTGGTGCCGATGCGGACGCTCTGCAGGTGCTCGAGCTCGGGGCTGAGCAGCGGTTCGATCGTCTTGCGAAGCATCTTTGAGTTCATCACCATTGGATCGCCGCCGGTGATCAACACGTCGGTGATCTCGGGATGGGCCTTCAAATAGCCCACGAAGCGGTTCATGTTCGGGGCCGCGAAGCGCAGCTCGTCAATGCCTACGAACTGTGCCCAGCGAAAACAGAAGGTGCAGTATGCGTGGCAGGTCTGCCCCGCCTGCGGGAAGAACAGTGCGGTTTCGGCGTACTTGTGTTGCACCCCTTCAATCTTCGCACCCTTGAATTCCGGGACATTCGTGTCCATCTGGCCGTCCGGGTGAGGATTGAGGTTGTAACGGATCTCGTTTACCGCCTCTTGCAGTTCGTCGCGCGACCCGTTTGTGTCGCGCAGGAGAGCAGCCAGGCGGTTGAACTCGTCCTCGTGCAACATCCCGCGCTGCGGAAAGGTGAGTTGGTAAATCGGGTCTTCGGGAATGTTGCGCCAATCGATGAGCTCATCAACCACGAACTGATTGGTCTTGAACGGCAGAACCTGAGCGACAACTTCAAGTTCAAAGCGCTGTTCGTTGTTAAGCTGTTGAAGCTGAACAATCTCGCTGATGTTCCGCAACGTGTACTGCTTGAACTTCACTCCACTACGCTGTTTCTGCGACATAGGCCTCCCTTGATAAGGACCGAACTGCACCGTGCGTGCAGAGCTCAAACTGCAAATTCTACTCCGAGTTCTTTCATCTCGTCAAACAGAAACAGATGAGTGGTTGTATTGGAGTTCTCAGATTGCGGTGCTGTTTCTCGGAGCGATCACTGCTGCTGATAGCGCTTCAGCGCGTGGTAGAGTGCATCAACTACCCCTGCAATATCGGGATAACTCAAGGTCTCGGCGGTGTCGCCAGGCGTGTGGTAGTTTGGGTTTCGCAGAAATGAGGTGTCGTTCACCATCACAGCCGGGAAACCATGGCGCCAGTAATTGATGTGATCAGATAGCTGCGCCAACTTCACGTGCTGCGGGAAACATGCCGATTCTACCGCGATAGTTCCGGCCTCAGCCATTGCACAATGCCACCACCGAACCACATCGCAATCCTGATCGCGGCCGACCAGGACAATGAAGTCGCCGGTATCCGGGTAGCGTGCGGCGAGCTGGGGGTCAGGGTAGTGTTGAGAACCGGGGGTCTTGGAGAAGTAGCCGATCATCTCTAAACACAGCATGATTTCAACCACGACGCCGCTCTCAGCCAGATTAGCGGCATGAACAGCGCTACCCATGCAGGCGGTGCCGAAGTACGGGAGCTCCTCTAAGCAGTAGGCCACGAGCTCAAGCTGCTTTGTGCGAGCTATGTCCCCGGAGTCCAGTCCGGCGTTCAGCAGCCGTGCGAGCTCCAAGAGCCCGGCTACGCCGCTGGCGTTGTCGTCGGCCCCCGGCATGTCCCCGTACACGTCGTAGTGCGCGCCGATCACGATTCGTGGTGGCTGCGGCTCACGTGAATCAGGGGAAATACCGGAATAAGCCGGAGTAGTCGAAGCCGCGGAGGCGGCGGGGAAGCGGGCAACCACGTTGGTATACTCTTGGGAGCCGCAGTGGTAATTCTGACGGCGGACCGAACAGCCGAGTGCATCGAGCTCCCGTTCAATGTAGCTGACTGCAGCGAGCAGGGACTGCACGTGCCGTTCATTGCGCGGCGGAGTTATCCCGGTCAGGGCTTCAACATCCGCCCGGATGCGATTAGGCTCGGCGCCGCGGTGATCTGCGGTCATGGTTGGTGCTCCTCCTGCGGATCGGGGGGGTGAGAATCCAAGACCGGCCGGGCCGCTGCCGGCGCATCAGTAACGGCGGGCTTTGATTTGCTATTGCGCTCCGGCAGCGAGGCGCGCGTTGCCGCCGCGAGGACGAATACCGCTCCGATGAACGCGCGCGCGGAGTACAGCTCGCTGAAGAACACGGCGGCGAACACGGCGGCGATTACCGGCTCAATCGTTGCGACCACCACCGCGCGCGAAATCTGCACGCTGGGGAGGCCACGGTAATACAGCAGATACGGCGCGTATGTTGTCGCGATACTCAGTAGTGCAAGCCACAGTATCGCGGCAGCCGAGTAAGTCCCGAACTCCACAAACGGTAGAATGGCGGCCGCAGCGACCGGAAAGACATACGCGAGGATTTGCAGGGGGCTGTAGCGCGAGGTCGCCCACTTACCCACGAGATAGTAGGCGGCGTAGGTCATCGCCGCTGCCAAGCCCCAGAACAGCGAGAGCGCCGACACGTGGATGCCACGGCCGCCGCCCGTTGCAATCAATGCAACAATGAACAGCACCGCCGCGGTTGCCGTTCGCCAGAACGACACCTCCAGCGGGGTAACCCCGTGGTCATACAATGCGCGTGATATCGGGCCGGCTGTCGCCCAGAGTGCGGCTGCCATCGCGATGAGCAGATATCCGGTGTATGACCGTCCAACTGTAACCGTAGCTGCGGAAGACATCTGCGCCGATCATAACACAGCGGATCCGGAGCGGCGAGACGTTGTGGAGCTGCTGTAGACGGGATCTACAGCGGTCGGTGGTGCCGGGGCGGGGAACCGGCGCCGGTGACGCTGCCGGGGCGGTACCCCTCGCGTTCAAGGACAATCCGCATGGCACTCTCGCGGCGGCGCAGCTCGCGCGACCCGCGGGTGATATTGCACAGCGACAGCCCCAGCTCCTCGGCGATACGGCGCTGGGGGACACCCTCGCTCAGTCGCTTGACGATCTCCCACCGTCCGGTAATGCGCTCCGCCTCGCGCGCGGTTAGCAGCTCCGCGAGAAACTCGACCATCAGCTCGGGATCATTGATACGCGTGAGCGTTTCGGCCAACTCGTTCAACGAGCGTTTCATAATCTTGTTTCTGGTTATAGAAACATTTCCCGGCCTATGTCAAGCTCACCGCGGTCGTTGCGCTATATCCGCTTCTGTAGCTCCGTTGTGACGTCGTGGTAGCCGTTGCGCAGCCCCGCGCCGGACGCTACCATGCAAGACATGCGAAATCGGCCACGGCGCGCGCGCTTCTGGGAGCTCGCGCTCATGCTTACCTGGGAGCTCCCACAGACGCTTCTCGGACTGCTGGTGCTTGGAGCTGTCGCGGCGCGGGGCGCGGTGCAGGCGTTTGAGTGGTGTTACGGGCGCATTTGCGTGCGAACCCGTGCCACCGGCGTATCACTTGGTGCGTTGGTGTTCTGGTTCCGGGGGCCGCCGCGTGACCCGGACGACGTTCTGCGTCACGAGTTGGGACATTGCGTGCAGTCGCGCCTGCTTGGCCCGTTATATCTGCTGCTGGTCGGTGTGCCGTCGCTGCTGCGCGCCGGGTATGCGCGCCGATACTATGTGCGGCACCGCCGGAGCTGGTCGAGGTATCGCAGCGGTTATCCGGAGCGCTGGGCTGATGAGCTTGCGCCGCCTCGCGAGGCGTTTGAGCAGCGGCGAGAGTGAGCGCGCGCTGAGAGCGGTGTGCGCAATAGGCGCCGCATGGCGGCATCACAACCAACGCCGCGAGGCCGAGCTTACCACTCGTGATCTTCGTGCCCGGTATCTTGATGCTCGGAAACGAATGGAACGAACCGTACGTCTAAGCCGTTTTCGCGGTACAGGGTACCAAACTGGCGTGTGAAACGCGTGATGCGCTGCGGCCCGCGACCCAGCGGTACTATCAGCCTGCCATCGTCGCCGAGCTGCTGGAACAACGGCGGCGGGACCTCGGCGGCGGCAGCGGTGATCACGATAATGTCAAACGGCGCCCCTTCCGGACAACCTTCGTATCCGTCCCGGCATTCCACCCGCACGTTTTGATATCCGAGACTGCTCAAGCGCCGGCGCGCGGTTTCGGCAAGAGGTTCGATCCGTTCGATCGTGACGACTTCGCGGCAGATTTCAGCGAGGACCGCGGCCTGGTAACCGCTGCCGGTACCAATCTCCAACGCGCGATCGGTGGGATGCGGATCACACCAGCTGGTCATATAGGCCACCACGTAAGGTTGTGAGCAGGTCTGCCCGTGACCTACAACTACCGCCCCGTCCTGGTAGGCGTTCTCGACCGGCTCGCCGGGCAGGAACTCGTGCCGCGGCACTCGCGACATCGCTTCGATAACCCGCTGGTTATCAATGCCTCGACGCATGATCTGCTGTTCAACCATGCGCAGCCGTAGCCGTTGAATGTATTCGGGTTCACTGTTCATATCATCGTAACGGTAGCATGCTTGCGGGGCGAAGCGCTATAATGAATGCCGTTGTGAGGCCGCACCGTTCCACCTACAGCGCCGCTATTGAGCAGTTCGTCAACACCTCGTGGCGCTCTGAAAACGAGGTTGTCCGTGCCTACCGGCGCTTGTGCAAGGACACGCACCCTGACCTGACCGGGCTGTCAAGTGACGCTTTTGTTGCAGTGCAGCAGGCTTTGGCCGAAGCTCTTGCCCGCCTGCAGCGGCGCGAGGCCATCGGAGTGGCTTTCAACCCCTATACCATAATCCGTGACAGCGGGTACCCCGCCGGGTTGCCGCCGCGGGCGTGTTTTCTCATCGCGCTCATGCGCTACACGAGCTTAGGGCTGTACTCGTTTCGCATTCGCCGCAGCACGCAATTACAGCGCCGTAATGCCGAGGTGGTACGTGCGGTGCGGTATTGGGCTGCGCAGTATGACGGGGAGCTCCTTGCGCTGTTTGAGACGTTTGACGAGACGCAGTTACGCCCCCTCGCGAGCACAGCCGAGATGCAACGCTATCATCGCGCGCGCCGCTTGCTGCTCGACGGTCTGCACACCTTTTTCCAGTATCAGCGCGCCGGGCGGTACACAACCGGCCAGATAGCCGCCGACCGCCTGCGGTATGCCGTGGCGATGTTGGAGACGGCAGCGCCCGGTGATCGCGGGCTGGGGCTTGCGAAGCGGTTGGTACAGGAGTTGTCGGGGCCGCCGTTCTGCCGCTATACCGGCCCGCCCGGCGGTGATCGCGGTGCGTGGGACGCGCGTGGTTAGATTCCCAAGCGCGCGGTCATATTCCGGCCTGCTTCCGGACGCACCAATAGACCGCGTCGGCAAAGCGGCGAATCGCGGGAGTGTAACGGCAGTGAAGGTAGAGCTGCGCGCGGCACTGCTCAAACCGGCCGACATTCACGGCACCACGCCCTAGCAGAGCCAACAGCGCCATGACCGCGTTGTAGTGCAACCCGCCGAACCGGTGAACCCGCTCCATAACCGCGCGATCGTCGCTCAGTAGTGCCGCTGAGGTATCACGGACGGCTTGAACAACCGCAGTGTCGGTGTCCGCAGCCTCGTAACCACCTAACACAGTGAACCCTTGGGCGGCGTACCCTGTCTCCGCGAGCACGCCCGGGACCGTTAGCAGACTGATCTCGGCCTGCAGCGGCGACAAAAACCCAGCCTTTGCGCAGAGAATGACACTACAAGAGTCCGCGACAAACCGTGTTTGCGAGAGTAGTTGCTCGGTCACGGCTTCGATCTCGTCGAGCCCGCCGGTTTCGGTGTAAGGGTGCCGGTGCATCACCGCCAACGGTAGCAGGTTGGGCAGGGAGCGACAAGTAGACTTGTGACCACCGGCGAAACAGCGGCAACCCCGGACAGCCCGCCGCATCTCGCGGTACATTAGCCTAACTTCGGTCGCCGATTATGATAATGCGGTGATATATTTCCCGGTAGAAGAATCAGAAAGATCAGCGGCAGCGCAGAGGGCAAAGGAGGATGCATGACGGAGCAGGCGACCTTGGGCGGCGGTTGTTTTTGGTGTCTGGAGGCGTTGTATCAACGCTTGCAGGGCGTGCTTCAGGTGCAGCCGGGCTACGCCGGGGGCGACACTCCGAATCCCACGTATGAGCAAGTCTGCAGCGGGCGCACCGGCCATGCCGAAGTCGTGCAGATTACCTACGATCCTGATCGGATTACCTACGAGGATTTGTTGAAGGTCTTCTGGCAGGCCCACGATCCCACCACCTTGAACCGGCAAGGCGCGGACATCGGAACGCAGTATCGCTCGATTATTCTCTACCACAACGAGGCGCAACGCAGCGCGGCGGACGCCGCGAGAGACGCGCTCGAGCAGTCGCGGCGGCACGCGGATCCCATCGTGACCGAAATCGTAGCTCTCGAGCAGTTCTATCCGGCCGAAGCGTATCATCACGACTACTACAACCGAAATCCGTCGGCAGGGTATTGTCGGGTTGTGATCCAGCCGAAACTCCGGAAGTTGCATCTGGAGTAGCGATCTGTGCGAAGCTTGCCGGCGTCCGCGCGGAAAAGCGGATATCGTTTGCCCCTCAGCGCACTTTGGTGATCTTGGTAACGCCGGTGCTCGGGTTTCTTTCACTGCCGCGTGAGATTGCCGATAAAGAAAACGAGATGTGAATCGGTGTAGTACGGAGGAAGTATGAAGAACCTACTGGCAGTTGCGGTACTCATGGCGGTCGCGGTCGGCGGGGCTGTCGCCCAGGAGGCAGATGAGGTCGATTGGGTCGGGACCTGGCAGGTATATCTCGTGGAGGGCTTGAGCGGGTACTCGCTTGCGGACCATGAGAACGGCGCGGTGGACGAACGGCCGGCTGGAGAGCTCACGCTGGAGGCCGACGGTGGAATCGAGCACACCTTGGACGACTTTCGCTACGACAGGTGGCGTTTTGAAGACGGTTTCTTGGTGTTTGAACAGAACGGAACCAACGCGTTCCACGCGGTACGGGTTCTGTCGCCCGACGTGCTCTATCTGGTAAACGTTACCGTTACCGAGCGTAACCGCGAGGTCATACGAATCCGCACCAATCGCCGGTTGAATATGCTGGTGCTGCGCGATTAACATCGCCCGTAAGATTGCCCGTAAGATTGCCCGTAACGATCGGTATGAGTACAGGCGCGAATAGCAACGCTATACACAACAACGAAAATCCGGAAGCGCCGGAAATCCGCGAAATGGAGCTCAAGGACCTTGATCCGGTTTACCTTCTCGGTGAACGGTTGTTCACCGCCGATAGGTGGCCGAGTTTATACCGCACCTGGGATGAGTATGAGCTGGCGTCCCTGTTCGTCTCCGACGGCGAGCTGTGTTTTGTGGCTGCGGTTGATGAGTCTGTCATTGGGTTTGCGATCGGGAGCCTGATTGAAAAGCGGCGCAGCGCGTGGACCTATGCCCACCTGCTTTGGCTGGGTGTGAACCGCGAGTATCGCGGCGCGGGTGTCGCTAAAGGACTCCTTGATCAGTTCACCGAGGCGTGTATCCAGGAAGGTGCGCGTATGATGATGGTGGATACCGCAACGGAGAACACCGGAGCTCTCCGTTTCTTCCAGCGCCAGGGGTTCGGTAAAGCCGTGCAGCACGTGTATCTCAGTAAGAATCTGACCGGGCTTCCCGAGTATCGCCGCAGGCGGCGGCGCGGAGTACGCGGCAATTAGCTACGATCAGGTCGGCGGCGTCCCATCGTGCCGAGTCCCGGCGCGGTGCACACAGCCGATCGCCTGATAGGTGAGGCGCGCGGCGGCGAACTCTGCCATGTGCAGCCCAAACGCCGGGGCGAGCTCAACTACGTCGAGTCCAACGACGCGGCGCTGCGCCGCGACCGACTCAAGCAGCGCGAGCGTCTGATACCATTCGAGGCCGCCGGGCTCGGGGGTGCCGGTGGCCGGGATGATCGAGGGATCGAGCGCGTCAAGATCTATCGTTATGTATATCCACTGCGGCAACCAATCGGGCAGAGCCAGCCGGCTCACGCGGCGTGTCACGAGCTCTTCGGCATCGTGGTGGCGCAATCTGTGTGCCTCCACTAAAGACCGGCGTAACAGAACTTCTCCGGGCGAGAGTGCGCGCACGCCGAGCTGAACCACCGGACAGCCGGCGTCCACAATTCGATGCATCACGCTTGCGTGGCTGTACGGATCTCCCTCATACTCGCGGCGTAGGTCTGCGTGCGCGTCGAACTGTACGACGCCGAGCGGGATCCCGCCAAGGGCCCTGCGCACGCCTTCTACGGCCGGGAAGCTTATCGAATGCTCGCCCCCGAGAACCACCGGTACCGCGCCGGCCCCGGCCGCCTCGGCGCAGGCGGCGGAAATGCGTGCAAACACCGTCTGACGACTTCCGGAGCAATTAATCGCCGCATACGTATAGATCCCGGCCTCAGCGGGTACACTATGGCCATCGAACACCTCTAATTGGTTTGAGGCGGCGATGATAGCTTCCGGGCCGCCGGCGGTGCCCCCGCCGTAAGACACTGTTCGTTCGTACGGGACCGGGATCACGTGAAACGCGGCTTCAGCGGGGTCGGGTTGTGCGATCTCACTCTCAAGAAAGCGCTTGTGCGGGGGGCGCTTGGGATCCTTGCCTGAGCCCGCGCTGGTGCCGGTCATGTGAGCCTCGAGACAAAGTCGTGGTAACCGAAGCGGCGAAGTACGCGGACCCTGCGTTCGTTCTGATCGTACAGCGCGAGCGCGGGGTGGGGCACGCCGTTGAACATCGTAGTCTTGACGAAGGTGTAGTGCGCCATATCGTCAAACACCAAGCGGTCGCCCGCTTGTAACGGCCGCTCGAACGAGTAGTCGCCGATCACGTCGCCTGCAAGGCACGTGAGTCCTCCGAGGCGGTAGGTGTACGCGTACGCACCCGGAGTGCCGGCGAGCCAGATATCCGGACGGTACGGCATCTCCAGCACGTCCGGCATGTGCGCGGCAGCCGATATATCCAAGATAGCGATCGGCATGTCGTTTCCCATCACGTCCAGCACCGTAGCCACTAGGACTCCGCTGTTGAGGACCAGCGCCTCGCCCGGCTCCAAGTAGACCTGCACATTATAGCGCTCGCGCAGGCGGCGTACAATCTGTACCAAACGCTCACGGTTGTAGTCCGGCCGCGTAATGTGGTGCCCGCCGCCGAGGTTGAGCCACTGCATACTGCCGAGCCACTCGCCGAAGCGTTGCTCCAACACGGCGACCGTGCGCTCGAGCGCGTCGCTGCCCTGTTCGCACAGCGTGTGCAGATGCAGCCCCGTGATGCCTGCAAGCAAATCGGGGTGATCGGCGAGCGCGCTGCGGAGCGCTTTCTCGGTGGTGCCGAGGCGCGAGTACGGGGCGCAGGGGTCGTACAGCGTGACGGCAGCCTCCGAGTGTTCAGGGTTTACTCGCAACCCGAAGGCAATCGGTGGCCGGCGCGCAGCCGCGTGCAAACATCGCCGGCGATACCGCAGCCATTGTCCCGGGGAGTTGAACACCACGTGATCCGAGAGCGCAAGCACCTCCTCAAGGTCTTCCGGCGAGTACGCGGGGGAGTAGGTGTGCACCGCGCCGCCGAGGCACTCCTTTCCGAGGCGGGCCTCGTAGGGCCCGCTCGCGCATACACCGGAGAGTACCTCGGCGACACGCGTAAACACCGCCGGCAGAGCAAACGCTTTGAGCGCCATCAGGATCACGGCGCCCGAGCGTTGCTGCAGCTCGCCGAGGATTTCGAGGTTGGACTCTATCGCCTGTTCATCGATCACGAAGCTCGGCGACGGGACCGTCTTCGGGTCAAACCCTACAAAAACGTCTCGTGCCATGGGAGTCCGTGCTTGTTCAGCGCTTCCATGAATGGGTCGGGGTCGAGCTGCTCCATATTGAAGACGCCCTCTCCGCGCCACGTGCCGGTAAGCATCATCATCGCCCCAACCATCGCCGGAACTCCGGTGGTGTACGACACCGCCTGCGATTTCACCTCTTGATAGGCCTGCTGGTGGTCGCAGATGTTGTAGACGTAGTACTTCCGATGCCTGCCGTCGCGGGTGCCTTGCAGCACGCACCCGATGCAGGTCTTCCCCTTGGTGTGGGGTCCCAGCGAAGCGGGATCGGGTAACACTGCCTGCAGGAATTGCAGCGGTACAATCTTTACCCCGTGATAATCAATTGGGTCGATGCGGGTCATCCCGACATTCTGCAGCACCTCCAGGTGCTTGAGGTAATTGTCGGAGAACGTCATCCAGAACCGAGCTCGGCAGATCTCCGGCATGTGTTTAACCAGCGATTCGAGCTCTTCATGGTACATGAGGTAGATCTTGCGTGGTCCAATACCTCCCGGAAAATCGAAGTCTTTGGATACCTCCAGCGGTCCGGTCTCAACCCACTGCCCGCTGTCGTAGTAGCGCCCCTTCTGGGTTACCTCGCGGATATTGATTTCAGGGTTGAAATTGGTTGCAAACGGCTTGCCATGATCGCCGGCGTTGCAGTCGATTATATCGAGCTCCTCGATAGTGTCGAAGTGATGCCTGCGCGCGTAGGCGGTGAACACGTTAGTTACACCGGGGTCGAATCCGCTGCCGAGAAGCGCCATCAAGCCGCGTTCGCGAAACCGATCCTGGTACTCCCACTGCCACGAGTACGAGAAGGTTGCGTGCTCGGGTGGTTCGTAGTTCGCCGTATCGAGATAGTCCACACCGGTTTCAAGACAGGCATCCATGATCGTCAGGTCCTGGTACGGCAGCGCAACGTTGATCACAAGCTGGGGTTTCTCGTGCTCAATCAAGGCTGCCAGCTTAGGCACGTTGGCCGCGTCTATTTGCGCGGTTTTGATCGGCCGGTCGATCTGTGCGGCGATGCGCCTGCACTTGTCTTCGGTGCGGCTTGCAAGTACGATCTCGGTGAACACATCGGGATTCTGCGCGCACTTGTGGGTGACGACCTGGCCGACGCCGCCGGCGCCGATTATCAACACCTTAGCCATACGTGCCTCCTGTTTGCCGTTACTGCCGGTGCTGCTGCCGCGGTGACTGCGGCAAACCGCGCCGGCTACCGCTTGTAGTACGTATACCCGCGGAGACTCAGCTCGTAGGTCTCCAGAATGCGACGGCGCTCATCCACCGTCAGCTTGCGGTCGCGGACCGCTTGCTCGGCTTTCTCACGAAACATCCTGAGCAGCCCCTTCGGGTCATAGTTCACCATTGAGATAACGTTGCCGATGGAGTCACCCGGCATCTCGTTGGTGAAATCGAAGGAACCGTCCTCGTTTACGCGGACGCTCACGATATTGGTGTCGCCGAATAGATTGTGCAGATCGCCGAGTGTCTCTTGGTACGCGCCGACAAGGAACACGCCGAACACATACTGTTCGTTGGGCTCGATCTCGTGAACCGGCAGTGTTCGGCGCACATCGTGGAAGTCCGGGAAGCGATCGATCTTACCGTCGGAGTCACAGGTAATGTCGGCAATGATCGCGTTGCGCGTCGGCTGCTCGTTCAGACGGGTAATCGGAATGACCGGAAACACCTGGTCAATTGCCCAGGCATCCGGCAGCGATTGAAATACGCTGAAGTTGCCGTACACCACGTCAAAGACCGCGTCGTCGAGCGTCTCGAGCGCAGTCGGAACCCGCTTGAGCTTGTTCTTAAGGGCGCTCAAGCGGCGCATGATCTCCACGAAGAAATCCTCGGCGAGCGCGCGTTCACGCAGCGAAACTGTACCCAGCTTGAAGTGATCGCGAACCGCTTCACGGTAGTACAGCGCGTCGTTGTAGCACTCCTGCATGTTCTTCAGACTCAAAGATCGGTAGACTTCCTCGATATTGAGAAGCATCTCGTGTGCGTCCTCAGGCAGCTTGTCGGGCAACGGGTGCGGTTCGGAGCGCGAGACCTCCAGGGTGTCGAACAGCAGCACCGTGGAGTACGCGACGGTCGCGCGCCCGGACTCGGTGATTACGGTGGGGTGTTCGAGTCCGCGTTCGTCGACGATGGTCATGATCACCTCTATTAGGTCGGCGCAGTACTCGTCGGTAGTGTAGTTCATACTGTGCACAAAGTTGGTGCGCGAGCCGTCGTAATCGACGCCGAGCCCACCGCCGAGGTCTATGTGGCCCATCGGGGCGCCTTCGTCGGCAAGGTCTACGTAGAAGCGCGCCGTTTCGTGCACCGCGTGGCGAACGTCACGGATATTCGGGATCTGTGAGCCGAGATGGTAATGCACTAGTTTCAGACAGTCGAGCATCTCGGCGTTCTTGAGGATGTCGACCAGGTCAACGAGCTGCGTTGTGCGCAGACCAAAGAGACTGAAATCGCCGCCGGACTCGCTCCAATGCCCACCGGCGCGCGCGGCAAGCTTCAGGCGCACACCCAGATTAGGTCGGATGCCGGTTGCCTGCGTGCGCTCGATGATCAAAGGCAGCTCGCCGAGCATCTCGATCACGAAGAACACGTTGTAGCCCATGCGGGTAGCCTGCAGCCCGAGGTCGATGAACTCGCGATCCTTGTAACCGTTGCAGATCAGCGGACTCTTGGTGTTATTAAGCATTGCAAGCGCAACGAGAAGCTCGGCTTTACTGCCGGCCTCCAAACCGTGATCGTACTTCGCCCCGAAGCGTGTGAGTTCCTGGATGATCTGCTGCTGTTGATTGACCTTTATCGGGAACACGCCTTGATAAGTCCCCTTGTAGCCGTACTCGCGAATCGCCTTTCGGAAGCTTTCGTTCAGTCGTGCAATCTGAGCGTCGAGGAGGTTCTCAATCCGCAGTAGCAGCGGCATCCCGAGCCCGCGCGCACGGCTACCCTGAACGATTTCGTTCAGGCGCACAGCAACCGTGCCGGAGCGAAACGGGACAGTAACGGTGGCCTCGCCGTCGTGGTTCACGTCGAAGTAGCCCGCTCCCCACTCCTTGATTCCATAGAGATCCGCGGAATCGGTGGTTTTCCACTGCTTAAGCATCTCTTTCGGCATCGGCTCAAGGCTCCTTATGTATTGGGGGAAGCGGCACGAAACGAAGGTGTGCCGCAGGCGCACTATAACAGATCAGCGCCTGAAAGGTGAATAGCCGGCGCTTATCTGTTTCCGCCGCAAGGTCGTGCAGCTTCAGTCCGGGCAGGGCGTTCGGCTTCAGCCCCCATATTTCTGTTGTTTTTCGCAGATAAAGGGATACTATTATCTCAGAAAAACGGCGACAACGCCGCCGCAACGGGGTAACCGGTGTGCGGTCAAGGAATACTCACGTCTGTCGCCCGAGAAGGAGAGAGCCATCAAAAAGAACGTCTTCATTATGGGGCTCAGTGATTTCCATAGGAACTTCATCCGGAACATCCCCAATGCGGCATTGTATGAGTTTCACGGACTGCTGACGCCTGAGGAGTTTCTCGAGACCTACGATTTCCCGGTGCGGCAAATGCTCGAGCGCGCCGAGGCGCAGCTGAACGAGTTCCGCGAAACTACCGGCGGGTCAATCGACGCTATCGTGGGATACATGGATTTTCCGGTCAGCACGATGCTTCCAATCTTGTGTGAGAAGTTCGGCACGCGCTCGCCAACGCTCGAAAGCCTACTGAAATGTGAGCACAAATACTGGAGCCGGCTTGAACAACAGAAGGTAATACCCGACCACATTCCCGAGTTTCGGGTCTTCAACCCCTTTGATGTGGAGGCACTGCAGCGTATTGATCTTCCGTATCCGCTGTGGGTGAAACCGATCAAGTCTTCGGGTTCGTTTCTCGGCTTCTACGTAGACAGTGATGAACGCTTCGTTGAGGCCTGTGCCGAAATCCGTGCCGGTATCGGACAGATTGCCGAGCCGTTTAATTACGTGCTGGAGTACGCCGCGCTGCCGCCGGAGATTCAAGGCGTGGAGGGTCACGCATGCCTCGCCGAGAGCATCATCGGGGGTCGTCAGTGCACGGTAGAGGGGTACTCGCACGACGGGGCGGTGCACACCATCGGGATCGTAGACTCAATCCGCTACGAGAACGAAGTGAGCTTCTTCCGTTACGAGTACCCCTCGTCGCTGCCGGATCAAATTCAACAGCACATGTCGGAGATCACCGCAACGATCATCGCTGCGCTCGGATACGACAACGGAGCGTTCAATCTCGAATTCTACTGGGACCGGCAGAACGACAAGGTCTGGCTGCTGGAGATCAACACACGGGTGTCGCAGTCGCATTCGTTTCTCTTTGAAAAAGTCGACGGCACCACAAATCAGGCTGCCACAATAGAAACGGGTCTAGGTCATGACCCGAGCTTCCCGCATCGTGAAGGAGAGTTCTTCTGCTCCGCGAAGTTCTTCTGGCGCGTGTTCGAGGATGGTGTAATCACACGTGTTCCGTCGGAGGAAGAGTATGCACGAGTTAGCGAAGAGATGCCGGATGTGATCGTGCGCCCGCAGGTGGGAGTCGGCACTAGACTATCGGATTTGCTGGAGCAGGACAGCTACAGTTACGCAATCGCCTACATCTTCGTTGCGGGGCACAGTCGCAAGGAGCTGCTCGACAAGTACATGCGCTGTCGCGAGCTGCTTCCGTTCGAGTATCAGCCGCAGTCGCTCCCCGAAGCGGTGGAGTTGGCATGGAAATCGTAAGCAGCTTTCCACGCGAGGTACGCGAGATCGAGCATGTGCTCATCCCCATGAGCGACGGTGCGCAGCTCGCCGCACGAATCTGGCTGCCGGCCGACGCCGAGCGGGATCCGGTACCGGCTGTGTTGGAGTACATTCCGTACCGCAAGAGGGATCTCACGGCCGAGCGCGATGTGCAGCACTATCCGTATATCGCCGGCCACGGCTACGCCTGTGTGCGTGCCGACCTGCGCGGGAGCGGAGAGAGCGACGGCGTGCTTGCCGACGAGTACCTGCAGCAGGAGCTCGATGACGGGACGGAGGTCCTGCGCTGGATCGCGGGGCAGCCGTGGTGTACTGGGGCGATTGGGATGATCGGTATTTCCTGGGGTGGTTTCAATGGGCTGCAAATCGCCGCGATGCGGCCCCCGGAGCTCAAGGCGGTCATCACGTTGTGTTCAACCGACGACCGCTACGCCGACGACGTGCATTACATGGGCGGATGCCTCTTGGGTGATAACCTATCGTGGGCTTCCACCATGTTTGACCAAAACACCCACCCGCCCGATCCGGTGTTGGTCGGCGAGCGTTGGCGTGCGATGTGGCTGGAACGTTTGGAGAAAAGCGGTCTATGGCTTGAAACCTGGATGAGCCACCCACATCGCGACGAGTACTGGAAGCACGGATCGATCTGTGAGGATTATGCTGCAATCAGCTGTCCGGTAATGGCGGTCAGTGGCTGGGCCGACGGGTATACCAACGCGGTGTTTCGGCTTATGGAGCACCTGCGCGTACCGCGCAAGGGGCTCGTGGGTCCGTGGAGCCACAAGCTCCCGCACCTCGGCGAACCGGGTCCGGCCATCGGCTTCTTGCAGGAAGAGCTGAAGTGGTGGGATCGTTGGCTGAAGGGCGCACGCAACGGCATCATGGAAGAACCGATGATTCGGGTATGGATGCAGGACAGCGTTCCCCCGACTACCAGTTACAAACAGAGGCCGGGACGCTGGGTCGCCGAGCCGTCGTGGCCGTCCCCGTACGTAGAGTATCGCCGCTATGTACTGGGTAAGGGCTCGCTGGTCATAGACGGGCAGAGCGACGGGTGCGAGGTCTCTAAGGAGGGGTTGCAGATCCAATCGCCGCTGAGCGTGGGGTTGTTCGCCGGTAAGTGGTGCAGCTACCAGGCGCCGCCCGACCTACCTCATGACCAGCGCGAAGAGGACGGCGGTGCCCTGGTATTTGAGAGCGCGATGTTGGAGCGCGGCCTGCAGATTCTGGGCCAGCCGGCGGTTGAGCTGGAGCTTTCTTCCAACGAGCCGGTCGCAATGGTGGCGGTACGGCTGTCGGATGTCGCTCCCGACGATAAGGCGACGCGCGTTACCTACGGGCTTCTGAACCTCACCCATCGTGATGGTCATGAGCGACCGAAACCCTTGAACGTGGGGGAGCGCTACCGCGTGCGGGTTTACATGAACCATATTGCGCAGGATTTTCCTCCGGGACATCGGTTTCGCCTCTCACTCTCAACCAGTTACTGGCCGCTTGCGTGGCCCTCACCGCGCCCGGCGCGGCTGCACGTGTATCCGGGCTGCAGTGTTCTCAACCTTCCCGTGCGGCGTCCGCGTCCGGAGGATGAGCACCTGCGTCCGTTTGATCCACCGGTCGGCGCGCCGCCGCTCAAGACGACCTTGCTCGTCTCGGGCAAGGAATCCTGGACCGTGATACGCGACCTCGCGCGCGAAGAGTCACGCTTGGAGGTGATGTACGACAGCGGCAGGTTCAAGCTCGACGACATCGATCTTGTGATCCGGGGACAGGTGACGGAGACATACTCGAACTATGTGGACGAGTACGATTCGCTCAGCGGTGAGGCGACCTGGGAGCGCGTCTTCTCGCGCGGTGATTGGGAGGTGCGTACCGTGACGCGTACGCTGCTGACCTCGAATACCGAGCAGTTTCGGATACGTGCCGACCTTGACGCCTACGAGGGTAAGAGCCGCGTGTTCAGCAAGAGCTGGGATAAGAGGATTCCGCGCGACCTGGTATAGAGGCGCCGAGGCACTACCGAAGCACAGAACACGCAAGAAAAGCGCGTCAGCCTTAGAGCAGGCCCTCAGCGGCAATAGCGTCAGCCTGCGCGCGCAAGTCCTCGATCTCGGTGGTCCAAAATGCTTTGGTACCCCAGTCCGGGTGTACCGACTGGAACCAGAAATCATGACGTTGCCTGGCGCGCCAGACCAGGAAGTATACGATTCGCATGAAGCGCAGAGGTTCGATCAGGCACAAGGTATGGCGCTCAAACGGGACGAATTGTTCGTATCCGTCGAGCAGCATGGTGAGTTCGCGCCGGCAGTTGAATGCGTGATCGGGCAGCAGCAACCACAAGTCCTGCACCGCCGGCGCGTTCATCATATCGTCGAAATCAATCAGCAGCAGCCCGTCGCCCGGGCGGTCGAGAATGTTGCCGCGGTGGCAGTCACCGTGTACCCGTTGGTAGGTGGGCTCGTCGAATAGGGGTGCTACCGCAGGCAACACAGCGCGGCAGAGGTCTTCAAGCTCGGCGCGGCAGTCGGGGTGCACCACCGCTTCACTCAGCAACTCATCGAGGTAGCTCATGCTGAGAGCAGGACAGCAGGTCAGGCGGTGTTCGGCGCTCCGTGCGCGGCCGGTGAGATGACAGCGCCCAATGACGGCGCCGAGGCGGAACCACTGGTCGTCGGTTTCGGCGTCGAAGTTGCGGCCTCCCTTCTTCGGGAATAGCGCAAACGCAAAACTCTCTTCAGCGTCTGAGCCCTCAACCGCTACTTCGTGCAACGTGTCACCGTCGCTATCCGAAAGCGGGGCCACCACCGGTATCTCAGAGCGCGCACAGTCGGCGAGAAACTGGTGCTCGTCCTCCAGCGCTTCCCAGCTCCAGCGGCCGGGGCGATAGAACTTCGCGACTAATTCCTCGCCGTTGTCGGTGCGCAGGCCGTAGACTCGGTTCACGTAACTCGGATATGGATACACCATGCCGTCCAGCGTGAGCGCGAAACTCTGCTCAACCGCCTGCACCGCGGCTTGGGGCGTCAGTAGATCAAAAACGCGGGCGAGCACAATTGTTCCTTGAGCCGCTTAATCAGGTTGACTGGCAGCCGGGTTCCAGGCTACCTCGGAATCAGGTTCGTCACTGGCGGACGGGTCGGGCTCCATCACGCCAGGCTCGCGCATACTGCTCTTCGTCGCGGATTTCCGCTTCTTATAGACCAGCGCAAACGACAGGATCACGTAGTAGATCGGGTAAAACAACGAGACCATCGGCAGCCACGCGGGCGTAGCGTTGAGATAGTACATCATAATAAGAACGATTGCCATATACACCGTCGACAGTACCATTGTTGTGGTGTACCAGTGCGGGGTGCGACTGGGGTAGAGGAACTTAAATGGAATCAGAACCATCACCGCGCATATCAGCATAATCGCTGACCCGGTCACCGGTCCTAACTCAAACAGATAGGTGTACAGCACCAGCACGTTCCAATACGACGGGAAACCGCGAAAGAAGTTGTCGGTTGTCTTGGCTTCGGTATGGCTGAAGCCAAACACGCTGGCGATCAGTGCGGTTACGCACACCCAAAACGGTATGCCGAGAAAACTCCACGCCCAGAACAACGGGACGAAGGTCCAGGTGAGGTAGTCCACTAGGTTGTCCAACAGTCCGCCGTCGATCTGCGGCAAGCGGCGGTGAATGTCTAGACGCCGGGCAACCGTTCCATCGAAGGCATCGATCACGGCCGCTAGTGCCAACACTCGCAGAGCCTGCCCGCCGTCCCCCTCCACGATCAAGACCACAGCCCAGAAAGCCAGTAATGCACCCGAAGCGGTAAGGAGATGAACTGCCAACGCAGTGGCTATGTTTGGTAGTTTAGATATGGATTTACGAAAACTCATGAACGTATTATGCAAGAAAACCTGTTGTCCTTTGGGTTCGCAGCATTGCGCTTCACCCCGGTGGCACACCGTATCACGGGAAGCTTCATAATAGGGGAAGCTGGGAAACTCTTCAAGAGGGCGTTCTACCGGAACTCCAGATACTCTGTTGATGCCTGGGAGAGGTCGCTATAGTAACCGCGTAGCTCTTCGGGCATCAGCAACGCAAGCTGATACATCATTTCGTCGATCATTCTGCGCCGGTCACCGCTTGTGATGGGCTCGTTACCAGGCTTGCGCACATAGAATGGCGTACCCACGCGAACCGTTACCGGCGTCCTGCGCAATCGTTTGAGGTTGCGGCTAAGGTTGACCAGTCCCCACTGCGCCACCGGGTAGACCGGGACGTCCTTGCTGGTCGCCAAGAACGTCGCGCCGGGATGGCCCTGCCCGAGTACGCCGGTTTTGCTGCGTGTACCTTCGGCGGCGACACCCAAGAATCGTCCATCGTCCAATGCCTGCAGCGCTGCGCGCATCGCGGTACTGTCGACACGCCCCCGGTTAATCGGAATGATGTGCCATGTAGTCATGAAAAACCGGGTGATCGGGTTTTGCCAGAGCTCGCGCTTGGCAAGGGCGGTCGCTTGACGGGGGCTGAGAAGGACGTAAATCATCGGCCCTTCTATATAGGTGGTATGGTTCGCGAGGAGAATACCCGGCCCGTTGTCCGGAATCTGCTCGAGCTCATGGGTTTCGAGCTTACACGCGATTCGCAACGCCAGCCGAACGATCACGTTTAGCACACGTTCTCGGAAAGACACTGCGGCCTCCCTCTTGTCGTCTCCATAATGAGCTAACGCGCTAACTGTACCGGCTTTTCCGAGGCGAAACAAGTGTTCGTACCAAACGCACGACTCTAAGTGCTCACCGGCGGTGCTGCGCAATTGCGTCCGCCCGGCAATTGCATTACGATTCGGCGCAGTAGGTGGTAAGAACGCATGCGACTCGAAAACATTCGCCGGAGAGGACAGCTCGGGCTGTTCGTTTTGGATTTCTTGATGGTGGTCGTGCTGTTGGTCAACCTCAGCTGGATCGTGTTCGATTGGTTGTTCAGTTACGGCCCCGTGCGTGATTTGCTGGCACAGTTCGCCCCGGAGTTCGTCGAGCGCTATGCGCTCGAGATACACCCGCGCTTCATTCTCATCGATTTGGTATTCGTCGGGGTGTTTATGATCGAGTTCTTCGTGGCATGGATGTTGGCGATACGCAGTCGCTTGTACCATCGCTGGTTCTTCTACCCTGTGCTGCACTGGTACGACATCATGGGCTTGATTCCGATCGGCGGGTTTCGGTTTTTGCGTTTGTTGCGCATTATCTCTATCGTCTACCGGTTGCAGCGCGTCGGGGTGGTCGACCTCTCCGGGAGTGCGCCGGTACGGTTTGTGCATAAGTACTACGCAGTGGTTATGGAGGAGTTGTCGGACCGTGTTACGATCAATATCCTCGCCGATCTGCAAGACGAGGTTCGCCATGGGGGACCGGTGGCGGACAGAATCCTCAGCGATGTCGTCAGACCGCACAAAGACGAGCTGGTTGAATGGTTGTCGCACCGGATTGAGGCGGTCGCGGCCCGCCACTATCCCCGCTATCAGCCAAGGATCCGCTCGTACGTACAAGACCGCATCAACCACGCATTCAACGCCAACAGAGAATTCGTGCGGCTCGAGCAGATTCCCGTATTCGGTTCGCTGATACGCGGGGTAATGGAAAAGGCGATCAACGATGTGGTGTTTGACGTCGTCAACGGCATTATGCAGGACCTCGCTTCCGACCGCAACCGAGCGCTGCTCGATGAGCTTGCCGAGCTCACGTTTGAGGCCGTTTTGCTGCACGAGGAAGAGTCACCTTTAGGGCGTATTGTCGCCGATACCGTGGACCGATCGCTGGAAATCCTGAAACAGCATGTGCGTGTCCAGCGCTGGAAGATCCGTGATAACTCAGAAGATGAAGAGCAGTTTCGACGACGGCTGCGCGACGAGCTCGAGCGCGCAGTGAAAGAAACCGTGGTATAGTAACGACATTATGAAGACTATTATTGAACCCTTTCGCATTAAGTCGGTGGAGCCGATTCGGGTAACCACTAAGGAGGAGCGGGCCAAATGTATCCGTGAGGCAGGCTATAATCTGTTTAACCTGCATTCAGACGACGTGATGATCGACCTACTCACTGATTCCGGCACCTCTGCGATGAGCGCCGGGCAGTGGTCGGGGATCATGCAGGGCGATGAGAGCTACGCGGGGTCGCCGTCGTACTATCGCTTTGAGCGTGCCGTGAAAGACCTCATGCCGTTTGAGCACGTCATCCCCACGCACCAAGGCCGGGCAGCGGAGAAGATTCTGTTCACAGTTGCGGCCAACAAGGGTGCCACGATCCCGAGCAACACGCATTTCGACACCACCAGGGCGAATGTTGAGATGTCGGGTGCCGAGGCAATTGACCTGGTAATTGCCGAGGGCAAGGACCCTGCCGACGAGTACCCGTTCAAGGGCAATATGGATCTTGAGGCGCTGGAGCGGCTGCTTAGCGACGCGCACGACCGAATCCCTCTTGTGATGCTTACGATCACGAACAACACCGGCGGCGGGCAGCCGGTCTCAATGGAAAACATGCGCGGCGTGCGTGAAGTGTGTTCCCGCTACAAGGTGCCGCTGTTCTACGACGCGTGCCGCTTCGCCGAGAATGCGTATCTGATAAAAACCCGTGAGCCCGGTTACGCGGATGTTTCGGTGCCGGATATCGTACGTGAGATGTTTTCGTACGCCGACGGAATGACAATGAGCGCCAAGAAAGATGCGTTCGTGAATATCGGTGGGTGGCTTGCACTCAACAACGGCGACTGGGCCGATCAGGCGCGCAATATCCTCATTCTCACCGAGGGCTTTCCAACCTACGGAGGCCTTGCCGGGCGAGACCTCGAGGCGATTGCAATCGGCCTGCAGGAGATTGTTGCGGAGGACTACCTGCGGTATCGTATGGCCTCAATGCAGTATCTCGGTAACGCCTTGACGCGAATCGGCGTACCAATCGTGAAACCGGTTGGCGGGCACGCGGTGTATATCGACGCGCGCACTCTGTTGCCGCACATACCGCCGCTCGCGTACCCGGGGCAGGCGTTGGCGGTGGCGCTGTACGTGGAAGGCGGAATTCGCGCGTGCGAGATTGGAACGGTGATGTTCGGAATGCAGCCCGACGGCAGCGAACAAGCCGCACCGCTGGACCTCGTGCGGCTTGCGATTCCGCGACGGGTGTATACCCAGAGCCATGTGGACTACGTAATTGAGTGTATTGAGAACCTGTACACATGCAAGAACCAGCTTCCGGGTTATCGCATCGAATGGCAGCCACGATTCTTGCGCCACTTCACGGCTCGATTTCTTCAGCTTGCTTAGGCCGGGCAGAGTGCGTGCGCGCCGCGTTGCCAGACTCGGCTTCGGCCGATATACTGGACTCTGCTGAGTCCAAAACCGCGATCCAATCGCCGACAATGGAGTGCCGGAGGTACTCCAGGGGGGTGAGGCCGGCATGAGTTACACCGACGATATTCTCGACCACGTTCGCAAGAACAACTCTGAACAGCCCGAGTTCTGCCAAGCGGTGCAGGAGTTTGTGGACTCGCTAACACCGGTACTGGAGAAACGCCCGGATTATCGTAAAGCCAAGATCCTTGAGCGTATGACAGAGCCCGAGCGTGTGGTGATGTTCAGGGTACCGTGGATCGACGATGCTGGTGAGTATCAGATTAATCGCGGATTTCGGATACAGTTCAACAGCGTTCTCGGGCCGTACAAAGGTGGACTGCGCTTCCATCCAACGGTCAATCTCAGCATTCTGAAGTTTCTGGCGTTTGAGCAGACCTACAAGAACGCCTTGACCACACTGTCGATGGGCGGAGCAAAAGGGGGCTCCGACTTCGACCCCAAAGGAAAGTCTGATGCCGAGGTGATGAAGTTCTGCCAGTCGTTCATGACCGAGTTGTATCGACACATCGGTCAGTACACCGACGTGCCGGCCGGCGACATTGGCGTGGGGCTGCGGGAGATCGGGTATTTGTTCGGGCAGTACAGGCGGCTGGAGAACGAGTTTTCCGGCGTTCTGACCGGAAAGTCGGTGAACTGGGGCGGCTCTCTGATACGGCCGGAGGCAACCGGCTACGGTGCGGTCTACTTTGCCGGCGAAATGCTGGCACACTGCGGGCGGTCGCTGGAAGGCAAGACCTGCGTGATCTCGGGATCGGGGAATGTCGCGCAGTTCACCGCCAAGAAGGCTCTTGAGCTCGGCGCAACACCGATCACGTTCTCCGACTCCAACGGGTATATCTATGATCCCGACGGCATCGATGCTGAGAAGCTGCGCTTCGTGATGGAGCTGAAGAATATCCGTCGCGGGCGTATACAGGAATATAGCGAGCGCTACCCGAGCGCGTCGTTCTATCCCGACGCGCGTCCGTGGGACGTGCCCTGCGAGGCGGCGTTCCCGAGCGCCACCGAAAACGAGATTCAACTCGCGGATGCGGAACGCCTGGTCGCCAACGGCGTGGAGGTTGTGGCTGAAGGTGCGAATATGCCTACTACGCCCGAGGCGGTGGATGCCTTACAAAGGGCCGGAGTGTTGTTTGGTCCGGGGAAAGCGGCGAACGCCGGCGGTGTAGCCACCTCCGGATTGGAGATGAGCCAGAACTCAATGCGCCTGTCCTGGACGGAGGACGAGGTAGACGGCAGACTTCGCCAAATCATGCGACAAATCCACCAGGCCGCCAGCCAAGCGGCTGAGGAATACGGATATTCCGGTAACTACGTGGCCGGCGCGAACATAGCCGGCTTTACGAAGGTGGCCGACGCGATGCTGGATCAAGGGTTGGTGTAGTACAGCTCAGCTACCTGCCGTTCTGAGTCGGCATACACGTACACAACGGTTCCGGCGCCGCGCTCATGGCCGCAATCGAAGATGCGGACAACCCCGGCCCAGCTTCCGAGATCCGGTGCAATATCGGTGAGAATCGAGGGCTGTTCTAGAAAGAATTCGCGACGCAGCAGGTTCTCAGGCTGGTTGACGGCGTGTGCAACGTAGAGCATGTCTACCTCAACCATGTCATTGAAGAAATGCGTGCCGAGCGAGAGATCGGCGGTCAGTCCCGCGCGCATATAATCAATCTCCCAGATTACCGACACGGTGTTGATGTCGTTGAATGCCACCGGCACACCCAGCGAGGGCGTGCTCGTCCCCCAGCGTCTAGGGCCAATTAACAGAATAGTCGGCTTGGCTGTGCGCTTGTCCGGCTGATAGCTGTGCGTGAGCCTGCCGATCACGTTGGCAAGTCCATAACGCTCTTTGTCCGAGAGCGTCTGATAGCCTTCAGGGTCGACGTAGATAATGCGGTCAACGGCAGCCACCCGTCCACATCCGAGGACCGATCCGGCAGTGTGGATAACGATTTGCTCGCGATCTATAGAAGGGACCGGCGCAGGGGCGAGGGCGGTGGTGTTCTGAACTGGGAAGCGGCGACATTGCACCAGGTTGAGCTGGTATGATCCGTCGGGCTCTACATTTACGGTGAACTCAACGTCAACGTGGGCGTTATAGGCTTCGCGCAGGGTTTTTAGCAACAGTCGCATATCCTCCGCGAACGAGCTCTCTTCGAGGAACCGATCAAAAGTAACGACCCACTGCGCGGTGCCCTGGAGCCGCATCTCGCGCGCGCGGCGCTCACCCTGATGGTCGCGAATTGCGAACATTGAAACCGGCAAGCCATTGCGCTCCGCCGCGGCTGCCAGATCAAGAAAATGAACGCTTTGAAAACTGTTGGCCTCGAGATCGAGCACATCAACTCGCCGTTGCGTGTGGCGTTTCATCGCCTCAAAATCCGAATCAGGTCGTTTCTGCGGGGCGTTCAGTGCAACGATACGTGTGTAGTCGTCGTCGGAGCGGTCGACCGCGCGGGTACCAAGCCCGAACACCAAACGGATTACACCGGCTTCGGGGTCGATGGACGGATCCCAAACGTAAGGGTTGTACGAGTATGCCACACCTGCGGCGTGCGGAAAGAAGTACCGGCCATATAGGTCGCCGGAAACACGCTGCACCACCAGGGCCATCTGTTCGTCCTTGTCGAGCACACCCCGGCGGTTGCGGTAGTCGAGCGCTTCGTCGCTCATGGTGCTGGCGTAAATGGTGCGCACCGCGTCGAGAAACGCGGCTAAGCGGTCAGTCAAGCGACCTTGATTCACGCAGAACACCGAGTCGTACTTTCCCGAAAAGGCGTTGCCGAAGTTGTCCTCAAGCAGACTACTCGAACGAACGATGATGGGGGACTCCCCAAAATACTCGAGGACATCCTCGAAGCGTTCCACAATGTATTTCGGAAAGCTGCCCCTGAGGATACGTTCGCGTACGCGGTTGTTGCCGATGAGAAAGCTTTGAGGGTCTTTTTGGCGCTGGCGGTCCCACCAGCAGTCGTTGGTGACCAAGAAGGTGTAGAACACATCCGAGCCAATATAGAACGTGTCGTGTAACTCGAGGCGGTCTTCCCAGATCGCGCTGTTCTGCTTTAGTATTGCGCGCGAAAGTAGGATGCCCATCGCTTTGCCGCCCACCATGCCGGTGCCGGTCATGCGTTTCCAGATCGCGATAACGTCGCGCAACGAGAGATAACGGCGCGCGAGTTCTATGAGTTGCTTCTCGCGTGGGACGATCAGTTTCACGAGTTTCTCGAACTGCTCCTGCGCGTGCAGCACCAGCACGTCCCCGGCGTCCACTGCGTTCTGTACCGCCTCCGCTTGGAGAAACGTCTTGTCCCACAGCCCGACCATGCGGTACGGTGCGGTGCGCAGCCCCGCCCATGGCGAAGTCGCCATCACCGCGCTCACGAGCGGGCTGTTGGTGACGCGCTGCATCCCGCTTTCAACCCATTCATGCAGCACTAGTTGCTTCGCCTTTGTGCGATGGGCGATCTTGCCCGGTTGGATGAAGTAACGCTGCTTATAGCGGTAAACGTCGAGTAATACTTGTGTGGTTTCGAAGATCGGCAAGGCGGCGTGGTACGAATGCCAATGACGGTATAACGCGAAATAGGCGATGGTATTCAGCCGGCACAACAACGGGCAGGTGAGCAGGAAGAAATTGCCGATCATTCGGTCGCTGTAGCAGGTGCTGCTCAAATCAGACAGTGAATCGAACACGTAATATCCGCCTTGGCCCATGTCGCGAATCGTACGATGAATGTGCGTTATGAAGTTCTCAAACCCAGCCTCAGGTCTGGTGTAGTGCACCATTACCGCCGGGTTTTCCTCTAAGAGCACCGGCGGGTGATCGGCGAAGCGGAAATACACTAATCGCTCCCCGATCATAAGCGCGTGCAGGGCAAGCGCCTGCGCGAAGGGGGTGTAATGCTCGATATCATCAAGCTGCCAGACAACATTGTCGCCGAGCCGCAGCTCGGTGAGCACTTCGTCGAGCTCTCGGATTCCAGTGCTTGGTGGTGCGTGTGTACGCTCTCGCATGATTGTGCCCGAGATTATACCACACTGCCGTCCGGCGTGGCTGCTGTGTTGCAGCACAGGGCGGCGCGTTGATCTTCAGGCGTCAATTCGTTACGCTGCCGGGCATGCAGAGTTCACATGCGAGTGCCTTAGACGTTAATTGGTATCAGATAGCCGCTCTCCGGCGGCGCCTACACCGCCACCCGGAGGTGTCGGAGCAGGAATACCAGACCGCCGCCGCGGTGGTGCAGGAACTCGCTGCTGCGGGGCCGGACGAGCTCATTACCGGGCTGAGCCGCATGCGGACCGGTGTGTGCGCCGTCTATGAGGGAAAGGCCGAGGGGCCCACGGTTATGCTGCGCTGCGAGCTCGACGCGCTTCCGATTCGGGAGACCGGCGAACGCTCGCATCGCTCGGTTCGCGACGGTGTGGCCCATCTCTGCGGGCACGACGGACACATGGCGACGATGATCGCGGTAGCGCAGTCGTTGCGAAGGCGTGGAATAACACGTGGCAAGGCGGTGTTGTTGTTTCAGCCGGCCGAAGAAACCGGTACCGGTGCCGCTGCGCTACTCGACGATCGGCGCTTCACGGCACTTAGCCCGGATGTTGTCCTTGGGTTTCACAATCTGCCGACCTTTCCGTGCGGTGTGCTGGTGGTGCGTAGCGGCATCTTTGCCGCGGCGTCGGTCGGGTTCATTGTGACTTTCGGTGGGCGCACCTCGCATTCCAGTTATCCCGAGCACGGTCTCAACCCTACTGCAGCGGTCGCCGGCCTGATGGAGTTCGTGAACGGAATTGAAACACACAGACAAAGCGCGTTTGGTGCGCGGTCCACTGGTACGATCACCTCGGCACGCGTGGGTGCCGTTGAGCTTGGAGCCAACTTCGGCACGGCGCCTGGGGAGGCGGTTGTGATGGGGGTGCTGCGCGCGTACTATAACGACGATTTGCTGAAGCTCAAGTCGTTGATTGCCGAAGAGGCGGAAGGCTTGGCTGCCCCGGCTGGCTTGAGCTGTGAGATTGAGTGGCGCGAAGAGTTTGCAGTTACCGAGAATGATGCCGCGGTGGTGGACCGGATCGTCGAAGTCGCACGCCAGCGCGGCTGGGAATGCCGCACGGTGGATGAACCGTTTCGCTGGTCGGAGGACTTCGGCAGGTATCTGCAGCATTTTGACGGAGCGTTTTTCGGTATCGGCGCCGGTGAGGCTCAGCCGCAGTTGCACAGTGACACCTACGACTACCCCGACGAGATCATTCCCGTCGGAGCTGAGGTATATCGGGCGCTGCTCGACAGCTATCTGGCGCCATTGAGCTCATAGCTTGTCGACGAGTTTTCTTTTCTTCTTCAGAAAAAAGAATATAGACAACGCTGTGACCACCCAAAGCGTTCGCGAGATATTGCTGCCGATGAAGTACCAATAGTCGCCGCGGGAAATCGTCAAAGCCTGCCGAAAGCTGGCTTCGAACAGCGGAGTCACGAGAAACGCGAGCACCAGCGGGCCGTCCGGTAGCTTAAACCATCTGTAGAAGTACCCAATGAGCCCCGCTGCGATACACATGATGATATCGAAGGGGCGGTTGTTGTACGCGTAGGTTCCGATCACCAAAATAATGGCGATAGCCGGCCACAGAATTGACGCGGGGATCTTGGTGAGCCGCGTAAATACCGGGATCAGCAACTTGCCGAAGATAAGGTTAACCGGGTTAGCCAGGAGCATCAGCAGAAAAATGGTATAAACAACCTGGGTGTGGTCGATCACCACGCGTGGCCCTACCGGAACCCCCTCCATAATGAGTGCCGCCATCAAGAGCGCGGCAATCGAGCTTCCGGGGATGCCGAAGGTAAGCATCGGGATAAAGGTCGCTCCACAAGTGGCGTTGTTTGCCGACTCGGCTGCGGCCACTCCCTCAAGCGATCCTTTCCCGTACTTTCTGTCGCTGGTGAACTGGCTATTGACGCTGTACGAGGTGTAGGCGGCCAAGGTAGCGCCCGGTCCGGGCAGGGCGCCTAGAAAGGTGCCGACGACCGATCCGATACCGGTTCCCCTCCAGCTGCGCAAAAACTCCTTGAGGGTCAGGCCTTCTTCGGCCCTTTTCGGCAGCTCAAGGCCCTTCTCAGAAACCTCCCCGGCGTGCGCGGGATCGGTGATTACGCCGTGAATCTGTTTGATGATTTCAGGGAGCGCGAAGAAGCCCATCAAGAGCGGGACCAACGGAAACCCGGCCTGCATATACCGTATCCCGAAGGTGAACCGCAGCCCTCCCGTAATGATATCGCGTCCGATGATCGCCAAAAAGAACCCGATCCCGGCGGAGAGGATTCCCTTACCGGGGTTCTCGGTTGAAAACACAACTACCAGCGACAACGCCAAGAAATACAGCGCCGTCAATTCACCAGGGCCAAAGCGCGGCGCCATAGAGCCGATTGGAACCACCAGAAAGATCAGCACAAGAGAGCCGAACACACCCCCGACTACCGAAGAGTAAAGCCCCATCTGCAGGGCCTTCTTGCCTTTTCCCTGTTGGGTCAGGGCGTAGCCGTCGGCAACTGTTGCCGCAGCCCCGGGAGTTCCCGGTGTTCCGAACGCGATTGCGGTAATAGAGCCGCCGTAGGTGCCGCCCTGGTAGGTGCCGATCAACAACCCCATCGTCTGGTGGATCGGAAGAAAGAACGAGAACGGTAACACCAGGGCGATTGGGAGGCTATGTGCTAAACCGGGGATCGCTCCGGTAGTAATTCCGACCACGATACCGATCACGACGAAGAGCGCAGTGTCGAGCGCAAGTACCAGCGATGTTGCGGCAAGTGCAGCTTCCACGTTGAAGTCGAACATCCGATCACTCCGATTAGGGTAGTAGGGTTCGCGGCATGTGCATGTTGAGCAGTGAAATAAACAGTAAGTGGATGACCACCGCAATCGCGAGAGCGAGCGCCAGGAGTTTCGCGATTCGTATTGCTAAGCCTTCAGTCGAACCTGTGCAGCGTGCATCTCTGAAGGCTACCCATATCCACCAAATCGCCAGAAACAGGAAGGTAGATGTGACCAGGCCGATGTTTCGAAACGCCCAGCCGTACAACCACATCGCCAGGGCAACGCCGATCGCGTACGGGAGTACCAGAGCCTTGCTCAGCTGCTCGGCCCTCTCGGGTTTCATGAGGTCGCGGAGCAGCACCAACGCGCCGCCGATGATAATCAGCCACATCGCAATACGGGGTACGAATAGCTCCATTGGGCGGAGCGACGAGGAGAACGTCCAGATGAAGCCCCCGATACCGGCGACCGCCAGTACCAGGCCGACGATACCGTTCTGCGTTAGTCTTTTGGCAATCACGCTGCAGTAACCTCAAATTGCACTTGTGAGCATCGCTATGCGC